>NZ_JBFRMM010000016.1:0-39397 GCF_041470465.1 Vibrio sp. 10N.261.55.F4 | reverse complement strand
ATCCGCGATGAACCAAAAAAGAGGCTAGGTATTAAACCTAGCCTCTTTTTGTTTGTGCGTATTTGGGGCTTGTAAGAAGCGTTTATCCGCTATTTATTTGAGTGCTATTTAGTAAAACGCATCACACCTTCTTGTACTGCTGTCGCTACCAGCTCACCTTTCTGGTTGAAGATCTCGCCGCGCACTAGGCCGCGAGTGTTCGCTGCCGTTGGGCTTTCAATCGCATAAAGCAGCCATTCGTCCATTTTGAATGGGCGGTGGAACCAGATTGAGTGGTCAATCGTCGCCACTTGAAAATTTGGCGTCATGATAGAGACTTCATGTGGGTGAAGCGCCGTCACTAAGAATCCCCAATCCGATGCGTAGGCAAGCAGGTATTGGTGGATCAAGTGGTTGTCTGGCATCGCGCCATTCGCTCTTACCCAAAGGTATTGTTTCGCTTCCGTCTTCTTAGGTTTCAGTGGGTTTACCACCGTCACCGGACGCATCTCAATCGGCTTTTCGCCACAGAAGGTTTTGCGCAGTTTCTCTGGTAAGAATTCCGCAATGTGGCTCGCTAATTCAGTTTCTGAGGCAAAGTTCTCTGGTCCCGGAATATCAGGCATTGAAATCTGGTGCTCAAACCCTGGCGCATCGCCATGATAAGAAGCAGTGAGATAGAAAATAGGGCGGCCATTTTGAATCGCTTTTACACGGCGTGTGCTAAAGCTGCGTCCATCTCGTAGGTTCTCAACATCGTAAATGATTGGCTTTTCAGGATCGCCGGGAAACAGAAAATAACTGTGGAACGAGTGAACACTACGGTCGTCTTGAACGGTATAACGAGCAGCAGAAAGCGCTTGTCCCAATACCTGACCGCCGTATACCTGTGGTAGGCCTAGGTTCTCACTTTGCCCACGGAATAAACCTTCTTCCAGTTTTTCTAGCTGAAGTAAACTTAGTAATTCTTGTAAAGGTTGACTCATCGCCAGCATTCCTCTTCGTAAAATGGGTGTCAGATTATGGTGTTAATCATTTAGCTTAGTCAGATATCTGTCAATAAATCATAGGGTTTCAAGACAGAATATGAAAGCTCTCTTATAATTGGTGAGTAGATTTGCCGAGTCCGGCAAACATGTTGAGAGAAATTGAATATGAAAAAGGCTCTAATTCTTATTACGTCTTTAGTATCGTTTGGCCTACTTGTTGGTTGCCAAGCAACATCAGAAACGAGCGCTTCTCAAGAAGTGGTTGCAGAGAACACTCAAGTGATTTCAGGAACAGTAAGCTACCGTGAAAGAATTGCATTGCCAGAGAATGCAGTGGTTACCGTTACGCTAGAAGATATCTCACTGGCTGATGCACCATCGACGGTTATCGCAACTCAAGAGTTCACCACAGACGGTAAGCAAGTACCGTTCGCATTCGAGCTGAGCTACGACAACGACAAAATTAAAGCTAACCACCGTTACAACATGCGCGCATCGATTCATGTTGACGGTAAACTGCGTTTCATAACGGACACGATTAAGTCAGTAATTACTGATGTAGAAAATACACAGCAAGCAGACCTACGTTTGGTTGGTGTTCGTTAATCAGAAATCGATGCCACTGTTAAGGCATCTTGATTGGCTTAACTTAGCCAGTTGAATTGACGATTAGTGGCAGCTCTAGGGCTGCCATTTGTATATTCTGAGTTTAACTTTTCCTGCATCACTCACCTCAACCCCTTCTTTAACCAAATGCTGCTTTTGTCTGTCGAACGAATCAGCCTTTAAAGATATTTCACCCTTGCTGTTTATCACTCGATACCAAGGCAGTTTGCTACCTTCTGGCAGGTTACCCAGCGCTTTACCAACATGGCGCGCATAGCCCGGAAATCCTGAAAAACGTGCTATGTCTCCATAAGTTGTTACTTTCCCATATGGAATTTGGTGAATCACAGCAAAGATTTGGCTTAAAAATTGGTCCATACTAAATGTTCCTAGTTCATAAATACCAATCACAGTAAGTAAGTGTTCAAAAATAGCGCAGGGAAAAAGCTTGAGAGCAAGGCCGCTCTTTTTGATAAGAAGTTTTGATAAGTAGTCATTCTCCAATCAAAAAATCTAACGAGGTTATCGAGTTTTTTAACAAGCTAGGGTGACCAGTTAATTACTACGATTGGTATGGTACCACGGATCGGTAGAAGGAGAGGGCTATGGTATTTACAACGTTTCAGTTCTTGATCACCACATTATTAGCGGTTGTTTGCGCGAGAGCAATCAGTTTAAGTGAGGGAGATATCCCGGTGCTTGCAATGGTAATTCCTGCCTTATGGATTTTACCGCAGGGGGGCATAGCTGGATTAGCTTTGCTTGTTTCCATGACTACTTATGGTCTAACCCTTCCTTTGCAGCCCATCACGCTGTCTGTCAGTGCGTGGGTACTATTCCCTCTATTGATGGTGGTCTTCTCAAGACGCAGTAGTTTGTCGGTCGTGATTATTTCTGGCTTGATCGTGACTACGTTGCAGGTCGGAATCATGGTCACGCAATCAGCAGGCAAGCTTGAAGGCGTCCCGTGGGTTACCACACTTCAAACCTTATCAATCATCGTGATTTGGTGGGCGGCAAATCATCTTAAGCCTGCTAGCCGACACAGCTGGTGGTCATTAGGCTTAATACTTCCATTATGGATAGCCGATTTACCTTATGCCGCTTTGGTTGCCTTGTGTGTAACGGGCATCATGGCATCGATGGAAACGCTGACGCGCTTGAAAACCTTCCGCTGGAATAAACTATTATGTTGGACACTGCCAACGGTTGGTTTTGCGGCTTTGGTGATTACCCCAAGTATCGAAGTACCTAGTCCAGTTTTTGTAGTATGGTTGTGTCTATTAGGCACCGCGTGGATGACAGACTACATCATTCGCACAGAAGATAACGAAGATATCGATATCTAGTACTCCAGCAATCCAAACCTTCCAAATGCAGGTAAATGGTGAATTTACCTGCGATTTTCTAGTGGTTTGAATAAAGGATAAGCACTTAGACCGCAATTGTTCAAAAATAGGGTGGAAGGGCTTGCAATGGTTGCTGTGATGCTTAATAATCCAATCACTCTTTGAGGCAAGCCTCTTAGAAAACGAATCTATGGGGGCCTGGTCCTCCCGCAACAATAGCTCGTGAACTCGGTCAGGCCTGGAAGGGAGCAGCCGCAGCGAGTGACTTGTGTGCCGGGATGTGGCTGGGTTCCCACCCCTTATGATGTTTGCAAACTAACTTGTTGCAAGCATCACCTTAAAAAAGCCGCTCTTTATGAGCGGCTTTTTGCTATCTGCAGTTTGCCTTTTTCTTGTTCAAAAACGTTTCATCTTTCTCAATTCGCTGGCAACACAACCGCAGACGCTTCTTCGTCTGAATCTTCTTTGTCTTCTACTTGGTCAGTTACCCAATCAATTGTCTTTGTTAGATAAAGCTTGTTGGTTTCGGTATCGCACCAACTCTTGGATAATCCTCTTCGATTGAATTCACTGCCAATTGCTGCGAGTGTCTGGTTACTTGAGCGCCCGTAATACAAGGTGTCGCACAGTTGAAGGTTCGACATCGATTATGGGTATGTATTAACCGACGATGAGTTCATGCTTAGTGCTTTGGACTGATTATGCGTGCAACCCGTAAGGCTCAAGAAAAAGATCAATGCTAAGGCTTTCTTCATCATATCTCTGAACAGTTACTAATAATTGGCGGGGATTATGAGCATGATTAAGTCGTTAATTTGTCAATTCTTCGCTAACTGCTTAAAGACCACGATCTTGCTCGCAATTAGAGCACGTTATTGAGCCGTTTAATTCCTAGGTCAAAAAATGTATTAACCGCCAAATGCGCAATTTTGTACAAAAGCTGAAAGAGACTATAGAGTAGACTGATAAGTCGCTCGATAATCAACAGGCTTGGGAATTGTTATGGAGAACAAGAAACGCTCTAAAGAAAAGGCCGAATATAAGATAACCGAAGAGCTCGGCGGCCTTGAAATTCTTAATGCTGAATACGAAAAGCAGAACTTCTCGCGCCACAGCCACGAGGGCTACACGCTGGGAGTCATCGAGCAGGGCGCTCAGCGTTTCTATCGAACGGGCGGGCATCATATTGCGCCACAAAATGCGATTATTCTGGTCAATGCCGACGAAGTTCATAGCGGTCACTCTGCCACTGAAGGCGGTTGGGCGTATCGAGCCATGTATCCACTCCCAGAGCAACTTGCCAAGATCACTCAAGAGCTAAACCTACCCAATTACGGCGCGCCTTACTTCCCAAGAGCGGTTGTTGAAGATCCTGAACTCGCCAATCAATTGAGGCTGGTCTTTAACACGATCGATGAATCCGACAATCGCCTGTTAAGAGAGACCTTGATGTATGGGATGTTGGTTAAGCTGATTAGCCGACATGGAAAATCGCCGCTTAACCCTCAACTCGATGGTAAAACTCAGCGTCAGCTCGTTCTGGTTAAAGAGTTCTTAGATGATTTTCCACAAGCCGATGTTTCCCTAGACGAACTATCTAAGTTAGCGGCATTGAGCCCGTTTCACTTAGTGCGTTCTTTTCAAAAAGAGTTTGGTCTTCCGCCACATGCGTATCAAATCCAATCTCGGTTAAGGCTTTCGCGTAAGTTATTGAAACAAGGACATACCATTTCAGACACCGCGCAAGAGTCTGGCTTTCACGACCAAAGCCATTTTCATCGACACTTCAAAAAGGCCAATGGCTACACGCCGGGGCAATACATTAAAATGCTCTAAATCGGACACCTTAATTGGTTCGCGAAATCGAGCAAGTTTGTACAATCGAACCGACTCCACTCTTCTTACATTGAATAGCGAATGTAAAGAGAGAAAAGAATGATATGGATAGTGAAACAATGGATAGACGAACACAGTTATGGAAAGGCGTTTTAGCGGGAATGCCCTTGAGCATTGCGGTAATCCCTTGGGGAATTCTAGCTGGCTCATATGCGATAGATGCTGGATTGAATCAGCTTCAAGCGCAAGCGATGTCGGCTATTCTATTTGCTGGCTCTGCACAACTTGTCGCTGCAGGTATGTTTAAAGCGGGTATTGGTTTAGGCACCATGTTGTTGACTACCTTATTCATCACGTCTAGACACTTTCTGTATAGCGTATCGATGCGTGACAAAATCAGCCATCTTCCTGCGCGTTGGCGTCTATTACTCGGATTTTGGCTCACCGATGAGCTGTTCGCGATTTGTAGTGGGCAGTCTCAGAAAGAATTTAATCGCTGGTATGCTGCGGGTGTAGGCGGCGGTTTTTATCTCGTTTGGAATATTGCGAGCTTTGTTGGCATTGTCGCGGGAAGCCAAATTCCTTCACTCAATGAAATTGGGCTCGATTTCGCGGTCGCAGCAACCTTTATCGCCTTGGTGTTCCCATTAATCCGAACTCTACCCGTCGTAGTGTGTGTGGTGGTTTCATTGGTCACTTCGGTTGCGATGTCGGTTAACAATATTGAGGGCGGGCTAATGATTGCAGCGATTGCCGGTATGTTAGCGGGCTTTATCAGCGAATCGTTCCAAGAGCGAAACAACGGTAACAAGACAATTGTGGAGGGGAAATAGAGATGATTTGGTTAACGATATTCCTTATGACAGCGATTGTTTTTTTTAGTCGGTATCTGTTTCTAGAGCCAGCAATCCCGCTTCGATTAAATCAAACCACGCGTCGCCTGTTACGCTATTCAAGCCCAGCTGTGCTTACTGCAATTTGGGGGCCGATTGTATTTGCACCAGAGCAGACATTTTGGCCAAGCTTTGAAAACCCATACTTGATAGGCGCGCTGGTCACAGGTCTGTTGATTTGGAAAACAGGCAATGTGCTACTTACTATCGGCGTCAGCATGGCGGTGTTTTTGTTCTATAACCTCGTTGCGGTTGATTACCTTTTCTCGTGAGCTTCAACTTCAATGTCAACTTAGGCTTTGTGTTTCTCCTATTATTTAAGGGCTGTATAAATATGATTACTTGTTATGTTCGATATGTGATTGATCCTAAAAAGGTAAATGAGTTTGAGGCATACGCAAAAATGTGGATTCCTCTGGTCGCTAAATTCGGGGGCCAACACAATGGTTATTTTTTACCGTCGGAAGGGGCGAACAATATTGCCTTGGCGCTGTTTACCTTTGAAAGTTTGGCTGCCTATGAAGAGTATCGGATTAAATCGTTGAACGATGCTGAGTGTATTAAAGCGTTTGAATTTGCAGACGAAGTTGATTGCATCGTGAGTTATGAACGCAGCTTTTTTAGACCTGTTTTAGAGTGATAGACCTTGCAACGTATAGCTTGGTGGCATCTAATGTACTGATTCACTGTTTGTGTGTTTAGGGTTTGGTAAGGAGTTAGTTTGGCTAAGAAATATTATGTGGTTTGGAAAGGTCGTACACCGGGTATTTTTACCACTTGGAACGAGTGTAAATCCCAAGTCGATGGTTTCGCTGGTGCGAGATATAAATCGTTCCCAACACTAGGCGAGGCTGAGTCTGCTTTCGGTGGTAAAACGTCGTCTGCGTCAGGTTCTACAGCGACAAAGCCAAACTCTGCGGGTAAGGCGACGAAAGCTAAGGTGCCGCCTCTTTCGGAGCAGCAAATCACAGATATGCCTTTTGATATCAAGATCTTTACCGATGGTGCGTGTGAACCAAACCCTGGTGAAGCAGGGACGGGGTTAGCGGTATACCAAAACAACCAATTAACCGAATTGTGGTATGGCTTGTATCAACCTGTTGGTACCAATAATACCGCTGAGTTGCATGGCCTTAAACAGGCGTTTTTGCTCGCAAAAGAGAAGCTAAACGCGGGTCTGTCTGTAGCGATCTATTGTGACTCTAAGTATTCGATAGATTGTATTACTAAGTGGGCAACGGGTTGGGAGAAAAAGGGCTGGACTAAGTCGGGCGGCGAGATCAAAAACCTCGATATTATTAAGCCTGCATATGCGCTCTACCAAGAACTGGCTTCAAAAATTACCATCTACCATGTGAACGGACACGTTGGTATTGAAGGTAACGAACTGGCCGATAGAATGTCGATTGTGGCTATTTCATCGAAAGAGCAACAACTCGCTCAATATCGTGACATCGAAGATATTGAGTCTATTTTGGCACTGCGAGCAGGCTAGTTAGGCTTCTTAATGAAAAGCTACTGAAAGCATAAGTCGCGATCATTGGGCAGTGCTAAGTTGAGAGTTACATTTCAAATTGATGTAGCGCTCTTTTGTTTTTGTGGTGCTCCGTTTTCTTATGGAGCTGGGTTCTCTATCCAACGAGATAATTGCTGAGCTTGTTTGATCGAATTAAAACTGTCTTTCACTCTCTCACGTGCCTTTAAACCCATCGATGCTTTATCGTTGCTGCTTAGCTGCGCGAAACGCTCAATCGCTTCTCTTAATTCTTCCACGTTTTTTTCGCTAACCACAAAGCCTGTCTCTGGTGAGACGATCTCTTTGCATCCCATGATGTTGGTGGTAATGACTGGTGTTCCCACAGCCATCGCTTCTTTTAAAACCAGAGGCCCTGTATCCACACATCCGGTTTCGGAAAAACAGAAGGGCGCGATTAGGCTGTCATAGTTCGATAGTTTTTCTTTTACCCATTCGTGAGGTTTCGCTCCAAGAAAGGTCACGTTTCGAGCAAGTCCTTTTTCTTTGACCTGCAATTTTAACTGTTGCTCTAAATCGCCAGTACCGATGATATCGAGATGAATGTCGAGAGGTTCGGCAATCGGCGCCAATGCATCAATAAGATGGTGGATGCCTTTTTGCTCCACTAATCGGCCAAGGAAAACAAAGCGAAGTTGTTTCGTTTCGGTTTTTGGGTTGAGTTGGAATTGTTTAGTATTCACTCCGCAGTGCAGGAGCTTAATGTTTCCTTTCGCCATGGTATTGAAGTCAGCGAGCATGTCTTTACACACTGCAACCACAAAATCACTCGATGAGATTTTATGTTCAATGTCATAAGCGAACTCGTAAACATCATGACCATGAGCAACGAACGAACAGGTGATATTCAGCAGCTTTGCCGCGACGATGGCGTGAGCTGTGGTGTGCTGACAGAAATGCGCATGTACGTGTTCGACGTCGTTTTCCGCGAGTTGCAGCGCTAATTTAAACCCATAAGCGAACAGTGACTTTTTCGGCATGCTGGTTTGCTTAGAAATAAATGAGACAGCCTTGATGAAACCTATCCAGTTAATGCTGGCGACTTTACCCTTCCGAACATTTTTACCTATTTCGACAATGTCGTAGTCGAACTGTTTTTCACTGTTTTCAATTTTGAACGTCATTACACAAACATCGTGCCCACACGCTTTCACAGAGTCGACTTCTGTTTGAATGAAGGTCTCACTGAGTACTGGGTAGGTTGGCGCCACAAATGCTACTTTCTTCATTCCTTACTCCTCAAATCCATATGACTAAAGCTATCAAGCCAAGGTAATAACCAATAAAGCAAGATACGAACCAAGATCGAATCGTAGCTTTGGAGGGCTTTCTGATTGCTTTTCGAAGGTTACCCCTTAAGAGGTAGCTCGTTTTCTCAAATTGATAATCAAATTGGAGTTGCAGTTTTTTTGAACATCTGTGTTTGGTCGTCATTTTGAGAATGGACGCGTAGGTGGCTGATCTAGATGTGATTTCATAGCAAGACACTCTCGGCATAGAACATGCAACGTCAGCCATATAACGTATAAATCTGAGGGCGTCATTATGGCTAAAGTAAGTGTTGTTATTCCTACCTACAATTGTTTGGATTACCTGCCGAAAGCGATTGGCAGTGTACTAAAGCAGACTCATCAAGATGTTGAGCTGATTGTCATTGACGATAACAGTAACGATGGAACGTCGACGTATCTTGCTTCTATAGACGATGAACGCATTATTACGTTGTCCACATTGGGTGTTGGTGCGCCTCAAGCGAGAAACCTAGGGATTGAAAAGGCGACCGGTGAATACATCGCTTTTTTAGACGCAGACGATTTCTGGTTTCCTGAAAAAATTGAGCGCCAACTCGAATTTCATCAACGTTACCCTGATCTCGCGATGAGCTTTACTAACTACGAGCATCTTACTGAAGATTACCAAGTAATAGTCGACTGCTTTAGTTACTGGTCGCAGTTTCAAGATCAAGATGAGCTGTTCATCAATATCGAGAACCCGTTGGAGTTCATCATAGAAAATAACGTGATTGGAACATCAACGGTCATGGTGAAAGCGGATGTGTTTTCTCAAACAGACAGTTTCAATGCTGACATCAAGTATGGGGAAGATTGGGAACTGTGGCTTCGAATGAGTGAAAACCATCAGATCGGTGTGTTGAACTCGGTGCAGGTTGGCTACTTGATGAGAGCGAGCTCTGTTACCCAAACTGAAAGTCTTAAATTGAGAAATTTGCAGTCTATAGAGACTATTCTTCAACATTACCAAAATGACAGTCAACGATGGAATCTACCCGCTTCTAGCTTCAAAATCGCAAAGGCGAGAATACTGGAAGGTTATGCTGACTATTATCGAGGTTTACAACAGAATAGACAGGCTATTGCCTACAGTTTCCGTTCTTTGGTCATGTCACCTCAAAAACGCACATTGCGACACCTAATTGGAGACTGTAAAAGTTTCCTAATGCCTGCATTGTAAGGAATAGGTGTCTGCTATGGGGTCACTAAAACAGTCTGCCTATTACGCCATTGGCATCGTGATGATGAAAGGGATCTCGCTCGTGATGATCCCCTATATCACCCATAAGATGACGTTGGTTGAATACGGTTCTTTAGAAGCCATTGTCTTATTGGCTGACATCGGGACGATCCTATTTAGCTTTGGGATTGTTGAGGCAATGTACCGGTATGTGGGCGTCGCTGAGGGTGAAGAAAAGAGAAAGCTTGTCTCGAACTGTTTCACGTTGAGTGTCTTGGTCTGTGTGCTAGGTGGGGCTTTAATTGCTCTTAGTATGCCGTTGTTGTTACTGATGTTGCCCGTCGAGTTTCAACCTTATCAAATCCTACTTTTGCTAATACCGACCATGTTAGATGGTGCGATTTCTATCCCGCTAACATTGATGCGAATGAATGCGATGGCTAAGCGCTTTTGTATGCTCAATGTAATGAAGGCGAGTGTGCAAGCTGCTATGACGTTTGCATTGCTTGAAGCAGGTTATGGCATTGATGGTGTACTAATATCTGCCGCTGTTTCGAGTGTGTTGTTGATGCTGTGTTTACTGCGTTATCAATGGCAGGAGATGGGCTCATTTGGCAGCCTCAAGTACTCCGCTAAGATCCTAAAATTTGGATTGCCTACTTTAGTTGGTGGTGCTTCTATTTACATGATTACAGGCCTAGACCGTTGGGTGATGGCAAGCTTTGTTGGTGTTGAAGAACTTGCAATCTATGCGGTCAGTGGCAAGTTTGCATTGCTGCTTGGCTTGCTACTGCAGCCTTATGCTCTGTGGTGGTTTCCAAATCGGGTGGCCATGCTGCAACAACCTGATGGTAAGAAAGAGTGTGCGGACAGAGCGCTAGTCGGCGTTAATCTGGCCATTGTGTTGGGTTGTTTGATGATCCTTACTGTACCCGGTTTTATTACTTTGATTTTGCCCAGCAGTTATCAATATGCGGGTACCATCGTCGTGGCACTCTTGGCCATCGGCGTGATTAAGAATGCAGGGGATTACCTTAACCTTGGTTGTTTTAGCGGTGACTCAAGTCAATCTCAAATGTGGATTCAAGGTGGATGTGCGGTCTTGGCGGCCATTGGTTATTTCACAGTGACGCCTATTTATGGCGTGTGGGGTGTTGTCGCGGTTCTTTGTGCAACTTATGTTGTGCGGCTCATGCTTCTGTATGTTGTAAGCCAAGCGATGGAACAATTACCTTATGAACACAGCAAGTGGGTAACCGCAGTTAGCATCGCATTAGTAGCGATAGCGAGTGATCAACTTCTGGGATTGGTGTTGGTTGATGTCCATGACTTTATTCTTGGATCGGCTGTTGGTGTAATAGCGCTGGTGGCCTTTGTTAAATACTCAGTGATCGTTGTCCCGCAAGCTCTGCTCGACAAGTTGATGCTGGGTAAGCAGTCTCACGCAAATTAAAATAAAACACTGTTCATAATGTGTGAGATTCGATAGTATTTATAAATTCAATGAATGCCATCAATGGAAAGATACATGAACAAGTGGATTGTGCTCTCAGCTCTATTCTCAACCTTATCGTACGCTTCGTCTGAATTGTCTAACCACGACGTACTCACTCAGCACTTTGACGTTCCTGAAGCTATCTCCTTAGAAAATCAAAACAGGGTATGTAATAGCCTTGTTTGTAGTTCGGTGTCTGCGCCAAAATCTGTTCCTGCTGTTGGCGACTTCCCAGAGCGAGAATCAAACCCAACGATAGATACAATTGCGAGCGCTATCTATTTCGTCGGTGAGATTGGTGTCGCCGAAAATCTAGCGACACCCGAGTACGAACAGTTTTTTGAGAACTGATTGAAAATTTACTGTATAGATTTGGTGCTTATTTTTTATGCAGTTACAAAAGATATGAAATGCTGTTATAAACGATAAGACCTTGTTTAAGGATTTTATAATCACGGCATTTGGCAATTAGGAAGCACCAATGGAAATCTGGAAGTTACTGCTGTTTATCCCCGCTTGTTTTGCGCTCAACATGACTCCGGGCCCAAACAATTTGTTATCAATGAACAACGCCCGTTGTTACGGATTTCAGGCCGCCTTTGTCGCAGGCCTAGGAAGAATCCTCGCTTTTTCTGGCATGATTGCTTTGGCTGCATCTGGCTTAGCGGTTGTGCTTTATACTTCTGAAACGCTGTTTTTCCTGATCAAACTATTTGGCGCGATGTATCTGTTGTGGATCGCGTTCAACCTATGGCGCTCACACGCCAGTCCGGTCGTGGATATCGAACGAAATAAGAATTGGTTTGGTCTGTTTAAACAAGAATTTGCACTCGCTGCTGGCAATCCAAAAGCGATACTCATTTTCACTGCATTCCTTCCTCAATTTGTCGATGTTTCAGCGAACGTAAATACTCAATTCTTTGTTTTAGGTAGCACCTTTCTAGTGTTAGAAATGCTCGCGATATCGATCTACGCGGCATTTGGCTTATACCTCAGAAACTGGTTCTCTAAGCCACAAATGGCAAAACGTTTCAACAAAGCGTGCTCGGTTTTTCTTGCGTTATCTGGCGCAAATTTGTTGGTTATTCGACAGTAAAACATAAGTAACCTAATCTACTCCTCAGGCGTTAGTTAAGTGGCATCTTCGTTAAGGTAGTTCGTAAGCCTTTAGGCTGTTGATATATTGTTAATAGCACCTTTGAGTTTGCATGTTTAAACTTGAGGTTCGGTTTAAATGAGGTCTATCTATGAATGTTGTTTGTGCGGAAAAACAAGAACTGGCTGATATCTACCAGCTTGAACATGCTTTGTTTGGCGCTCACGCCTATCCGCTGTTTTTCTTTCGTCAGGCCTTTGATTGCTGGGGAAAAGGTTTATTGGTTGCTAAGCAAGACTCAAAGATTGCTGGCTATGCCTTAACGACAACCACAGACAAGCAGAATGAGTTTTGGGTCCTATCATTGGCTGTAGACCAGAATTATCGTGGCATGGGAGTTGGCCGGAAACTGATGCAACAGGCGGTTGAGCAGTTGCCTCGAGATGCTAGGCTTTTGCTCACTGTAGACCCAAATAACACATCGGCTCGTGCGCTTTATGCATCGATGGGGTTCGTTACCATCAAGCAAGAAGACAACTACTTTGGTGATGATGAGCCGAGGTTAGTGATGAAGCTCATCATCTAGATTGTTGCTAACGGTTTTTAACAAAGGCGCTTAACTAAATCAAAGGCTCACACTTCAAAGACAATCTCGTAGCTCTAGGTTAGCATCACGATACCGTGCATTAACACGACACTAGAGGTCAGCCGAGTCCTCATATCAAAGTAGCCATCAGGACCTTGGCTCTGGTTCTCTTCTCTCATCGTCCTTTCAGCTCGCCAAACCGCAATATAACCAAAGATGAGAATCAGAGTTGTCACTAGCTCTTTTTGTTCGCCAAGCAATACTGCCAGCCAAGCGATGAGCACAATCGCGTTGCTTATTAGCAGTGCTTTGTTACTTGATTGGCTTTCAAAGTTTTCGATGCCATTTGCCCACAAGATCCCTGAAAGAAAACTCAAAATTGCCACGCTGTAGGTGATGAACAGCGTTTCACCGCTTATCCCCATAAATTGGCTGTCGGTGAGCGAAAGGAGAAGACCGAATAAAAACGGAATTAACCCCATGTACCCCAGTTTGGCCATGGTGTTACGGGTTTGAGTTGTTGCCATGTAATCCGCCTTCATAACTGCTGCTCAATCGCGTTTTTGAGCGTGGCACTCACTGGAGATGTGGAGCTAGGGAAGGTGGCGACGACTTTACCTTCTTTACTGATCAAGAATTTGTAAAAGTTCCATTTAGGCGTTACGCCCGCTTGCTGTTGTATCTCTGTAAACACGGGGTTGGCGTTGCTACCAGACAGTGAAGCTCGTGCCATCATTGGGAAGGTCACGCCATAGTCTAGGTAACAAACCTTTGCCGTCTTCTCTTCGCTTCCCTTGTCTTGGCGAAAATCATTACTTGGGAAACCGATAACCGTGAAGCCTTGGTCTTTGTAGGTTTGATGAAGTTGCTCGAGTTGCTCAAACTGCGGAGTGAAGCCACATTGGCTCGCTGTATTTACCACCAATAGAGTTTTGCCTTGAAACTCATCGCACAAGGCGATTTCTTCGGTTGAGTTTAACAAGCGCTGTTTGCCATTAAGTATTTCGGGACAGATCGCTGCAAAGGCGATGGAACTCGTGAGGCTTGTAATCAGTGCGGTTGAGCAAAGTAGTGAACATTTCATAGGGTTGGCTCATTTTAGTTGGCGTAATGGTTATTACTCTTGAGCACGATGAAATGATCACTTTGCGTATTATTTACTGTCTCATTAACTCGCGCTTTTAGTTGTGCTTTTGCTCTCTGAGATAAGATATGGAGCGACCAAGCGACTGATATTCACTTTTGCACCAAGGCGAGCCGCTAATAGATACATGCCACCAATTTTTCGGTGCAGGAACAGCGCATCGGCGGGCGGCGTATGCCAATACTCTTGTTCCATGCTCAAAATGGTGCCTGCTTCACGAAGCCTTTGTGCCAATCCACTGGCTTTGAAGTCGTACTCTTCGTCAACTAACATCGGCTCACAGGCCAACTTCACTAGATTTAGAATCGCTTGGCGTTGTTCGGGAAGAATTGTCTCGCTAAAGAATCCTATTTGCTCTAAAGCTCGGTTGAGCACTTGCTCATCGTTGTTAATGACAGAGGAAAAGGCCAAGCGATAACCCTCGCTGAAGCGGTCACTGTACTCACGGGTTGCTCCGAAATCTAATAAGCCAATTTGTCGGGTGTTTTCAACATAAAGGTAGTTGGCGAAATTGGGATCGGTTTGCACCATCTTAAAATCGAACAACTCTCTGAACAGAAGCTCCAGTAAGCTGTGCATTACAAAGTCACGTGTGCTTTGGTCGTAACTTTCGATTTGCTCTATCGAGACGCCTTCGATGAAGTCCATGGCGAGCACCGATTCTGAAGAGACTTGCGGATGAATCTTAGGTACGACGAAGTGAGAGTATTCTTTCAATGCATCATGGTAACGAGTTGCGTAATCAGCTTCGCGAGCATAGTCTGCTTCATCGTGGAGCTGTTTCTTTGCCTCTTCTAACAAGCCTTTGTAGTCGACCGACTTTGGTATCAAGCCAACAATATTGAGCAGCGTGCCCACGTTATCTACATCACTGTCGATACTTTTTCTAATGCCGGGGTATTGGACTTTGACTGCGAGTTTGTCCCCAGCATCACTATAGGCTTGGTGAACTTGTCCGATAGATGCACTGGCGATCGGTTTAAAATTGAAGGACAGGAATTCGGTTTTCCAATGGTTCCCGAGCGCGCTTTCTAACACTTGATTGAGCTGTTTTGTTGGCAGTGGATCGGCATCGGAGCGCAGGCGAGAGAGAATGTCGGCTAACTCTGGTTCTAAGACATCACCCGCATCCATTGATAGCATCTGTCCTAACTTCATAGCCGCACCGCGCAGGTGTGCGAGTTGATCGGTCAGGCGAGCAATGTTTTGTGGCGTTAGCAGTAAGTCTTTTGCTTTGGGCCTGTTGCCTTGTGCTATTTGCTTGGTGCCTTCCGTCAGCACATTACCCGCGACCCTTGTTGCCAGCGAGGCGAACTTACTGAATCTTGAAATACGATGGGTAGGTAGATTTCTTTCTTTTGCCGACATAAAGGTTCTCACTTAGTTATCAAGACTCACTACAAAGTTCTATAAATCATTACCCAACCGAATGTTTTGTTGTGGTAACGTTGCTCGCGAAACAGTAAACAGAATTAAAAGGACAAAGCATGAAATTTATTTGGTTGAAAGTGGCCGTTACGGTATTGGTGTTCGCAGCCCTATTTGGCATCGTTTACTACAAAGTCGCCAGCGGCATGTCTTAACTCAACACTATTTTGTGCAGCTGTTACCGTTGCAACGTGATTTTCCGGTTAGCCAAAACGAAATCTTATATCGATTTTTGGCAAACCGTAGATAACACCAATCTGCCATTGGCTTAAAAATCGCCCAACGTAACGGGGCATACAGCCAACCCTTTCCTACTAGCTTCCACGCTTGGTAAGTCACGTCTAAACCGAGCAGCAGCTTTCCGTTTTCGTCCAGTGCATGCAAGATTGTATTGGCTGCCTCGGCATCTATTTGCGGGTAGTTTGAAAACGCTTCACTGTAGATATCGACGGTCTGGATCTGATCTTTGGAATCAGACTTAGTCAGTGCTGCCATCTCTTTTGCACAAAGTGGACAGGTTCCATCGTAAAATATCGTTAATGCAGTCATTGTTTTCCTTACTATTTTCGTCAATTCTCATTGATACGACATCACCATTTAGGTGGATCATTCTGCCCAGTTATCCGACACTGTTATTGTGACAACCAATTTACAGTATCATCTCGAGGTAACATCCGTTCCATGCATTTAAAAAATAAGAGCCTATCTCCAATGACAACAAAGTTAATGAACCGTTTGATTATAGCTGTGACAGCCCTGATGCTCAGTGGTTGTGTTAGCTACAGTATTACCGAGCAAGAAATGACGAAGTACCTTGAAGACTCAGTGATGCTAGAACAAGAGGTTGGTGTACAAAGTGTGATGTACGCACAAGTGGCTGTGGATGATCTAGAAGTGCAAATTGGTCGAGCCGATGCACAACGCGTGTCCGTGTTGGCGAATACCAATGCAAAAGTTCAAGTGTTCAATATGCCTAATATGGGGTTGGATTTAGACTTAGAGTTCAGCGCGATTCCCGAATACGACAAGGAGAGTGGCGAGGTATATCTAAAGTCGCTGCGACTAGAGCGCTTTGAAGAAAAAGGCAAACAGCTTTCGCCTGAAATAGAGACACTACTCAAACCAGCTGTATCGATGATAGGTTTTGCTTTGTCCCAGTCTCCGGTTTACAAACTCGACAGCAACAAGGTTCAAGAGTCGTTGATTAAGTCATCGGAACCCAATCTAGTGATTAAAGACAATAAATTGGTTATCGAATTGTTTGATTAACCCTCAGTGCATTAGTTTTGACTAAGCTCTCACCCATAATGGCTGCCTACTAGGTAGCCATTTTTGTTTGAGCTCAGTCGGTCATGATTGTTTTTAGTCGGTTTACTCACCTTGTCTATCAGTCTCATTTATTGAATTCGCTGGGTATCTCACCTTTACTTTACTCTTGTGAGCAAGCCATCGCTTCAGTCATCAAATGATAAAAAAGATAAAGGTGAACGAACTATGAAGAATCCAGTGATAGCGGATACCAAGCCAATCAAAGTGGAGCTAACTGAAGGGGAAGAGTATTACTTCTGTACCTGTGGTAAATCGAAAAACCAACCGTTTTGTGACGGTTCTCATGCCGGTACGGGGTTCAAACCGAAAAGCTTTGTCGCCGAAGAGAGCGGAGACGCCTACCTTTGTCGCTGTAAGTATTCCAACAACCTTCCTTTCTGCGATGGCACTCATAAACAGTTCACAGCGGAACAAGTTGGGCAAGAAGGCCCGGAGGTTCACATTCAAGCGGCTGCGCCAGATTTGTCGCCAGCTGCGAGCGCAACCAAAGAAGAACCTACCGTCGAGTTTATTCATCAACTGGCGCGTGATGGTTTATCCAAGGTTGGACATCATGGGCCAATGACCTCCATGGGCGTTCCAAGACATCTATTGCCTCACTGGGACGATATTCAAGTGATGGTCGCGCAAATGGCCACCAAGCCTTTGCTGGAGAATGTGCCCGTTGGAACTGAACTGATTATTGGCCCCAAAGCGAAGAAGCCACTCAAATTGGACATCTCTTTGTTTGTGTCTGATATGAGTTTTGGCTCGCTATCTGAAGAAGCAAAAGTCTCATTGGCGAAAGGTGCCGAACTCGCAGGGACGGGTATCTGCTCCGGTGAGGGCGGTATGTTACCCGAAGAGCAAGCGGCGAACTCTCGCTACTTTTATGAATTAGCCAGTGCTCAGTTTGGTTACGATGAAGCTAAGCTCAAAAACGTTCAAGCCTTCCACTTTAAAGGCGGGCAGGGTGCCAAAACCGGAACGGGCGGGCACTTACCGGGCGCGAAGAACATAGGCAAGATCGCGGAGGTGCGTGGCATTGAAGCGGGCACGGCAGCGATTTCTCCACCCACCTTTGTCGACCTTAACACGGTCGAGGATTTTAAAAAGTTCGCCGACCGTGTTCGAGAGGTGACAGGCGGTATCCCGATTGGCTTTAAGTTAAGTGCCAATCACATCGAAGAAGACATTCAGTTCGCGCTTGATGCCAGTGCCGATTACATCATCTTAGATGGGCGTGGTGGCGGTACAGGGGCGGCGCCAGAAATGTTCCGTGACCATATCAGTGTTCCCACTATTCCAGCACTCGCTCGCGCTAGAGCGTATCTCGATAAACAAGGGGTCAGTGACAGAGTCACATTGATCATCACGGGCGGCTTGCGCGTGCCGATGGATTTCGTAAAAGCGATGGCGCTTGGTGCTGATGGTGTCGCTATCTCAAACAGTGCCATGCAGTCGATAGGTTGTGTGGCGGCGAGAATGTGTAACACCAATAATTGCCCTGCTGGTATTGCAACTCAAAAAGCCGATTTACGTCAGCGTTTGAATGTCGAGAAAGCATCGAACCAGCTTAAGAACTTCTTTGAAGCCTCGACAGAATTAATGCAAGTGATGGCGAGGGCATGTGGGCATGATCATTTGAATCAATTTAACCCTCATGATTTGGCAACATGGAATCGCGAAATGGCCGAGCTATCCGGTGTCGCTTACTCTGGTGTCTGTCCATTAAATCACTTTAAGTAAATAATACTTCGATAAAGCACACTCAATGTATTTTGGGTGTGCTGACTTTTTCCTGTGTAATGCCAACCTATGTTAAACCTTTCATAATCAACTGCTTTATAAGTGTTTTTAAACTATTTCCTATATTTTGAAAATATCGCTTTACCTCAAGTTAACTTGAGGTTTTATCATCATCCCCAATCTAAAAACACAATCTATCACCTTGTCGCCTAGTGCAGGTTTTGATGTTATCAAACAGACGTTACGAATCTTCAGTTATGAATTTTGAGCTCCGTAATTGAAGTCATGAGTGCAAAAAGGTGAGAAAAATGAACAAGGATCAACAATGAAAGTATTAGCGATTGGCGCGACCAACAGTACAACATCAATTAATCAACAACTTGCAGCGTACACCGCAGGTTTAGTCGAAGGCGCGCAAGTCGAGGTGCTCGACCTTAATGATTTCGAGATGCCAATTTACAGCGAGAAAAGAGAGCAAGATTCAGGTGTTCATCAACACGCTCAACGCTTTTTTAGCAAGATTGGCGAAGCAGATGCTGTGGTCATCTCTTTTGCAGAGTATAACGGCTCATACACCGCAGCCTTTAAGAATGTGTTTGATTGGACATCACGAATCGACATGAAAGTGTACCAAGGCAAACCTGTTGTGATGCTCTCCACATCACCAGGCCCAGGCGGCGCAAACTCTGTGTTGTCGTCTGCGGTAAATTCGGCACCTTACTTTGATGCAGATGTGAAGGGGTCGATGTCGGTGCCAAGTTTCTACGACAACTTTAATGTAGAAACGGGTGAGATCATTAATGCCGAAATGGCCGAGAGCCTGAAATCGATCATGAGTCAGATTTAGAGAGCGAGAACACCACTATAAAACAAAGCAGCCATGTTCACGATTGCTTTTCATTGCGCCCGTTGTCAAAGTTTAAGGACATTAATTGGTTAAGGTAACAATAGGTCGCTACTCTAAAGTTAAAGTAAGCTTTAAATATTTATGATCTCAAGGATAGTGTCGTAATGAGAAACATCGTATACCTCACCATAGGCCAGTTGGCTGAGCGCAGTGGCGTGGCTCCTTCGGCGTTACGTTTTTACGAAACCAAGGGGTTGATTGCTTCGATTCGTACTAACGGAAATCAGCGCCGTTATCAGTCGGCGATGTTGAGACGAATTGCGTTGATCCAAGTCGCGCAGTCGATAGGCTTCACGCTGGAAGAGATCACCGAAGAATTATCGACACTGCCGATGAACCATACCGCGACTAAGCGAGATTGGGAGCGCGTTGCTAAGAAGTGGCAGGGGCAACTCGACAGTAAAATGGCGCAGATTAAATCGCTACAAGAGAACTTAACCGGCTGTATCGGTTGCGGATGCTTGAGTATGCAAAAGTGCAACTTGCTAAATCCTGATGATATCTTGCATGACCAAGGGCAGGGCGCACAACGAATTGTTGAACAGACTAACTGAGTTCCCGAAAGGCATGGAACAGCGAACTAAGTTTCAGGTGTTTGCTCAATGGGTTAAGCAACAGTTGTGACCGAATAGCGTGCCTAGACAAACACGAATTATAGGTCTAGTTTAGATGGTTCTTTCAATAAAAGAAGAGGTTAGTTATGTTCAGCCATGTTTTTCTCGGTACCGATGATATTGAACGCGCGAAGGCTTTTTATGACCCAATCATGAAAGTGCTTGGTTATAGCGAAGGCTCTGTTGATCCCAAAGGGCGCTGTGTTTACGTTAGCCAAACGGGTGTGTTGGGCTTAACGAAGCCGATTGATGGTCAGCCTGCGACTCACGGCAACGGTATGACGGTGGGTTTTCTTGCGTCTTCTCCTGAAGTTGTAGATGAGTGGCATCGAGTTGGCGTCGAAAATGGCGGTACCAGCATTGAAAATGGCCCCGGAGCGAGAGGTTCTGACGAGCGTCGCTTGTACATGGCTTATTTGCGAGATCCTGATGGAAACAAGATTTGTGCAACGCACTTTATGCCGTAGTTTACGTTATGCCATCGTTCATTTTATGCCACAGTGGCGTATACTTAGATCATATTGATGGTTCGGAGTTGGCTAAGTTGCGGCTCTGGACTTGCTAGCTTCCCGATAACTCAAAATTTTGCAAAGGACTGGCTAGATGAAACCGAACGAACTGTTTTATGAAAGTTTTGAGCGCTGCCGGATTGACCAAGAATTTCTCGAAACGTTTTTGGCTGATTTTTGCGAGCATAACCCAAGGTTTTCAGAACGTTTTGAAAATATAGGGTTAGAGCAACAAACCAAGATGCTTAAAGCCTCGATCATTCTTATCTATAACTCTGCTGGTCTACCAAGCGTGCGTAACTCAGTAAAGAAATTGGGTAAAAGGCATAAAGACCTAGGGCTGGATATTTCCGAGATTGAGCTCAACGAGTGGTTCAATTCGTTACTCAATACAGTTAAAAAATATGACCCTCACTACGATGAAAGCGTCGAACAAGCTTGGACAGAAACTCTCGAGGCCGGCTTAACTATCATGAAGAAAGAGTGCGTAGTTCCAAACACTGTGAATAACTAGGTCGTTGGTGGGTAGTTTTGCTTGTTCGTTAGTTAAAACCGGCATTAACTCTTGAAAGATTGACATTGTCAGGTAAGCCGAACGATATCAGGCTTACCTCTTATTGTTTGACTAGAAATGAGCAGCCCAACCAATCAGGAACCCTTGCGATGCGGTATCGTATTCAAAGGTGCCCTTGTTCTCGTAATCAACCCAAGTTGATTTGTAGGCAACATTTAAGTCAGACCAACTGTTTATCTGGTATCGCACGCCAGTTAAGAGAGATGAGGTAAAGTTGGTGTCACTACCAAGCCCTGCATCAATGGTTGCGTGAAACTTCCAATCCTTATTGATCTGCGTTATCCATCTCACACCTATTTGGTACTGTCCATCACGCGGTCACGTTTGGACGCACCTGTCACCTGAATACGAAGCGATGCTCGGTCAAAACGGTTGGGGACTCCAAGAAGTGGTCATGAAAGATCTTGATGATCACGTCGGTGAGATGATGGCGAAGATGGAAGAACTCGGTATTGCTGACAACACCATCATCATTTTCACTGCCGATAACGGCCCAGAGATCATGACTTGGCCAGATGGCGGTATGACACCTTATCACGGTGAGAAAGGCACAACTTGGGAAGGTGGCGTAAGAGCCCCTGCATTGGTTAGCTGGCCGGGTAAAATCCCAGCGGGTACTGTAGGCAATGGCATCTTTGATGGTATGGATTGGTTACCCACTCTTGTCGCTGCGGCTGGTGGTCCAACGGATCTAAAAGAAAAACTGCTGAAAGGTCACGATGGCTTTAAAGCGCACCTTGATGGTTACAACCAAGTGGATATGCTGACCGAGAAAGGCGAGTCAAACCGTAAAGAGATCTACTACTACGAACGAGACAAGCTGCAAGCGGTTCGTGTTGGTGATTGGAAGGCGCATTTCATCGTGCAAAACCACGGTTGGAGTGGCCCTAAAGAAGAGCTAAACGCACCATTGCTGTTTAACTTACGTCGTGACCCATACGAGCGAGCGGCGGAAGAGTCGGGCATGTACCTAAAATGGATGGGACAAAAAATGTGGGCATTTGGCCCGGCACAAGCGGCTGTCCAACAACATCTAGCAACCTTCCAAGAGTGGCCTCCAGTGACGCCTGACTCTCCGGCAGAGAAGACCGGTGGTGTAGGTAACTAGTTAAATATCATAAAAAATCCCGCTCACACTGAGCGGGATTTTTGTTTGAAAGCGTCTTAACGTTGGTTCTGTTTTAGCGTCGTGTTTCGTTCAATGAACTTCACTGGCACCATCAGCTTAACCAAGCTTGTGTCTTGCTCTTGAATCTGGCTAACGACAATTTTCACTGATTCACGTGCAAGGCGTCTGAAATCTTGCTTGAAGGTAGTGAGTTGGTAATTCAACCATTGAGTCTGTGGGATATCGTCAAAACCAATCACTTGAAGATCTTCTGGAATACGCAGGTTAAATTCTAAGCGCGCCACATCCATTACTGCCATCGCGAGGTTATCTGTCGCACAGAAAATCGCTTGAGGATGTGTGGCTTCTGAAAACAGAGTCCGAATGGTATCTAGAGCATCAAGGTAGTCATAGTCAGCTTCAATAACACGAGCTTGCTTGCCTGTTAGATCTTCGAATTCTGAGCAAAAGCCCGATTCACGCTCGCCGTTGGTGTAGGTTGGCACGTTACCTGTCAGGTAAACCGCTGACTTTGTTCCTACGCTATGTAAATGTTGAGCGGCGACTTGGCCTGCGGCGTAGTTGTCACTTATTACATGGCTACTCTTAGTCCCCTCAACTACACGAGCATACTGAACAATGGGGATGTTGAACTCTTCACACTCTTCATAAAGCGACTTATTAAAGGTCGCCGAAGCAGCAATTACGCCATCAACTCGGTATTGGAAGATATTAGGAATCGAGTGGTTGTCGTTTCCATCCACTTGCCAAGGAATCAATACCGCAGAGTAACCCTGCTTTTGTAGCTCAGTAGAGATAAGCTGCAGAGTTTTCATGTGGATAGGGTAGTCGGCATCTGGGAAAACTAAGCCAATCAATTTGGACTCATTTGTCGTCAGACTGCGGGCAAAGGCATTGGGACGATAGTTCAACGATTTTGCTGCATCGAACACTTTTTGCTTGGTCTTTTCAGACACTGAACTGCCCGGGACAAATACACGAGATACAGTTGATTGAGAAACGCCAGCAAGTTTAGCGACATCTTTAGAGGTGACGGTTGGCTTTGACGCCGTGGAGTGTTTTGGAGAGCTCATAGACCATACTTTTGAACCAAATTGATTGTGCATAGAGTAACATAATTAGGTACGTACTCAAAAATACAATATGCCATGATTGGATGAAAAATAAGGGTTAATAGAGAGTGTTGAATATTATTCTGGGTATGACCCAAAAAAGCTCTGCGTAAGAGCAGAGCTTTGTTTAAAGAATTTATGAATCGACTAACTGGGCGTTAGAAGTAGTAACGAATACCTGCAGCGAATTGGTCATCTCTGTTTTCGAATTTATTGCCAACGAGCTGATCTTTACCTAGGTCGAATTGGTATTCAGTCCAAACTAGGAATTTGTTCTTCTGGAAGTGGTATTCAACACCAGGGATAAGCAGGTTACGCTCATAGCCATCTGTTTGGTCATCACGATCTTCCATGTAGTTGTAGTTCAACGTAGGGCGTAGGCCATTGTCGAAGTGGTAGTAAGTGTAGATTTCACCACCTAGGGTATCGAACATTACATCCGTACCGCCTTGGCTTACAGCTTCCCAGTTTTCGCCAACATGGAAAGTGGCACCTGCGTAGAAGCCGCCGTTGCTGTAGTTCGCACCCAATAGCATGATGCGCATGTTGTCGCCATTTTCTACGCCAACCACACCTGAGTCTAGGTCTGCAATTTCATTTTGGTGGTAAGCTGCACCTAGTGTTACGCCATCAACCGGTTTGTAAGTGATTGACGCACCCATTCCGTTTTTCAATGAAGCTGTCGCATTACTCGCTAGTGCCACTTCTTCACGTGTCGTTTGGTAAGTGAAGCCGTAGCTTACTTGGTCGTTGATTGAGTTACGGTAAGTAATGGAGTTTTCTGCTCGACCTGTACCAGATGCAATACCCCAGTCAGAAAGGTTGTAAACACCTGAGCCGCGAGTACCGAAGACACGACCTAAGTCGGTGTACCATGCGACGTCATAAAAAGTAGACCACTGCTTAGTACCTGCTGCGATCTTGCCGTATTTGTCGTGCTCTACGCCTGCGTATAGAAGTCGGTCGTAAATATTGTCGCCGTTAGCACCTGAGTTGTAACCCCATTCAGCATGGCCAAAGCCAGTCCAGCCGTTATCGAGTCCCATTTGACCTTTAAGGCCGAAACGAGAGCTACCGCTGTTCCACTCACCGTTGTGGTCGCCGCCCTTATCTTGGTAACGAACGTCGAAACGACCGTCTAAAGTAAGGCTATCGCCCGCGTCATTGGTAAAAGTGTGTGCAGCAAAAGCAGAACCTGAGGTAAGTGCTGTCAGGATCACTGCTGAAAGAATCGACTTTTTCATTGTAATTCTCTTTATTCAGGCCGTAGAAAGCCACCGTGCTTTCAAGCCCGTTATATTGGTAATGGTTTGGCAGGGTGTACCCCATCCATGAGGCACTAGTAGATTCAGTTATTAGTGGAGCAATAATGAATTGGTTGGAGCACTTACTAGGAGCGAGAAGGGTCCCCCAGTAAGCGTGGCAACCTAAATCAGATGTCTATTTAGGTTGCCACTATTTCGTTTCAATCTTTTGGATTAAAGCGTATCGATTACAGCGTTGGGTTCATGATGCTTGAAGTGCGTTCGAACACATCTAGACCTTGCTGTTGTAGCCAGTAAGGAAGGTCGATAAGAACCCAGTTCTCAGACAGTTTGTCACCGTCACGGTAGTAAACGTCAACTACTTGCATGTTTGCACGTACTTCACCGCCAGTCATACCTAGGAAGCCACCTGTTGGTGTGTTTGATAGGTTTGGCCAACCGAAGAAACAAGAGAAGTTACCTTCAGCGAAACGACAAACGTGGCCGTTGAACTTCTTGTCTTTCAGGTTGTTACGGAAAGGAAGTTGGTGCTGTTGTTGGTAGCGAGGAATTGTGTAAGACGCGCCGATACCACATGGGCCGTACCAAATCATGTCTTTTGACCAGCTCTTCGCTAGTACTTCTGGTGGGCAACCCATCGCGCCGCTGTCGTTAAGAGCAGACAGGTCATCAACCATTTTGTTTACTAGAGCAAGTGTCGCAACACCTTCTTCTGGAGCCGCGTCTTCGAATAGCAGACCGTCGTGGTTACGTGGGCCAGGGTATACGAAGTGCTTACCAGTTGATGGTGGAAGTGGGTAGCAACCCGCTTGATCCATCATGCCTAGTAGGTCTAGAAACAGACCTGTCTTAGTGATTTTGCCATCAACAACACAGTTAAATTCTGCGTAGCGAACGTTCATGATCTTGCCAGTTGGGCGCATACCTAGGTATTCAGCGTCGAATAGACCCATGAAGTGACCCATGCTCATTACCCAAATCTCATCTGGGTTAACTTCGTTGTTACCACCGATGAAGATGTCTTGACGACGCTGCATGCGAGTCATTGACTTCATCATTGGTGCCCAGAATACGTCAGCTGCTGCTTGTGCGCCTTCTTGCTCACGGAATGGGTAAACACCGCGCCACAAGTAATCTTCAGAAGTGTGTGCTTTTAAAACTTCAGCAACGTTCTCGTGAGTTGCGTTTTCCATTGCATCGAAGTATTCACGAACAATGCGTTTCGCTTCTTGATATTTAGACATAATAATTTCTCTTTGTGTTGTCGAGTCAACATTCGGAACAGGACTCGATTTGGATTTTGTTACCGGCTGATTTATCAGCCGGCTTTAAACTTTTCGTATTTGAACTTCAGCGTATGAGTGTCGAATTAAGCTTTTGCTGCTTCAGCTTTTTTGCTCTTATCGAAGACGCCACCTTTTAGAGTTTCAGGCAGTGTTAGCCATAGTAGGCCGGCGATAATCCATACGATTGGTGAGCCCCACATTGCTGTTTGTAGGTCGGTACGCTCTTGGATGAAGATAAGAACCATTGGTGCCCACATGCCGATAATACGACCGCCATGGAATAAAGCTGCACCATAGCTACGCAAGCGTGCTGGGAACAATTCAGAGAAGTAACCGCCCCATACTGCAGAAGCAGACAGGCCGAAGTTGTAGATAAGACCTAGAAGAGCCAGCATGTTTAGGCCGCCAATCATCATGTCACCAGGTGCGACAAAGAAGATAGAAACCATGATACCTGCGAGGATGAAGCCGAACGCGTTGATCTTACGACCGTACTTATCTGCTGCCCATCCCCAGAACCAAGCACCGAAGAGTGAACCAAATGCTGAGATAGAGAAGATCAAACCGATGGTTGCACCATCAAACATACGAACATCTTTCAGGTAGGTAGTTACAAAGCCACCGAAGAATTGGAATCCGTAGAAGTTAAGACCAGAAAGAAGTAAACAAGTAATCGTAATTTTGCGGTAAGGCTTGCTTAACATCTCACCCCAAGAACCTTTTTTAGCTTCGGTTACTTCCCCAGCTGTATTGGTTGTTGTTTGTTGATCTTCTTCACCGTAGGCGATCACAGTTTTGTCGCTTGGTAATACAAAGATCATTAACGCTGCTGCTACAAGCGGTGGAATACCACCTACCCACATTAGGCTCTGCCAAGGTGCATCAACACTTGTAATGAAGGCTGCGTAAGCGCCCATTGCCACTAAAGCAACAGAGAACATTGAAGAAGCAAAAGCAGTCAACTTACCGCGAACCGTTGGTGTAAATAGGCCAATCATCAAAGATACAGCTACAGTGAAGTAACCACCTAAAGATAGTCCAATGATGAAACGCATTGCAGCCCAAGTGGCGTAGTCGGTAAACATCATGTTGATGATGGTTGCACCACCGTTTAATGCCGTAATTGCTATTAGTGTGGACTTCTTGCCGAACTTGGTTGCGAACCATGCACAGCTCAGAGCACCAATCAGAGCACCAACCGACTGCCAAGTGTAGAACTGAGCGGTATCAGAAAGGCTAATACCAGCATATTCTTCCACAATGTATGGGCGTACGTAGTCAATAATTACAAAGTTATAACAATAAAAAAAGTAACCTACTAGAATTGCTAGATATGCGGCTACCCTTTGAATCATAGGAACTTCGCTCATGTGTTTTTTAATGGTCATGACCGATAAACCTTTATTTTATATAGGGTGGTTTTGGTTTTAATTATTGTGTGTTGATTCTTTATCTTCATCACACCGTCTTCATTTCGGGAGAGATAATAGAATTTTTGTGGTTATTAGATCCGTGATCAAAGTCAATTTTAAAATGAGTGCGTACCCATTTTGTGCATTTTAGTGATCTTGATCTCATTTAACTGGGTTTTTGTGCTTTGTGGGGTGGTTTGAGTGTTTAATCGTCTATCTTAGTGATAATAGTCACACTTATTGTGGGTTTTTGAGGGAAAACATCCATTTTTGAGTACTATTGGCAGCGAATTAATTGCGACATACAATAAACGGAATCTAAAAATGGTTACGTACTCAAGTTTTGTGGTTATTGCTCTTTATGTGCTAACTACTTTGTTTATCAGCTACTTAGTTAATAGGCGCTATAGCGTCGGTGGCGACTTTTCGACTGGTGGAAAACAGTTTGGTTGGTTTACGGCAGGTGTGTCGATTCTTGCAACCTACA
This sequence comes from Vibrio sp. 10N.261.55.F4, assembly GCF_041470465.1. Taxonomy (NCBI): domain Bacteria; kingdom Pseudomonadati; phylum Pseudomonadota; class Gammaproteobacteria; order Vibrionales; family Vibrionaceae; genus Vibrio; species Vibrio sp. 10N.261.55.F4. The sequence continues at coordinate 11,638 of NZ_JBFRMM010000016.1, read as the reverse complement.
TCAGCGCAATGACGTTCGTTGGCATGCCGGGCTGGGTTTATAGCTCAGGCATGGAAGCGATGAGCGTACATTTGAACTATCCAATAGTGATCTTTTTGACTGTGCTTTTCTTTGTTCCGGTGTTTTACAAGCTCGGCCTAACCTCGATTTACGAATACCTAGAGCACCGCTTTGGCGTTGTTGCTCGCACGATCAATTCCATCGTGTTCATTGTGGTTCAGTGTATTTCGGCAGGGGTTATTCTGTATGCGGTAGCCCTGATCTTAGTGCAAGTGCTGCCAGTGAGTATCTCTGAGGCGATCATCTACATCAGCGTATTTACTGCGTTGTATACCTATGCGGGTGGTATCTCGACTGTAATCTGGACTGACATGCTTCAGTCAGCAGTGTTGATTATCGGCAGCATTGCGATCTTTGTTTTATTGCTGATGAAAATCGATGCGGGCGAGATGTTGTCTCCTGAACATTTGAATATCATCAATCTCGATTTTGACTTAGGCGTCGATACCACATTGTGGGCCGGCGTAGTGGCTGTGAGCTTCTTGCACCTGAGTGTGTATGGAACTAACCAACTGATTATTCAAAGAACATTGGCGACTAAGTGTGTTAAAACAGCGCAAAAATCGATGTTGCTTTGTGGCTACGGCGCATTTTTTGTTTATCTGTTCTTTGCTGTGATGGGGGTGCTGTTAAGTGTCTTTTATCAAGACAGCAGTTTTGAAAACAGCAACGAAGTGATTCTCGATTTTGTGTTTAACCATACCAACCCAATCATTGTTGGTTTGGTGATCTCAGCACTTTCGGCTGCGGCAATGTCGACATTGGATTCCACCTATAACTCAATGGCGACGGTCGCAACGTTCGATTTCTATAAGCGCTTCTTCCGTAAGCAAGCCTCTGACGCGCACTATGAATCAGTGGCTAGAAAAATGAGCCTGGTTGCTGCAGCGTCGGTTGTTGTGCCTGCGTTACTGGCTGTTTCTAATGAATCAGTGCTTAAAACGATTGCGAGCTTAACCTCTATTTTTGTCGGTATTCGCCTTGGCTCTTTCATCTTGGGTTTGTTCTTCAAACAAGCAAACGAGAAAGGCGTAATTGCGGGCAGTATTGGCAGTGTGGCCGTCGTATTCATCGCCAAATACAGCGGAATAGCTTGGCCTTGGTTTGCCTTGATTGGCACTGTGGTTTTCTTAGTGTTAGGTGTTGTTGTGAGCCGCTTCTGGGGAGAGGTAACCGAGCAACAAAATGAATTTATAGAAAAGCAAAAGCATTTGTTTGCAAAGCCTACCGCGAGTCATTATGGCTTGTTGGTGTTCGCTGTTGTGACGATTGCTGCTTGTACTGTTATCCCTGATTGGCTTTATGCCGCTCTTTCTTAATTGACCGATTTTTTACTGGTATATCTATGTTATCGATCTTTGATATCTACAAAATTGGTGTTGGGCCATCGAGCTCTCACACCAACGGCCCAATGATTGCGGGTTTCCATTTCACACAATTAATCGCTGATAAAATCGCAGAAGTGACGCGTATTCAGGTGGATTTATACGGTTCTTTGTCATTGACTGGCATAGGTCACCACACCGACAGAGCTACAATATTGGGGCTACTCGGCAATAAACCAGACACCATCAAAATCACCAGCGCAAACCAAGCAATGCGTCATGCCGTAGACAGTGGTGAGATGGATTTAGCGGGCACCAAGCACATTGCCTTCAACTACGAAACCGACATGTTGTTCCACAAAGACAATCTGCCTCTGCATGAAAATGGCATGATGATTACTGCGTTTGACCAGAGTGGCAACGTGATTGTCGATGAAACTTATTATTCGATTGGCGGCGGTTTTATCGCAACTGCTGATGAACTGCAAAATGGTACTCAAACCCAAGCGGTAGAAGTTCCTTTCCCGTTCAAAAACGCCGATGAAATGCTTCAACAAGCTGACAATAGTGGGATGAGCCTCGGTGGTATGATTCTAAAAAATGAAGCGGAGTTCGAAGGCGCTGACATTATTTCAGAGAAAGCGGATCAAATCTGGCGAGTGATGAGTCGTTGTATGGAGCGTGGCTTTGAAACCGAAGGCATTCTTGATGGTGGTTTGAACGTAACTCGTCGTGCGCCTAACCTACTGAAAAAGTTAGAAGCGAATGCGGCGGTTGAAAACGACCCAATGGAAATCATGGATTGGATTAACTTGTTTGCGTTTGCGGTTAGCGAAGAAAATGCGGCTGGTGGCCAAGTGGTAACATCACCAACCAATGGTGCGGCGGGCGTTATTCCTGCTGTGTTGATGTACTACCATCGCTTCATTAAAGAGTTGGATACTAAGCAGTTAAAAGATTTCTTAGCGGTATCGGGCGCGATTGGTATTCTGTACAAAACTAACGCTTCGATCTCTGGTGCGGAAGTAGGATGCCAAGGTGAGGTAGGCGTATCATCCTCTATGGCGGCTGCGGGATTAACGGCACTACGCGGTGGCAGCAATGAGCAGATCTGTATTGCGGCGGAAATCGCGATGGAACACTCATTGGGTATGACTTGTGACCCAATTGGCGGCTTGGTTCAAGTGCCGTGTATCGAGCGAAATGCGATGGGTGCGATGAAGGCAATTAATGCATCTCGCATGGCATTGAAGCGAAACAGCAAGTCTTTGATCTCACTCGATAAGGTCATCGCAACCATGTACCAAACCGGTAAAGACATGAACAAGAAATATCGTGAAACATCACTCGGTGGTTTAGCCTTGATCCATCTAGCTCATCCTTGTGAATAGCTAAGCCAGTTAACCCAGTAAATAATAACGTTAAGCCCAGAGCCTTAGACTTTAGAAATCTATCGCGGCTGGGCTTTTTGTTTTATGTGTTTTAGGGAGCTAATCTGAAAGCGGTAATCGATAGCTGTTTTTCAACTCTTTTACTGAGATGTTCGACTGAATCGCACTCACGCCTTTGACTCGTCTGATCGAGCTAATACGCTCAAAGTACTCTTCCAAATCTTTGGCCAACACTTGCACCATGTAATCGGCGCCGCCTGCAATGCAGTGACACATAGGAATCCAATCGGTTACCGCGACAAATTCTTCGAATGGTTCTGTGTTTTCAACTTCATGGTTACCCAAGGTCACAAGAGTAAAACCAGCCACATGAAAGCCTAATTTCTTACGATTCAGCTTAGCGGCGTAACCATCGATATAGCCAGTTTCCTCCATGCGTTTCCAACGACGCCAGCATGGGGTTTCGCTGAGGTTGACCTTCTCTGCGAGCTTGCTGTTGCTCATGCGTCCGTCTTGCTGGATATGCTCTAAGATGGCGATATCTGTGTCATCCAATACTTCTTTGGTGGATTCTTTCTGTTTCATGGCTATTTTGGAAAATTCTTGCTCAAATTTGGATTAATATTAGCCTATATAGCAATTTAATTCCTAGTCGAATCTGTAAACTCTCTCCCTATAAATACTTTACTTATTAGGAGTGAGAGGAAATGAGCTCTCAATTAATGCTGGCGTTCTTGCTATTTTCAACATCAATTGCAATTACCCCTGGGGCAGGCAATATCGCATTACTTGGGATTTCAAGTCGTTATGGATTTGCTGCGACTTTACCTTTTATCTCTGGGAACGCTGTTGGCATCATCATCGTACTGGCGGGTTCTAGTGTCGGTTTGGTGAGCCTATTTACCCTTTACCCAGAGCTATACAGCATTTTGAAATACGCGGGTGCGGCTTATTTGCTGTTCATGGCGTGGTCGATTGCGAATATGCAAATCGAAGAAAGCACCACTGACAATCGTTCAGGCTTTGTGTCGGGTGTGTTGGTGCAGGTGTTAAATCCTAAAGGTTGGATAGCGTCATTAACCGTGTTTTCGCAGTTCATCACTCCGAATGCAGATTACTTGATTCAAGTCGTGACCATTATCGCGGGTATGGTGATTACCGGTGTACCGTGCATGTTGGTGTGGGCGTATTGCGGCACCATGCTTAAAAAGCTACTGCAATCACCAAAACAGATGATGTTTGTGAACCGTTGCTTGGGCGGAAGCTTAGCGATGGTGGTTGCCTTTATGCTTTATCAACCGGCGTAAATCACAAAGAAAAAAACCACTCCTAAATCCATAGGAGTGGCGTCTAAATGTCGACTAAGTCGTTAACAGTAAAGAATTAAGTTAACAAATATTTAAGGAGCTTGAGTTAAAAGCTTTAAGCTTTTCAGTGTAAAGGTTAAGCGGTTTCAGCCTCTTTAACTGGAGCTGAGTTACGGATTAGGTGGTCAAATGCACCTAAGCTTGCTTTCGCACCTTCACCCATCGCAATGATGATCTGTTTGTAAGGTACGGTTGTTACGTCACCCGCTGCGAACACACCTTTCATTGATGTTGCGCCATGAGCGTTAATTTCAATTTCACCGCGTGGTGAGAGCTCAACTTTCGAACCCTTCAACCATTCGCTGTTTGGCATCAGGCCGATTTGAACAAAGATACCTGCGAGTTCAATCTGTTTAAGTTCATCGGTGTTGCGGTCTTTGTATTCCAGACCGGTTACACGGTTGCCATCACCAATCACTTGCGTTGTTTGTGCCATCTTGATGATTTCGATGTTTGGTGTTGCGTTCGCTTTGTCGATAAGCACTTGGTCAGCGCGCAGTGTGTTCGCAAACTCAAGCACAGTTACGTGTTCCACGATACCTGCTAGGTCGATAGCCGCTTCAATACCTGAGTTACCGCCACCGATAACCGCTGTTTTTTTGCCTTTGAACAATGGACCGTCACAGTGTGGGCAGTAAGCAACACCTTTGTTGCGGTACTCTTGCTCACCCGGAACGTTCATTTCACGCCAGCGAGCACCGGTACTTGTGATAACCGTGCGAGCTCGTAGTGTTGCGCCGCTCTCTAGCTCAACGTGGATGTAGCCGTCTTCAGTGTCTTCTGCTGCAATGATGTTTGCAGCGCGCTGCTCAGTCATTACTTCAACACCGTACTCTTTTACGTGCTCTTCAAGGCTTGCCACTAATTTAGGGCCGGTGGTTGCTTTCACTGAGATAAAGTTCTCAATCGCCATGGTGTCCATCACTTGGCCGCCGAATCGGTCAGCAACCACACCAGTACGAATGCCTTTACGTGCAGCATAAATTGCCGCTGAAGAACCTGCAGGGCCGCCGCCGACAACCAATACATCAAACGGTGCTTGTTGGTTTAGGTTTGCTGCTTTCTTTTCCGCTGCGCCTGAATCAACCTTGTTAAGGATTTCAGCCAGTGACATACGGCCTTGACCAAATAGCTCACCATTAACGAATACACTTGGTACTGCCATGATGTCGCGAGACTTCACTTCATCTTGGAATGCTGCGCCGTCGATCATCGTTGTCTTAACCAGAGGATTAATCGCCGACATCATATTGAAGGCTTGAACCACTTCTGGACAGTTTTGGCATGAGAGCGAGATAAAAATCTCTACATTAAGCTCTTGATCGAGTTCTTTAATTTGCTCGATTACGTCCGCTTCAAGCTTGATAGGGTGACCACCACTATGAAGCAGTGCTAGAACCAGTGACGTAAATTCGTGACCCATTGGCAAACCGGCAAAACCGATCGCGGTGCCTTTCTCTTGGTTCACGACCTGCATGATAGGGCTGCGAGTGCTTGCGCTGTCATCGCGAGTCACTTCAATTTTATCGGTTAAAGACGAGATGTCATTCGCCAGATCTTGAAGTTTGTTCGCGGTGTCGCTGCCATCCAGGCTAAGCACTAACTGAACATTGGTTTTTAGGTTTTCTAGGTATGCTTTTAGCTGCTGCTTCATTGCTTGATCTAACATAATCGTGCCTGCTCTTAAATTCTGTGTCTTGGTATTGACCAATACCTTCTTGCTGAAAAAGGAAAATAAAAAGGGGGCGCAAGTCGGCAAATATTGTGGTGTTGATGTTTTGAAAGGGTGGCGCGCGACTGCCCTTTAGGAGGGGGGCCGAAGCGCGCCTGTAGAACCGTTTAGCTATTCTTGTTAGCTAGGCTTAGATTAAATCTTGCCTACTAGGTCTAGAGATGGAGCTAGAGTCTCTTCGCCTTCTTTCCATTTAGCTGGGCAAACTTCACCTGGGTTAGCGGCTACGTATTGTGCTGCTTTAACCTTGCGTAGTAGGTCTTCTGCGTCACGGCCGATGCCTTCAGCTGTGATTTCCATTGCTTGGATAACGCCTTCAGGGTCGATTAGGAACGTTGCACGGTCTGCAAGGCCTTGACCTTCACGCATAACGTTGAAGTTATTTGTGATGTTGCCAGTTTGGTCACCTACCATGAAGTATTCGATAGTGCCGATTTTGTCAGAAGTATCGTGCCATGCTTTGTGAGAGAAGTGAGTGTCAGTTGATACTGAGTAAACTTCTACGCCGCGAGATTGAAGCTCTGCGTATTTGTCTTGTAGGTCAACTAGCTCAGTTGGACATACAAACGTGAAGTCTGCTGGGTAGAAGAAGAATACAGCCCACTTGCCTTTAACGTCTTGCTCAGTGATTTCTACGAATTCGCCGTTTTTGAATGCTGTCGCGTTGAATGGTTTAATTTCTGTGTTGATCATGATTCGACTCTCTTTCTAATTTGTAGTGTTTAACGCTATCCCGCGTCGATGGAGCTATATTGCATTCGCACCGAAAATTAGTGAAATCGGACATTTCTATAGATTCAATAGGCAAATCCTATCTTCGTAAGAAGATCGCTATCGACAAAAGCTATCAAACTAGGGCTACGTTCTATTTGGGTAGCTATGCTCTTTAGGCTGTTCTTTATTTCGGCTTATCTCTATTCACGTAAGCCTCTATGTATCTAAGTATCTAAGTAGGTAAGTAGGTAAGTAGGCAAGGGCAGGCATGGCTTCTTTCAGCGAGCTGGGATTTGATGCTAAATCTGTAAATAACAAAAAAATTATCATTAATATAATTTATGATAATTTCAGTTAATCGTCACATCTCCATATACTCTCTCCATCGAAACGAAACATCGAAGCCAGTCTTCGAAACGCACAGAATTAAAAACGAATTTGGAGCAAGTTATGAAAATGAATCACGTAGGCATCATGGTTGGCGACATGGACAAAGCAGTCGAGTTTTACACGAAAGCGCTGGGTCTAAGAATCGTAATGAACAACACCAAAGTAATGGAAGAGCGCGAATCAGCAATCGGCCGTATGTGTATCGCAGTATTTGGTGAAGGCTTCAAAGGCTTCAACATTGCACACCTAGTCACATCTGATGGCATCGGTGTTGAGCTGTTCGAAATGAAAGATCGCCAAGAGCGTCACGAAGTTGATTTCTCTCGCCTAGGCATCTTCCACTTCTGTCTACAGCTTCCAAAAGAACAGTTCCATTCAGCTATCAAGCGCGTTGAAGAGTATGGCGGTAAGGTTCGTATGGACATCATGCGTTACCACCCAGAAGACGAACTAAAACAAGCGCAAATGGTTTATCTAGAAGACCCGTTTGGCAACCTATTCGAATTTTACTCGCACACATACGAAGACACCTACGCGACTGATTACGAGTAATAGCGTTACTGCCTTCCATAGGTAGAAAAACCGAAACACCCCCTAAAGAGGATTGGTAGCGATACCAATCCTTTTTTGTGTCTGTAGGGCTAAATTTGGGAACATCGGATAAACTATCGGTTGCACTAAAACAAGCCGACATTGTTGCTCTATAGTGCAACATTGGACTGATTGAAAACTTAACTGATTGATAAATATGATGTTAAACCATTGGCATATATGTTGCTCTATTGCCTTTATGTAAATTGTATACAATAAAAAATACATAAAGGAAGTCACATGGAACAGAACAGTGAATTGATCTACGGGTTGGACGATCGACCATCAGTCAAAGCAGCCAGTTACGCGGCGCTGCAGCATGTATTAGCCAGCTTTGTTGGAATTATCACACCCACGCTCATTATTGGCGGTGTTTTAGGGTTAGGTGAACACACTCCTTATCTGATCAGCATGGCATTAATGGTGTCTGGGGTAGGTACCTTTATCCAAGCCAGAAAAATAGGGCCAGTTGGTGCAGGGATGATTTGTGTCCAAGGAACCAGCTTTGCATTCTTAGGATCTGTATTAGGTGCGGGCTTCCTTGTTAAAGCGAATGGCGGTGGCCCGGATGAAATGCTGGCGACCATTTTTGGCGTTTGTTTCTTCGGTGCGTTTGTCGAAATCGTCCTATCGCGTTTTATCGAAAAGTTGAAAGTGGTGATCACCCCAGTTGTAACCGGAATCGTTATCACCACGATTGGTATCTCTTTGATTAAAGTTGGCGTCACAGATATTGCTGGTGGCGTTGGTGCCGAAGATTTTGGCTCTGGAAGCAATCTGATGTTGGGTGCCATCGTCCTCGGAACCATAGTCGTGCTTAACCTGAGTAACAATAATATGGTTAGGCTGTCGTCGATTTTAGTTGGGTTGGTAGTTGGCTGGGGCGTTGCCATTTTGATGGGTAAAGCGTCTATGGTTTCTTTTGCTTCTCAACCGCTATTGAGTATTCCTGTCCCATTTAAATATGGCTTCGCTTTTGATTGGCAAGCCTTCCTGCCTATCGCTTTTATCTACTTGATTACCGTTATTGAAACCACGGGTGACCTTACCGCCAACAGCATGTTTTCAGGGCAGCCGGTTAAAGGGCCTAAATACCTCAATCGACTCAAGGCTGGCGTGCTGGGTGACGGCGTGAACTCACTTATCGCCGCGGTATTCAATACTTTTCCGAACACGACTTTCAGCCAGAACAACGGTGTGATCCATTTTACGGGGATCGCGAGTCGCTACATCGGCTATTTTATTGCCGCGATTCTTTTTCTGTTAGGGCTATTTCCCATCTTAGGTGCGGTATTAATGACGATTCCAAAGCCAGTCTTGGGCGGGGCGACATTAGTGATGTTCGGCACGGTTGCTGCTGCGGGCATCAAAATCATCGCTAATGAGAAACTGGATCGCCGCAGAATCATGACGATAGCCATCTCACTAGGCTTAGGGCTTGGGGTGATGCTAGTGCCGGATTTATTGAAAGAAGCGCCCAAGCTAGTGCAAAGCATATTTGGCTCACCAGTCACGATGTCGGGTGTTGCTGCTCTTGTTATTACCGGGTTGATGTCTTTGGTGCCTGAAACTAAAGCTAAGCCTGTGGCAAGTTCGGTACAAACCAGTAAAGCGTAACTTATACAGCCGAGAAGAAGCGTAGGTGACTGATTACGGACAATTGCGTTATCTACCTACCATAGGCAGAAAAACGAAACATCCCATAGAGAGGATTGGTAGAGATACCAATCCTTTTTTGTATTTGGATGTTTGGCTGAGTGACTTATCTACATGAAGTGATTAAGAAATGTACAGATTTAAGACGTTGTTAAAGTTGACGTTTTGAAGATAAAACCTTTCATGAATATGACTGAAGCGAGCGTGCTTCATGAAAACATTGCGCAATCACACTAGTGATAGCCTTCGCTGAGAACTCATAATACTCAGTTCAATACTGCTGAACCGCACTACAATGAAAATAGATAAACATTACATGAAGAAGATCTACTGAAATAGCATGAAAAAACTAAACCTTATCTTTGCCGCTTTTCTTATTACTTTGCTTGCCGGATGCACCTCAACGTCGGCTGTCGGCAGTTCTAAAACAAAGGAATATGCCAAGTCACATGCTCTTGCTGGTAAAGCTTCTTGGTATGGCGATAAATTCCATGGAAGGCTCACAGCAAGTGGTGAGACGTATAATATGAATGCGACTACTGCGGCTCATAAAACCTTGCCATTCGGGACTATCGTGAGAGTGACCAATACAGACAATAACAAGTCTGTTGATGTGAAAATTAATGATCGAGGCCCTTATGTAAAAGGCCGAGTGATCGACCTGTCGCACAAGGCATTTGCAAAAATCGGCAACGTTAAACAAGGCACCGTGCCTGTTAAAATCGAGATTGTTGATGATAGTAATACCTTTCGATACAAACACTAGAATCCCCTCCTAACCTCCCCTTGGTTTACATCTCCGATCCCTTACCAGTAGTGGGAAAGGGGAGGAACAGAACCTCGATATCGGTGAATCAATAGCTCATTTATGCTTACTCAATAAGGCTGCTTTGTAGCCTTATTTGTGCCTTTCGATAATCCATTTTTAATAAGACTATCTTATTTCTAATATGTGGGTTGATGATGTTATGAGGTAAATAAATCAGTATCTTAGCTTTCTTATCATTAGGGTTCATTGAAATTCATTGTGAAATAATGAAAAGCTGAACTAATCCAAAATTGGTTGTGGCGGGCGTGTAATAGAAAGGGGGAGGTACAATTGATGGGAGAAGAAGACTCTCAAAGAGAGGGAAATTACATTTCGTTACTCACTGAAGTAAATCTGAAATATTAGTGACACGGTTCTGAAATTTTTGGTGTTTAGCTTATGGGCTTCTATATCGCATTCAAATAAGGAAATACCCGTGAAGCTAACCCCTGTCGTTGCAGCCCTAATTATGTCTTTTAGCTCAGCAAGCTATGCTTTCAGTCTTCAACAATCTGCCAATGAAAACAGTGAAGATCTCGTATGGACAGGGCACCTAAGCCCAGACAGCGACACGGTAATGTCTGCGATGCTCGCGGCTCATATCTATGGCGGTACAGCGACAGTACCAGAGCCTATCAATCCAGAATCCACCTTCATCTTGAACTACTGTAATGCTGAATCACCACGCGTAGAGACAGATTACTCTTCATACCGAGTGGGGCTGGTGGACTTCAATCAAGTCACTCAACTAGCACCAACTATCGACCAAGCATCGATTGTTGCTGTGGTTGATCATCACGCAATTGGTGGCTCACCGATTAACACCCCACAAATTGTCGAAATGGATATTCGAGGTTGGGGATCGGCTGCAACTATTCTGGCTGACAACGCTGAAAAGCTGGATGTGACACTACCTAAGCACCTTGCTTGTGTAGGCTTAGGCGCGATCCTTTCTGACACTGTGGTATTCCAATCATCAACCACGACTGAGCATGATCGTGAATATGCTGAAAAACTGGCAAAAGTTGCAGGTATTTCAGATATCGAAGATTTCGGCCAACAGATGCTGATTGCTAAGTCGGATCTCAGTCATCTTTCTTCTGAAACCATTCTGACGCTGGATTACAAAAACTTTAAATACGGTGGCAAACAGGTGGGTATCGGTGTGGCTGAAACGCTAACGGCTCAGCAATTGATTGACCGCAAAGATGAGCTTTTGGCGGCTATGAAAGCCTACAAAGAAGAGAACGGGCTAGACTATCTGTTCTTCTCCATCACAGACACCAAGAACAAAAAAGCAAACTTACTTTGGGTGGATGAAAGTGACTACCAAGTCATCAAATCTGCTTTCAATGCTGAACCAACAAGCGATATGTTGACGCTAGAAGGCGTCACTTCGCGTAAGCGTCAGATTGGCCCTGCGGTTCAAAAGGCAATTGAGAGCTTGTAAGTAGAAAGAGAGTTTGGAGGGGATTGGTAGAAATACCAATCCCTTTTTTAATTATTGGGCGTCTAAATGGGATTTGGACAAAACTGTGTTTGGACTTTTCAGAGTTGATGGATAATTGGATAACTAAGGCAGGCTCATAGACAGGATCTTAAGA
>NZ_JBFRMM010000015.1:34552-194529 GCF_041470465.1 Vibrio sp. 10N.261.55.F4 | reverse complement strand
TTACTTTAATTGGTATAAGCCTAGCCTCGACCATGTGGTGATTCTAAGTCTAGCTCTGGTCCTTTGGGTACAACTTGAGTCGGATTGATACCAGTGTGGCTGTAGTAGTAGTGACGCTTGATATGATAGAAATCGGTCGTCTCTTTAATACCCTCTATTTGATAGAGCTCTTTTAGATAACCTTGGATATGTTTGTAATCCGCAATTCGTTGCTTGTTACACTTGAAGTGACCCACATACACAGCATCGAATCGAACCAAGGTCGTGAACAACCGCCAATCCGCTTCAGTAATCTGCTCTCCCGCTAAATAACGTTTCTCACTAAGATGCGCATCCACTTTATCTAACGCTTCAAATAACGCTTCATACGCCTCTTCGTAGGCTTCTTGTGTTGTCGCAAAGCCGGTTCGGTATACGCCGTTGTTGATGTTTGGGTAGATATAATCATTCCACTCATCAATCTTCTTGGACAACTCCCACGGGTAGTAATCATCGGTGTTACCCGTTAGCTCGTTAAACTCTGAGTTAAACATGCGAATGATTTCAGACGACTCGTTACTCACAATGGTGTTGGTTTTCTTATCCCACAGCACAGGTACCGTTACTCTACCCGAGTAGTCAGGCTTGGCTTGAGTGTAGATTTGGTGCATGCGGGTATGGCCAAATAGAGGTTCAGGTAACCCCATTTGCCAACCTTCACTCATCATGTCTGGGCAAACAACCGTCACGTCAATGTGATCGGTTAGGTCTTTCAGCTCGCGGAAGATAAGGGTTCGGTGCGCCCAAGGGCAAGCTAACGATACGTATAAGTGATAACGGCCGCTTTCCGGCTCAAACTGCGCGCCCGGTTTGTTCTCTACCCAATGACGAAAGCCCGCATCTTCACGAACAAACTTACCACCGCTTTCTTTCGTGTCGTACCACACATCATGCCAAACACCTTCAACTAATTTGCCCATATCCAAACCTCTGTGATGCTAACTTTTCTCTAGTATAAAAAAAGCCAACTTTTTCAAAACTAGAAGAAGTTGGCTTAGTTGTTCGAATTATTTGATGAAGCTGTTGAGCAAAATATAGGAACTAGGTCTGCAGTACAAAAAAAGCGCGACTCTAAAAACTAGTCGCGCTTAAGCCTGTCACAGGCTGAACCGTTTTAAATTGGCCCTAGACTTGTACGTGCAAGCAAGATACTGCGTGCACATCATCGCCTTGAATCGTTGGCTTAGTTTGCGCACACGCTTCTGTCGCTTGTGGACAACGAGTACGGAAAACACATCCTGATGGTGGGTTGATTGGCGATGGTAGGTCACCTTCCAGCATCTGGATAGTTTTACTACGCTCTAAGCGAGGATCTGGAATAGGAACCGCAGACATCAACGCCTTGGTGTACGGGTGCTTTGGATCAGAGAATAGTGCATCTGACTCACCCAGCTCAACCGCATTACCTAGGTACATTACCAATACACGGTCTGAGATGTGCTTAACCACTGACAAATCGTGCGCGATAAATACCAGCGAAAGACCTAGCTCTTTTTGCAGTTCTTTCAAAAGGTTAACAACTTGAGCTTGGATAGATACGTCAAGTGCCGAAACAGGTTCGTCACAAATGATCATCTTAGGTTTCAAGATAAGTGCACGTGCAATACCAATACGCTGACACTGACCACCAGAGAATTCATGTGGGTAACGGTTGATTACGTTTGGTAGTAGACCAACCTTTGCCATCATCTCTTTAACTCTGTCCTTCACTTCTTGTTTAGAAAGTTCAGGGAAGAAAGTCTCTAGAGGCTCAGCAATGATATCGCCTACTGACATACGTGGGTTAAGCGACGCTAGCGGGTCTTGGAAGATCATCTGAATCTCTTTACGAGTCTCACGACGCTTCACTTCCTGCATCTTAGTTAGGTCTTGACCTAACCACATCACTTGACCTTCAGTCGCTTCAACCAAGCCGATAATCGCACGGGCAAAAGTTGATTTACCACAACCAGACTCACCCACTACGCCTAGTGTTTCGCCTTCGTAAAGGTGAACATCAACCCCATCAACCGCTTTAAGGTTTGATGGTTTTGCCCAAGGCCAAGCAGACTTAGCTGCAATGCTAAAGTGAACTTTCAGGTCTTTAATATCTAATAGTAATTCTTTACTCATTTTGTCCAAGTCTCCCAGTCTGAAAAACAAGCACGCTGACGGTCTTTAGCAAATGGCTGCAAAATCGGTGCTTCTTGCTTACAACGGTCCATTACACGGTGACAACGGTCTTGGTAAGGACAACCTGTTGGTAGGCGAAGTAAGTTAGGTGGGTTACCTGGAATCGTCGGTAGAATTTCACCTTCGGTATCCAAACGAGGAATCGCTTTAAGCAGGCCTTCCGCGTATGGGTGGCTTGGCTCGTAGAAGATTTCATCAACCGTGCCGTACTCCATTGTACGACCCGCGTACATCACAAGTACTTTGTCACAAGAACCAGCAACAACACCCAAGTCATGGGTGATCATAATGATTGCTGTATTGAACTCATCTTTTAGTTCGTTCAGCAATTCCATGATTTGCGCTTGAATGGTTACATCCAGTGCCGTTGTTGGTTCATCAGCGATAAGCAATTTAGGACGACACAGCAGTGCCATTGCGATCATCACACGCTGACGCATACCGCCCGAAAACTCGTGCGGGTACATAGTGATACGCTTGCGTGCTTCAGGGATTTTCACCGCTTCAAGCATGCGTACTGATTCTTCAAACGCTTCTGCTTTACCCATGCCTTTATGCAGCATAAGTACTTCCATCAGCTGATCACTTACTTTCATGTAAGGGTTCAGTGAGGTCATTGGATCTTGGAAGATCATCGCGATTTGTTCAGCACGAACCTTGTTCAGTGCTTTTTCAGGCAGGTTGAGAATTTCATTGCCTTCAAACTTTGCACTGCCTGAGATGATGCCGTTCTTAGCCAGCAGCCCCATCAGTGCAAATACCGTTTGTGATTTACCTGAACCCGACTCACCAACAATACCTAGCGTTTCGCCTTGGTTAAGTGAGAAGTTCAAGTCGTTTACTGCGGTTACGATACCATCTTGCGTGGTAAATTCGACGCGCAGATCTTTGACATCTAATAAGCTCATTATTGCTTCCTTAATCTTTTATAGCTTTTAATTGCTATTTCGTTATCTGTCTTTTGGATCAAGCGCGTCGCGCAGACCATCACCTACGTAGTTAAAGCAGAACAGCGTAACTACCATGAATGCCGCAGGGAATGTCAATTGCCAGATTGCAACTTCCATTGTTTGCGAACCTTCTTGAAGCAATGCGCCCCAGCTTGTCATAGGCTCTTGAACACCAAGACCAAGGAAAGATAAGAATGATTCTGTAAGGATCATGCTTGGAATAAGCAACGTAGAGTAAACCGCTACGATACCCAGTACGTTCGGTACGATGTGACGTGTAATGATCTTCCATTTGCTTACACCACATACGTGTGCAGCTTCAATGAACTCTTTACTACGTAGGCTCAACGTTTGACCACGTACAATACGCGCCATATCTAGCCAAGCAATCGCACCAATAGCAACGAAGATTAGGACGATGTTACGACCAAAGAACGTTACCAGTACGATTACTAGGAACATGAATGGCACTGCGTACAAGATCTCTAGGATACGCATCATCACTCGGTCAGTACGACCGCCGATGAAGCCTGAAGCTGCACCGTAAAGCGTACCAATCAGTACCGCTACGAAGGCACCCATCACACCAACCATCAATGAGATGCGGCCACCGACAAGAGTACGAACGTACAAATCACGACCTAAGCTATCGGTACCAAACCAGTGATCCGCATTCGGACCAACGTGCATTGCGTACCAGTCAGTATCATCATAAGTGTACTGAGCCAGCATTGGTAAGAAGATAACTGCCAGTACCATAAGCGTAAGAATGAACAGACTCACCATCGCAGCTTTGTTTCGCATGAAACGAATGCGCGCGTCCTGCCACAAACTACGACCTTCAATCTCTAAGCTCTCAGAGAACTTTTCGATCGCTTCTAAATTTTCTTTTTTCTTCAACATAACCATGCGTCCCTGTTAGTAGCGAATTTTCGGGTCAATAAGCGCTAGCAAAATATCAACGATTGCGTTGAACAAGATGAATAGGAAACCAATCAAGATGGTTACACCCATTACTAGCGAGTAGTCACGGTTAAACGCGGCGTTAACAAACAGCTTACCGATACCTGGTAGGCCGAAGATGGTTTCAACAACAACTGAACCTGTGATGATACCTACGAACGCAGGTCCCATGTAAGAAACAACAGGTAGCATTGCTGGCTTAAGTGCATGTTTTAGAATGATATAACGGTAGCTTAGACCTTTTGCACGTGCAGTTCGGATAAAGTTACTGTTTAGCGTTTCAATCATGCTACCACGAGTAATACGAGCAAAGGTTGCTACGTAAAGAAGAGACATCGCGATAACAGGCAGCACGATGTACATGAATGTACCGCCATGCCAACCACCTGCTGGGAATATGTTCCAGTGCAGGGAGAAAAGGTAAATAAGCGCCGGTGCCAACACGAAAGATGGCATTACCACCCCGAGCATGGCGGTCGACATTATGGTGTAGTCGACCCAGGTGTTGTGCTTCAAGGCGGCAATGGTTCCGACCGTTACCCCCATCAATAATGTGAAGATAAAAGCAACGAAACCTACCTTCGCAGATACTGGAAGTGCAACCGCGATCAGCTCATTTACTGTGTAATCTTGGTATTTAAAAGAGGGACCGAAGTCACCTTGTAAGATATTTGTCAAATACGTGGTGTATTGTTCAAACACTGGTTTATCTAAGCCGTATTTAGCTTCGATGTTAGCCATAACTTCTGGCGGTAATGGACGCTCGCTTGAAAACGGGTTACCCGGTGCGAAACGCATGAGAAAGAAAGATATAGTGATCAACACCAACATGGTTGGAATCGCTTCAAATATCCTTTTCATAATGAATTTAAGCATAAACTCACTCTTTCAGTCTGTGACAATTAAAATTAGAAAGACGCTACATGCGCGCCCTGCGCATGTAGTGCCTGTATCGTTATAGTTATATTAACTTTTTAGAATCGAAGCTTATTATTGAGCTTTGATGTATAGGTCTTTCGAGAAGATCTTGTCTTCCGCGTTGTTGATTGGGAAACCACCAACATGCGGGTTAAGTAGACGAGATTTCACGTATTGGTAGATAGGAGCAATTGGCATGTCGTTTGCCATTAGCGCCTCAGCTTCTAGGTAAAGTGCTTTGCGCTCTTCTTCTGAAGTTGAGTTAAGTGCTTTATCGATGATCTTATCGTAAGCCGCGCTGTCGTAGTGAACA
Source organism: Vibrio sp. 10N.261.55.F4 (assembly GCF_041470465.1). NCBI lineage: Bacteria > Pseudomonadati > Pseudomonadota > Gammaproteobacteria > Vibrionales > Vibrionaceae > Vibrio > Vibrio sp. 10N.261.55.F4. The sequence continues at coordinate 189,174 of NZ_JBFRMM010000015.1, read as the reverse complement.
CCACCGGTAGTGTTGTTACTCTTCATTAGCGTCAGGAACGAAGACGCTTCATTGTAGTCACCACACCAACCAGCACGTGCTACTTCGAAGTCACCAGAATCTTTAGAAGATAGGTACGTTTTCCACTCTTGGTTCTCAAGTGTTACAGAAAGACCCAGTGTTTTCTTCCACATAGAACCTAGCGCTACAGCAATCTTCTTGTGGTTCTCTGAAGTGTTGTAAAGCAGGTTGAATTTAAGTGGGTTGTCTTTACCGTAACCCGCTTCTTCAAGAAGACGTTCCGCTTCTGCGTTACGCTCTTTCTGAGACATCTTGCCGTAAGCAGGTAGCTCAGGATCGAAGCCAGCTGTGATTTCAGGCGTTAGGAAATACGCAGGTTTTTGACCTTGCGCTAGGATAGCACCTGTTACGATATCACGGTCGATCGCGTAAGAGATTGCTTGACGAACACGAACATCATCAAATGGTGCTTTCTTCGTATTGAAGATGTAGTAGTAAGTACATAGGTTACCCGCTACAGATACATCTTCTGCGTACTCTTTTTGAAGACGCTTGAAGTGCTCAGTTGGAAGTTCGTTTGTGAAATCGATTTCACCAGATAGGAAACGGTTCATTTCCGCTACTTGGTTTTCGATTGGTAGGAACGTTACTTTGTTAAGAACTGTTTTATCGTTGTCCCAGTACTGTTCGTTACGCTTGAGTACTAGACGCTCGTTAACAACCCATTTATCAACAGAGAATGCACCGTTGCCAACAAAGTGCTCTGGCTTAGTCCACTGGTCACCGTATTTTTCAACAGTTGCCTGGTGTACTGGCTTCATTGTTGTGTGGCCCATCATCATTACGAAGTATGGTACCGCTGTTTCTAATTCAACAACTAGAGTGTTTGCATCCACTGCTTTAACGCCTAGTTCACTCTTGTCTTTCTTACCCGCTACGATATCTTTCGCATTCGCCATCTTGGTGTATTCCATGTACCAAGCGTATGGAGAAGCCGTTGCAGGATCAACTGCACGTTGCCAGCTGTATACAAAATCTTGAGCTGTTACAGGATCGCCGTTAGACCATTTTGCGTCTTTGCGTAGGTGGAAAGTGAATGTTTTGTTGTCTGTCGTTTCCCAGCTTTCCGCAACACCAGGGATAGTGTTGCCGTCGCCGTCTTGGTTCACTAGACCTTCTAGAAGATCACGAATTACGTGAGATTCTGGTACACCTTGAGATTTGTGTGGGTCGATAGTTGCAACTTCAGTACCGTTACCGCGAACAAGTTCCTGAACTTTTGCCAGTTCTGTGCCTGCTGGAACTTCAGCAGCGATAGAAAGAGTAGAAGAGGCAGCCACTGCCAAACCAGCACCTAGAAGAAGGGCCTGAGTGATTTTATTCTTGTACATTTAATAAACTCCAAGTTTTATGTATTGCATCCATGACTTCTTTGCTTGGTTCACTGAACGGCAGTGATTTAGATTTATTTAGCTCAAAATTTAAGCATAAAAATCTAAAACCTTACAAAGATTGAGGCACACACTATCAACCATTGAAGTAATTTGCCACAAACAAGTCGCAAAAAATCGGATAATTCTCCGAAATACTTAAGGTATCAGTGTAAATATCTAAAAAACCCCAAATCAGTAGTGACTTGCGTAGAGGGATTAATTAAAAAACAGCCTTTAGTGTTGATGTATCTGTGTTGATACTTTTTTTTAGCATCTTATGCTAGAACACTGAGCGCAAATTAACATTAATGCCACATGAAATCTAATTGCACATCACATATCACCTAAACCGTCTACACTATTTGTGAGGATAATCACTTTATACAAGACAGCATAATGCTCTGCACCAAACCGGGTTATCCAATGCACCAATTAAGACAAAATTACGCGCTGAATTTATATGCAACCACAATGAATTATCATTTGTCAAATCAATGATTATCTATAAATAGATTTATAGCAGGTACAAAAAAACCGACCTAAGTGGTCGGTTTTTGACTGTCTCATATACAAATGAGTAAATGCTGAAGCAACATCACTTTAAGAGAAATTACTTCTCCCAGCGTTCCGCTGCTTTCGTGTCTGAATCACGAGAATCAACCCAACGCGTCGTTTCGGTCGTGCGTTCCTTTTTCCAAAAGGGAGCCTTGGTTTTCAGGAAGTCCATAACGAATTCACAGGCTTCAAATGCAGCACCACGGTGTGCACTGGATACACCAACGTAAACAATCTGGTCGCCGATATCTAAGTCACCTACACGGTGGATAACACGCATCTTCTGAATAGGCCAGCGAGCCTCAGCTTGGTCACAGATCTCGCTCAGTGATTTTTCTGTCATACCCGGATAGTGCTCCAGAGACAAACCAATCACATTGTCGCCAAGGTTCATGTCGCGAACTTTACCAACGAACGTCACAATCGCTCCGGCAGCTGTACCTTGAGCCAAGTAGTCGTATTCGTCGCCTACCGAGAAGTCCTCAGCTGTCACTAATACTCTTGGATCCATGCTTAGCCTCCAGTCACTGGTGGGAAGAAAGCCACTTCGTCGCCGTCTTTCACTTCAGCTGTCAGAGGTACGATTGATTGGTTAAGTGCAGCCAGAAGCTTCCCCTCTTCCAATGCGATATCCCATTTGCCTTCTTGTGTCACAAGATGACTACGAATCGCTTCAATCGTCTTAAATTGTGCATCAACTTCAACGCTGTCCACACCAACAAGTTCACGAGTTTGAGCAAAGAAAAGTACTGTAATCATGACTCCACCTTAAAGTGACCAGATTTACCACCTGTCTTCTCTAGCAGGCGCACGTTTTCGATAACAATGTCTTTCTGAACAGCTTTACACATATCGTAAATCGTTAACGCAGCCACAGAAGCAGCCGTTAGCGCTTCCATCTCTACGCCCGTCTTACCCGCAAGCTTACAAACAGATTCGATGCGAACCTTGTTTTCAGACTCAATAGCTTCAAGCTGCACTTCTACTTTAGTTAATAGCAGAGGGTGACACAGGGGAATCAGATCCCACGTCTTCTTCGCCGCTTGAATACCCGCAATACGTGCCGTTGCGAAAACATCACCTTTATGGTGGCTACCAGAGACAATCAGCTCTAGCGTTTCTGCCGACATTTGAACGAAGGCTTCCGCTCTCGCTTCACGTACTGTTTCCGCTTTAGCCGATACATCGACCATGTTTGCTTCGCCAGACGCGTTAATGTGTGTAAATTGGCTCATACTCAAACCGCCTTATACAGAAAGGTGTGGCATGAAGTTACAAGGACGGTGGCTAGCATCCATCTGTTGCTTGATGATCTTAGTCCAACCGGTGCGGCAAGCGCCTGTAGAACCTGGCATCGCAAAGATAACCGTGTGGTTAGCAAAACCCGCAATCGCACGAGATTGAATTGTCGAAGTACCGATCTCTTCGTAAGATACTTGACGGAATAGCTCACCAAAGCCTTCTACTTCTTTGTCGAACAGTGGCTTAAGCGCTTCAGGCGTGCTGTCACGAGAAGTGAAACCAGTACCACCCGTGATCATGATAGCTTGTACGCTTTCATCAGCGATCCATTTAGATACGATCGCACGGATCTTGTACATGTCATCAATAACGATTTGCTTATCAACCACGTTGTGACCCGCTTCTTTAGCATGCTCTGCTAGGTAACCGCCTGAAGTGTCGTTTTCTTCTGTACGAGTATCTGAAACCGTTAGTACTGCGATGTTTGCTGCTTGGAATTTGCTTTCTGCGTGACCCATTTGTTCACCTATATAAATTTTTCATTAGACTGATTCGCCCAGCCTGAAGAAGCTGAGCGATAAAATGCTTTAGAGTGTGTAGCGGGTTAACCGCCGATTGACGCCAAGTTTGGAGTCATGCCGCTGTTGCCATCGTGTAAGAAGTGGCTAACGGACTTGGTTTGAAGCTGAGCCTGAATTCGATCAATGAGTTCTTGCTCTTGTTGATCTTCTTGAATCAGATCTCTCAGTTCAACACCATGGTCGCCAAACAGACATAAGTGAAGTTTACCGGTCGCAGAAACGCGCAGTCGGTTACAACTCTCACAAAAGTCTTTCTCGTAAGGCATGATCAAACCGATTTCACCCTTGTAGTCTGGGTGGACAAACACTTGCGCCGGGCCATCGTTAACGGCTTTGACTTTTAACAGCCAACCATTAGCAATAAGCTGGTTGCGAATCGCAACGCCAGACACATGATGTTTATCGAACAACTCGTACATCTCGCCGGTTTTCATCAGCTCGATAAAACGTAATTGAATAGGTTTGTCTTTGATCCAATTAAGGAAGGCTGGTAATTCCTGACTATTGAGGTCTTTCATTAATACGACGTTGACTTTGACTTGTTCAAAGCCAACCTCAAACGCTTTATCAATGCCTCGCATAACCTCAGTAAACTTATTCTCACCAGTGATCTGATGGAACATGCGCGAATCTAAACTATCCACGCTCACGTTTATATGGGTTAAACCAGCATCACGCCATTGCCCTACTTGTTTCTCCATGCGGTAGCCATTCGTTGTGGTGGCTACTTTTTCGATGCCTGGAGTAGAAGCAACGGTATGTATGATTTCAGGAAAGTCTTTACGCAGACTCGGCTCTCCGCCTGTAATGCGGATCTTTGAGGTACCACAATCTGCAAACGCTTTAACAACGCGTTTGATCTCGGGAACACTTAAAAAAGACGAGTTTTTTTGCCCTGACGGTTTGTAACCATCTGGCAAGCAGTAAGTACATTTAAAGTTACAGACGTCTGTAACCGACAAGCGCAAGTAATAAAACTTGCGATGGAATCTATCTTCGAATTGTTGCGCCACGGAACACCTTTCCAAACACGGGAGGCATAATCATTTCCAATTAAGCCCTTGTGACAACATGTCACTGGCTCTTGATGCGTATCGGTACAGCAAATACCACTGTGCGACTTAGCATGCGAGAGCTCGGAGTTATGGCAACTGAGCGTTATATTCACACGCGCAGTAGCTGAGTAATAAAATACTTAATATTTGTACGTGAATCTAGCTCTGATGGTAAAAAACGGGTCACATCGGCAAAAAAAACGTATCAAACGCTCAAAATAACTCTTGTTGAGTATATAGCGAGAAGCATTTAACCTAAATTATAGTTGGTAATAACCTAACAAGAACAATAAATGAATATTTACTCTTCAAAGAAAGTCGTAGCAATCGGCGGTGGCCATGGCTTAGGTCGCATGTTAGCTGCATTAAAAGACTTTGGTAACAACGCAACTGGCATTGTTGCAACGACAGATAACGGCGGTTCCACCGGACGTATTAGAGATTGCCAAGGTGGCATCGCATGGGGAGATACACGCAACTGTATCAACCAATTAATCACAGAGCCTTCAATCAGTTCGATGATGTTCGAATACCGCTTTCGTGGTCAAGGTGAGCTAGACGGTCATAACTTGGGTAACCTAATGCTGACGGCGTTAGACAACCTTTCCGTTCGCCCATTGGAAGCAATTAACCTGATTCGAAATATGCTCAAGGTCGATGTCAATATCGTGCCGATGACTGAGCATCCTTCAGACCTCACGGCTCTATCAATGGACGGCCGCTGGGTTACCGGCGAAACCAACGTTGATGACATGACGGAAAAGCTGCGCATGATGGACTTGTCTCCAGAAGTGCCAGCAACCAAAGAAGCCGTTGCTGCCGTTGAGCAAGCAGACTGCATTGTCCTTGGCCCTGGAAGCTTTTTAACCAGTGTGATGCCCCCTCTTCTCCTTCCAGAGATTGGCAAAGCAATCTCTGAGAACACCAAGGCAAAAGTTATCTTCGTTGAAAACCTTTCACCAGAGCACGGTCCCGCAGGGAAAATGACGCTTCAAGAGCAATTGGAGTGGTGTGAACGTACCTGTAAGGCAAGGAAAATAGACATCGTGTTAGGCAATGAACCTCACCCGGAACTAGAAGTGCAATGGAATTGTGTGACCACAGATCTTGCATCGGCAAACCGAGATTGGCGACACGACCGTGTGAAGCTTCAACAAGCCATTGAAGCCCAGTTGGCGTAGCCATAGGTTCAAGCGACAAACAACAAAAAAGGAGCATGCTGCTCCTTTTTTAATCTCAGTAATAACTCGCTGTTTTAAAGGTCCGTCATCAACTGCTGATATTCAGTGTACGTCGATAACAGGAGGTCTTGCATATCTTGAAAATCAATCTCGGTTACAGGCAACGCTTGCTTCACTTTTGCGTCTAAGCTAATCGCAAAACTACACAAAGAATCCGCACCAAAGCTTGCTGCGCTGCTCTTAAGCGCATGACTGATATCAGCCAAGTACTTAGAGGTATCCGACTCTTTATTTATCTCTAGGTGTTCGTAGTAGCCTTTCAACTCACCTAAAAAGATTTCCAGTAAAACCGGGACATTCTCTTGGCCTATTTCGCCGGCAAGCTCATCAACTTTTTGCTGATTTAATACTTTCGTCATTATTATTTTCTTATTGTTTGTTGATTACTGCTTCGCATTCCACGTTTGCAACTTACGGTATATCGTCGATGGACTGACATCTAAGAAACCTGCCGCACGAGGGATGTTGCCATCACACGCTTTAATGGCCTGCTCGATAGCCGTTTTCTCAGTGATCCACAATGGGAAAATATCTTTTACCGTGATGTCTTCATTCTGCTTCTCTTTCAATCGCAGACTGTTTTCAATCGGTTGGTTCAACGGTGGTGGAAGCATGTTGAGAGTAATCTCTTTGCCGTTATTCAAAACCACTACGTTCCGCAACACGTTTTGTAGCTGACGAACGTTACCCGGCCACTCATATTGATTAAAGCGATCAAGTACTTCCTGAGCAAAACGTACAAACGCCTTCCCCTCCTCGACCGACATATAGCCTAGCAGAGAATACGCGATCTCGATGACATCTTCACCACGCTCACGCAATGGCGGCAAGTGCAATGGAATCACGTATAAACGATAGTATAAATCTTCTCTAAAGCGACCTTCTTGTACTTCTTTCCAAGGGTCACGGTTGGTCGCACACACAAAACGAACGTCGACACTCTTCATCTTCGAAGAGCCGACTTTTTGGAAAGTACCGGTTTGGATAAAGCGCAGCAGCTTGGTTTGCAGCTCTAAGTCCATTTCGCACAGTTCATCAAGGAACAGTGTTCCACCATCAGCAAGCTCAGCAGCACCTTGGCGATCGGTCGCAGCACCGGTAAAGGCACCTTTAACGTGGCCAAACAGCTCACTTTCAATCAGGTCTTTAGGGATAGCGGCACAGTTAATCGCGATGAACGGCTTATCGCCACGCTTACTCGCCGCATGAATGGCTTCTGCACATACCTCTTTACCGGTACCACTTTCACCAGTAATGAAAATACTGGCCTTACTCGATGCAGCAGAATCGATAGTTCGGTAAACCTGCTGCATGGTTTGGCTGCTGCCGATAAAACCTTGGTAGTTCTGGTTTCCCGGGTGTTCCGAGCTATTTTTAAGTTTGGTGGCTTTGCGGATCGCATTATTCACCGTAATACGGAGTCGGTCGGCTTCACACGGTTTGATAAGGAAATCTTGAGAGCCATGACGCATCGCTTCTACAGCGGTATCGATAGAGCCGTGAGCCGTCATGAAGATAACTGGAACTTCAGGGTATTTTTGTTTTACAGCAAATAGTACGTCCATACCCGTCATATCAGGCAGACGTAGATCTAATAAAATAAGGTCTGGGATTCGATGATTCAAACTCTCGATTGCATCGCGGCCAGTGCCGACAATGTTGATATCAATTTCGAGCGGTGTAAGATACGAGCGATATAAAGCTGCTACCGAAGCGGTATCCTCTACCATCAACAAATACTTCGATTTGTTATCTAGCGTTTTTGATTGCATATCCTAGCCATTTATAATTTGCATTTCTTATTATAGTCGCATTCCGCTTTGCATTATGCAAATTAGCCACAGTATTTGTAGTGTGTTTTTTTACTTGCTTCAAACAATCAATGTTTTATCTATCTGGCACGAACGATGCAACGGTATAAATGACCTTCGGGTCACCTAGCCAACTGACGTTGTTAGTGGACCGATTGTTCACAAACGTAAGCCAGTAGAACATTTACTACTGGCTGTTTTTTTGTCTGAAACACTCTCAATTCTTGTGTTGAGGGGGATCAATTCTCGAGCGAAAAGTGAGATTAGCTGTTGGTAATAAACTGCTTTCTTAACTGCTCAATTTCATCACGCTTCTGTGCGGCCAATTCAAATTCCAGATTCTGAGCATGCTGATACATCGCAGATTCTAGCTTGCTGATCTCTTTATCAAGCTGTTGCGGCGTAAGTACTACATAACTTTCAGAAGGCTCTGCCACCTTAGATAGTGGAACTTGTTTCGATTGGCGCTGCTGCTTCGACTTGGTTAGATCACCTAGTTCCATAATGTCTTTGATATTACGTTTCAACGCTTGCGGCGTGATGCCTTGCTCTTCATTGTATGCTTGCTGCTTCTCACGACGACGATCGGTTTCATCAATCGCTTTTCTCATCGACTTAGTAATCGAATCACCATAAAGGATCGCTCGACCTTCCAAGTTACGCGCAGCACGACCAATGGTTTGAATCAGAGAACGCTCAGAACGCAAGAAGCCCTCTTTATCTGCATCAAGAATCGCCACCAGCGACACTTCAGGCATATCCAAACCTTCACGAAGTAAGTTAATGCCCACTAACACATCGAACTTGCCCAAACGTAGGTCTCGGATGATCTCTACACGCTCAACGGTATCGATATCCGAGTGCAAGTAACGCACTTTAACGCCGTGCTCACTTAGGTATTCGGTTAAGTCTTCTGCCATTCTCTTGGTCAACGTGGTAACCAAAACACGCTCTTCTTTCACTGAACGGATTCTGATTTCAGACAGCAAGTCATCCACCTGCGTCGCGACAGGTCTTACTTCGATGATTGGGTCTAACAGACCAGTAGGACGTACCACTTGATCAGCAATCTCGCCATCTGATTTTTCAATCTCGTAATTACCTGGTGTTGCCGACACAAAAATCGTTTGTGGGGCTATAGACTCAAATTCTTCAAACTTCATTGGACGGTTATCCAATGCAGAAGGCAGTCTAAAACCAAACTCGACCAAGGTTTCTTTACGAGAACGGTCACCTTTATACATCGCACCAATTTGCGGCACAGTCACGTGCGACTCATCGATGATCAGCAAACCATCATCAGGCAGGTAGTCAAATAACGTTGGCGGCGCTTCCCCTTCCGCACGGCCGCTCAAGTATCGTGAATAGTTTTCGATACCGGAACAGAAGCCAAGCTCAGTCATCATCTCAATATCAAACTGAGTTCTTTGAGAGATACGCTGCTCTTCCAAAAGCTTATTGTTGTCTTTTAAGTATTGAGCACGATCGCGCAGTTCGTCCTTGATGTTCTCAATCGCCTCAAGGATTTTTTCTCTTGGCGTTACATAGTGAGTTTTTGGATAAACCGTAAAGCGCGGCAAGTCTCTTTGTTTCACCGCACCAGTCAGAGGATCAAAAATACTAATGCAGTCCACTTCGTCATCGAACATCTCAATTCGAACCGCATCTTGGTCAGATTCAGCCGGAAAGATATCAATCACCTCACCACGAACACGGAACTGACCACGTTCAAAGGCGACATCGTTTCTTGAATATTGCAGCTCAGCCAATCGACGCAGGATATCTCGCTGATCCATCACCTCGCCACGACTCAAATGAAGCATCATCTTCAAATAAGACTTAGGATCACCCAGACCGTAGATAGCCGACACAGAAGCCACAATGATGGCGTCTTTTCGTTCTAATAAGGCTTTGGTTGCCGAAAGCCTCATTTGTTCGATATGAGCGTTCACAGACGCATCTTTCTCGATGAACGTGTCCGTGGTTGGAACGTAGGCTTCAGGTTGGTAGTAATCGTAGTAAGAAACGAAATACTCAACGGCATTGTTTGGAAAGAAAGATTTCATCTCACCGTAAAGTTGAGCCGCCAATGTCTTGTTAGGCGCTAACAGAATCGCAGGTCTTTGAGATTGGGAAATGACGTTGGCAAGGGTAAAGGTTTTACCTGAGCCCGTTACCCCTAGTAGAGTTTGATGTGCCAAACCAGAATCTAATCCGTCTAGTAATTTGGTTATCGCTGTCGGCTGATCACCGGACGGGCTGTAGTCCGATACCAAGTCAAAGAGTTTACTCATAGGTCGCCATTTCCATACTGTTTTTATAATCAGGTCATTGTCACTCTAGGAGGAGTGTAGTTGCAACTATTATCTAGAGAAATGCATCTTAAGATTAGATATCAGTGATAGCTTTTACTTTTAGAACTTGGTATTATCCGTGCCCTTGCAAGATCTCTTCAGCTAAATCACTCAATTTTTCATCCACTACTTTTCCCCAAAAAATCTAAAAATAGCACTTGTTTTACTGTATTTTTTATAATCGCCAAAAGTTATACAATAGTGATATTTTGATACAAATCTTTTAAATACATTACCTTACCTTAGATTTTTATATTCTCAGATTTATCCCAATTATTGTTGTTAAAGTTTCACACACACACTTATCCACAATTTTGGTGGATAACTAAAGAAAGGCTAAATCCGGTAAGGCGTCCAAGAAAGTAAAGTTTTTTATATTATTTTTTTCTGCTATTTTTTGTTGACAGAAATTCGGACTATTATTAGAATTCGCGTCGCTAACAAGCAATTCCCCTTTAGTTCAGTCGGTAGAACGGCGGACTGTTAATCCGTATGTCGCAAGTTCAAGTCTTGCAAGGGGAGCCAAATTCAGAAAAAAGCTCAATCGAAAGATTGGGCTTTTTTCGTATATAACTGCGACTAACTTGTTCCAAGTTAATGTCACAAACCTAGCCGCCCGCGTTCAAGTCTCGACAAGGGGGCCAAATTTAAAGAAGCCGCATCACTCGATGCGGCTTTTTGCGTTTTAGTGCTTTGGGCTCGTATTTTACTCGCCTCTTTCACTCCTCTTTTTGATAGTTCTGAGCACAAAAAGCCACAAATATGACCCTATTCGTAGGAAGCAAATCGAGTTCAATTCAAGAATAATCTTATGAAAAATCCAATTCAACTACTCCTACAAACTTGTCTCACGAAGTAAAAATTGGCCGTCTATACTTACGGTAACTTTAATAATCAATCGATTACCTGATGTTTTTTTCACCAAGTGTCTAAATCCCTAGTGATCCTTGGTTGTTATTAGGTGAGCAAAGCAGGATAATATCGGGATCGGAATCTCAAGAATTAATCCATTATGACCGAATACCTTTTGTTGTTGGTTGGCACAGTGCTGGTCAATAACTTTGTGCTAGTGAAGTTTTTAGGACTATGTCCATTTATGGGAGTCTCCAAGAAACTGGAGACTGCGATTGGCATGGGCCTCGCGACGACTTTCGTTCTAACGTTAGCGTCGGTCTCTGCATACCTAGTAGAAACCTACATCCTTACCCCTCTGGGTATTGAATACCTGCGTACCATGAGTTTCATCTTGGTTATCGCGGTGGTTGTTCAATTTACGGAAATGGTCGTTCACAAAACCAGCCCAACGCTATATCGCCTATTAGGTATCTTCCTGCCTCTTATCACCACCAACTGTGCGGTATTAGGTGTGGCACTTCTGAACATCAATGAAAACCACAACTTCATTCAGTCGATCATCTATGGTTTCGGCGCAGCGGTTGGTTTCTCTCTTGTATTGATCCTATTTGCTGCAATGCGTGAACGTATTGCGGTTGCTGATGTTCCAATGCCATTCAAAGGTGCATCGATTGCGATGATCACAGCAGGCCTAATGTCTCTGGCATTCATGGGCTTTACTGGGTTGGTGAAATAAGCATGAGTACCATTTTAATTGCGATCATTGCGCTAGCCGTTTTAGCCGCTGTTTTTGGCGCTATTTTGGGCTTTGCTTCTATCCGTTTTAAAGTTGAAGCTGATCCTATCGTCGATCAAATCGACACCATTTTACCGCAAACTCAATGTGGCCAGTGTGGCTATCCTGGTTGTCGCCCATACGCAGAGGCGATCGCTAACGGAGACAAGATCAACAAATGTCCTCCGGGCGGCCAAGCAACCATAGAGAAGCTAGCAGATTTAATGGGCGTAGAAGTTGAAGACTCCGCTCATGACTTAGATAACAAAGTAAAAACCGTTGCCTTCATTCATGAAGATATGTGTATCGGCTGTACCAAGTGTATTCAAGCCTGCCCTGTTGACGCCATTGTTGGTGGTACCAAGGCACTGCACACAGTAATTAAAGATGAATGTACAGGTTGTGATCTATGTGTCGCACCGTGCCCTACTGACTGTATTGAAATGATTCCAGTGGCAACAACGACTGAAAATTGGAAATGGCAGATGAACATCATTCCTGTTACTGATATCACTAACCAAGCGACTGATGCGACTGCGTCAGAGCCTAAAGCATAGGGTTAGTATGATCTCTTTAATTGAACAAATTCGCACGGGCTCGATTTGGAACTTCCCTGGCGGCGTGCACCCTGCTGAAAACAAGAAACAGTCGAATACTACTGATATCGTCCATGCAAGGCTTCCAGAAGAAATCGTTCTTCCGGTGAAACAGCACATCGGTAAGCCGGGTAACCTATTGGTTGCTGCTGGCGACACTGTGTTAAAAGGTCAGCAACTTACGGCCTTAGATACAGGTTTTACGTTACCTGTACACGCACCAACATCGGGTGTGATTACCGCTATCGAACCGCGAACTACCGCTCACCCATCAGGCTTGAGCGAAATGTGCGTGGTTATTAAACCTGATGGCCTAGACACTTGGATTGAAAAAAATCCAGTTGAAGATTTTTCGACAAAGACTTCTGACGAACTGCTTGATGTGATTCGCCAAGCTGGTATTTCAGGCATGGGCGGCGCAGGCTTCCCTACGGCTAAGAAGCTTCAATCCGGCTTAGGTCGTACCGACATTTTGATCGTCAATGCTGCGGAATGTGAACCTTACATCACCTCTGATGACAAGTTGCTTCAAGAACATGCCGACGAAGTATTAAAAGGCATTGAAGTAGTTGAACACATTCTTCAACCAAAGCTGACGGTTATCGGCATTGAAGACAACAAACCAGACGCGATAAAAGCGCTTGAGATTGCAGCGAAAGACAAAGATATCGTCATTCGCGTTATCCCAACCAAATACCCTTCTGGTGGTGAGAAGCAACTTATCAAGATCCTCACCAACAAAGAGGTTCCAGCTGGCGGCATTCCTGCAGACATTGGTGTTTTGGTTCAGAACGTCGGCTCTCTTTACTCGATTAAGCGAGCGGTAATTGACGGCGAACCTGTGGTTAACCGCGTTGTGACATTAACCGGTAAAACCTTTAAGCAACCTCGTAACGTTTGGGCGCTATTAGGCACACCAGTACATGAGTTACTTGAAGAGTTTGGCTACAAAGCAGATAAAAAACTGCCGCGTTTAATTTTGGGCGGCCCGATGATGGGCTTTACCTTGCCGCATGCCAATGTGCCAATCACCAAAACGTCGAACTGTATTTTGGCGCCAACGCGTCGTGAGATCTCACCAAGCACTTACGAGATGGAATGTATCCGTTGCAGCGCATGTGCTGAAGCTTGCCCTGCGTCTCTACTTCCTCAACAACTGCAATGGCACGCCAAAGCCAACGAGTTGGATAAGTGTGAAGAGCTAAATATTAAAGACTGTATTGAATGTGGTGCATGTGCATTTGTCTGCCCAAGCGAAATCCCTCTTGTTCAGTACTATCGCCAAGCAAAAGCTGAAATCAAAACTCGAAAAGATGAAGCCGCTGCTGCAGAACGCGCCAAGATTCGTTTTGAAGAGAAGAACGCTCGTATGGAGCGTGATAAAGCCGAACGTGAAAACCGCTTTAAAAAAGCCGCAGATAACCGCCGTAAAGATATGAAAACATCCGGCGGTGATGATGCTATTGCTGCTGCGATTGCTCGTGTTAAAGCACAAAAAGCCGCTGCGGATCAGGCTCCGAATGAAGAACCAGCAGTGAAACCTGCGGTTGCTGCCGCTATTGCGAAGGCAAAAGCGAAACAAGCTGCAGCTCAAAAAGCGGAAGGCGCTGAACCAGACAACTCTGAAATGTCTAAACTGCGTGAAGAGCGCAAGCGTCAAGCGAGAGAGCGCAAGGCACAACAAGCAGCAGCCGATACTCCTGCAGAAAGCTCAGGCGATACGAAGAAAGACGCCGTTGCTGCTGCGATTGCTCGCGCTAAAGCGAAGAAAGCACAGCAAGCGGAATCTGCTTCGGATGCTCCTGTTGAAAGCTCTGGCGATGCTAAGAAAGATGCTGTCGCTGCGGCCATTGCTCGTGCTAAAGCCAAGAAAGCTCAACAAGCTGAATCTGCTGCTGAAGCTCCTGCTGAAAAATCCGGCGATGCCAAGAAAGATGCTGTTACTGCCGCTATCGCTCGTGCTAAAGCCAAAAAAGCCCAGCAAGCGAAGCAAGCAGAAACATCTGAACCAGTGGTTGAAGTTGAAACCGAGACTCAATCGGAGCAAGTCGACCCTAAGAAAGCTGCTGTTGCTGCGGCCATCGCTCGCGCTAAGGCTAAGAAAGCACAGCAAGCGACACAAGAAACAACCGAAGCTCCTGAACCTGCAGTTGAAACTGAAGCTGGAAGTTCTGGCGATGCTAAGAAAGACGCAGTTGCTGCCGCTATAGCCCGTGCTAAAGCAAAAAAAGCACAGCAAGCTAAGCAAGCAGAAACATCTGAACCAGTAGTTGAAGTAGAAACTGATACTCAATCTGAACAGGTCGATCCGAAGAAAGCTGCTGTTGCTGCAGCTATCGCTCGTGCTAAAGCGAAAAAAGCCCAGCAAGAGCTAGATAAAAAGAACAATGAGGAGAAAGAGTAGTGGCCTTCTTTATCGCCAGCTCACCGCACGCGCATAGCCGTAGAAGCACCCCAGATCTAATGAAATGGGTGGCTATTTGTGCATTGCCAGGTCTACTAGCTCAAACCTACTTCTTTGGATGGGGTACCCTCATCCAGTTAGTATTTGCTATTGCACTTGCTGTTACCTTTGAAGCAGCCGTCATGCTATTGAGAAAACGCCCGCCAGTAATGGCACTGCGTGATTACAGTGCTGTTGTAACCGCTTGGCTACTGAGTGTCGCGATTCCCCCACACTCTCCGTGGTGGATCCTCGTCATTGGTATGTTCTTCGCTATTATTATCGCGAAACACTTATACGGCGGCCTAGGGCAGAACCCATTTAACCCTGCGATGGTCGCTTACGTTGTTTTGCTGATTTCATTCCCAGTTCAAATGACCAGTTGGAATGCTCCCGCGAGCCTGACAGCAGAAGCAACAAGCTTTATTGACTCATTCTTGATGATCTTTACTGGCTTCAATAACGAAGGTTTGTCTCTGCAACAAGCACGCCTTGGCATTGATGGCACCACAATGGCGACGCCGCTTGATGCATTCAAAACGGCATTAACGGCAGGCAATACTGCCTCAGAAGCACTATCTCAACCTCAATTTAGTTGGTTAGCTGGCGTAGGCTGGGAGTGGGTAAACCTTGCTTACCTAATCGGCGGTTTAGTGCTGATTAAGCAACGTGTTATTCAATGGTATATCCCTGTGGCTTTCATCGGCAGTCTTACTCTGTTTAGCTTAGTGTTCTTAGTGCTCACTCCTGGTGAAACCGCTTCTCCAACCATTCACCTTCTGTCTGGCGCGACTATGCTTGGTGCATTCTTTATTGCAACCGACCCAGTTTCAGCATCCACGACAGTCAAAGGTCGCTTAGTGTTTGGCGCTCTGATCGGCGGTTTAGTCTTTATCATCCGCAGTTGGGGTGGTTTCCCTGATGGCGTGGCGTTTGCTGTATTGTTAGCCAACATGTGTGTTCCACTGATTGACTACTACACCAAACCTCGCACATACGGTCACTAAGGGAGCGGATACCATGCTAAATGCAATTAAGAAAAACGGCCTTGTACTCGCGATTTTTGCGTGTGCTTCGACGGGTTTGGTCGCGGTAACTCACTACCTGACCAAAGATCAGATCAAACAACAAGAACAGGCTCAGTTACTGTCTGTTCTTAACCAAGTGATCCCACACGATCAGCACGACAACGAGCTGTTTTCGTCTTGTACTTTGGTTCAAGCAGAAGAGCTTGGTACTGAGCAAGCGATGCCGGCTTACATTGCTAAGCTTAATGGTGAGCCAAGCGCGATTGCGATCGAAGCGATTGCACCAGACGGCTACAATGGCGCGATTAAAGTCATTGTTGGAATGAAAACTGACGGTACTATTTTAGGTACTCGCGTGCTTTCTCACCAAGAGACTCCGGGCTTGGGTGATAAGATTGATCTGCGTGTGAGTGATTGGATTCTTTCGTTTGCAGGTAAGCAAGTGACGGATTCTAATCTAGACCGTTGGAAGGTTCGTAAAGACGGTGGTGATTTTGACCAGTTTACTGGCGCTACTATCACGCCAAGAGCAGTCGTGAAGTCAGTCAAACAAGCGGTCCAGTACGTTAACCAAAACAACCAAGCATTGCTTGCTCAACCTCTAAATTGTGGTGGTGAATAATGAGTGACCATAAAACATTGATCAAAAATGGCATGTGGGCCAATAACCCTGCCCTAGTGCAACTTCTTGGGTTATGTCCGCTGCTGGCTGTATCGTCAACAGTCACTAACGCACTTGGGCTAGGCATTGCTACCTTGCTTGTACTGGTCGGCTCAAACGTTTCTGTTTCTTTGGTTCGTAATCATGTGCCAAAAGAAGTACGTATCCCAGTATTCGTAATGATCATTGCCTCGCTAGTAACCTGTGTTCAATTGCTGATGAACGCTTACGCCTATGGGCTTTACCTCTCTTTGGGTATCTTCATCCCGCTGATCGTAACCAACTGCATCATCATTGGTCGTGCGGAAGCCTTCGCTTCAAAAAATGAAGTGCTACCAGCGGCTCAAGATGGTTTCTGGATGGGTCTAGGCATGACATCAGTATTGGTCGTGTTAGGTGCGATGCGTGAGATTATTGGTAACGGGACCCTATTTGATGGCGCAGACCTGCTGTTTGGTGACTGGGCTTCGGTGTTACGAATCCAGATATTCCAATTTGATAACAGCTTCTTGTTAGCCCTGCTTCCACCGGGTGCCTTCATTGGTGTTGGTTTCTTAATTGCTTTGAAAAATATCATCGATAACCAAGCAAAATCTAGACAACCAAAACAAGAAAAACCAGTCATTGAACGCGCTCGCGTTACCAATGCCTAATAAGTTAAATTAGCTTAAACCTCGCTGAGTTAGCTCAACCACTCAGCGGGGGGAAATCAGATCTAAACAGTACATATAATAATGACGCTCATAAGAGCGCGTAACCGATGATAAAGCAGAAGCAATCCAAGCTTCATGCCCTAACTATTTGAAAGTAATGTCGCTATGAACAATGTAAAACGAGTAGAAATACTTGAGCGTTTAAGAGAAAACAATCCAAAGCCAGAGACTGAGCTTAACTGGAACAGCCCATTCGAGCTGCTGATTGCCGTTCTATTGTCTGCACAAGCAACCGATGTCAGCGTGAACAAGGCGACGGATAAGCTGTACCCTTTAGCCAACACTCCGCAAGCAATTTTCGACCTAGGTGTTGATGGCTTAAAAGAGTATATCAAGACCATCGGCCTATTTAACTCAAAAGCAGAAAACACCATCAAAACGTGTCGTATGCTGCTTGACCTACATAATGGTGAAGTACCGGAAGATCGCGCTGCATTAGAAGCCCTTCCAGGTGTCGGTCGTAAAACAGCAAACGTAGTGTTAAATACCGCATTCGGTTGGCCAACCATTGCCGTTGATACTCACATCTATCGTGTATCAAACCGCACTAAGCTAGCGATGGGTAAAACCGTCGACGATGTCGAAGCAAAACTACTTAAAGTTATCCCAAAAGAATTCAAACTGGATGTCCACCATTGGCTCATTCTTCATGGACGTTACACCTGTGTCGCACGTAAACCACGCTGTGGCAGCTGTATCATTGAAGACCTCTGTGAATTCAAAGAAAAGAGCGAAGATTAGTCTTTCCGTTCACAACGATTAATCAATACGGCAGCGCTTAAAGCGCTGCTTTTTTATTGCCACTCTCTAGAATCCGCCTCTACATAAGTTTTCACTTCTAATTCTGCGTTCCCAAGACAACAGGCATAAAAAATCCCGCCTTTTATGGCGGGATTCAATTATTTAGCTAAGAAGTCTGTCTTAGATAAACTCCACTTTAGTCACTTCTTTGATAGCAGATAGAACAAATGTTGGTACTGCTGCAATGAAGATTAACGATATTAAGTGATTAAACTCTAGCGCTTCTGTGCTGAATACCAACTGACCGAAGCTTGTGTACACAACGCTTAAAGACAAGATAGCCGATACTGCCACCGCACCAAGTAGGTAGTGGTTAGTGAACGGATTCTTACGATAAATCGTTGTAAACGTACGTGCATCGAACAAGCTCCAAAGTTGAGCAAAGATCAGTGTTAAAAACGCAACGGTTTGTGCGTATTGAGCACTGTAACCACCGTCGAGTGCGTAAGAGAATGTCACAAAGCTTAGACCACCTAATGCGAGACCACGAGTTAGGATACGAGCGCCTAGACCATTAGAGAAGAAGCCTTGGTCACGTTTGCCTGGCTTACGCTCCATGAGATCTTTCTCTTCTGGCTCAACACCGAGTGCGAGTGCTGGTAGACCATCAGAAACGAGGTTAACCCATAAAATCATTAGTGGAGTTAGCGGAAGTACTACATCTGGTCCCATGAGTAGGAATGCAAATAGGATTACCGAAACCTCACCCACGTTCGCTGTAAGTGCTTGGCGGATAAACTTACGTAGGTTATCGAAAATTTGACGACCCTGACGTACCGCCTTCACGATAGTACTGAAGTTGTCATCCAACAGGATAAGGTCACCTGAGTCTTTCGCAACAGACGTACCTGTAATACCCATCGCAACACCAATGTCTGCACGACGCAGTGCTGGCGCATCGTTCACGCCGTCACCGGTCATAGAGGCAACTTCATTGTTCTCTTGCTGCGCTTTTACGATACGCAGCTTGTGCTCTGGAGTAACACGGGCAAATACTGCAACCTGAGAACAGATAGACAACAGCTTCTCGTCATCCATTTGGTCAAGCTCAGCACCCGTTACCACTAGATCGTCTTCGCTACGGATGATTCCGATTTCACGAGCAATCGCTGCTGCCGTGACTGCGTGGTCACCGGTAATCATTACCGTACGAACACCAGCGCTATAACAGCTATTTACTGCATCGCGTACTTCTGGGCGTGGTGGATCCATGATGCCATAGATACCCAGGATGCTGACGTCTTTTTCAAGCTCAGGGAAATCTAACTCAAGCTCTTCTTCTTTTAATTCACGGAAACCAACGGCAAGTGTACGCAGAGCATCACCACCAAAGGTTTGGATTGCCGCTTCAAAGTTTAAATGAAGCTC
The DNA here is from genome assembly GCF_041470465.1 of Vibrio sp. 10N.261.55.F4. Taxonomy (NCBI): domain Bacteria; kingdom Pseudomonadati; phylum Pseudomonadota; class Gammaproteobacteria; order Vibrionales; family Vibrionaceae; genus Vibrio; species Vibrio sp. 10N.261.55.F4. Next base: position 169,662 of record NZ_JBFRMM010000015.1, on the reverse strand, counting down.
TTGAGACGGTGCGGTATCGAGAGCCAAGTTGCCTGAAACTTCACAGCCAACCGTTGGTACGAAACCACCGTCAACCATGAAGCTGGTTGATTTACCAAGAACAACATCTGGCGCACCTTTCAATGCTAGGAAGTGCTTACCTTGTGGGTCACGAACGATAACAGAAGCCATCTTACGACCAGAATCGAACGGGAACTTCTTAACGATTGAGTAGCCACCCGTTGATAGCATTTCATCTTGTTTAAGACCTGCTTTTGCAGCTGCAACAATTAGTGCACCTTCTGTCGGGTTGCCACGAACCGTCCATTTACCATCAGCATTTACATATTCAGCATCGTTACAAAGCGTTGCAACAACAAGACCTTTCATCATTGCAGGGCTGTTTGTCGCTTCGACATTGTGACCTTTGGTAATGAATTCACCCTTAGGATCAAAACCTTTACCTGACACATCCCAGTAACGACCAGACACATCGTACGCTTTCATCACCTGCATTTGGTTTTGTGTTAGCGTACCGGTTTTATCTGAACAGATAACGGTTGTAGAACCAAGCGTTTCGATTGCTGCTAGCTGTTTAGCCAAAGCATTATTCTTAACCATCTTAGTCGAGCCCATCGTTAATACGATAGTAACCACCGTTGGTAAACCTTCAGGAATAGCGGCAACCGATAAAGAGATACCTGTTGTTAGGATTTCTAACCATGGCATACCGTGGTAAACACCGATAGCACAAACAATAGCAACAACCACAAGAGCAACAACCAATAATGCGAGTGCGATGGTGTCCATACGCTCTTGCATTGGTGTTTTCGTCTCTTCCGTTTGGTTCATCATATCAGCGATGTGACCAACTTCAGTTTGCATACCTGTGCTTGTTACCACAGCAAGGCCTGTACCTGTAGTCACGATTGTTGTCATGAAGCCCATGTTCTTCTGATCGCCAAGACCAAGGGTCTCATCTTCAAGGCGTTCAGACTGCTTATTCACTGGCTCAGATTCACCGGTCAGTGCAGCCTCATCTACCGTCAGACGGTTTGACTCAAGAATACGAACATCAGCAGGCAGAATATCGCCAGTATTAATTTTGATGATGTCACCAGGAACGAGGGTTTTAGCTGGAACACTGATCCATTTACCATCGCGCATCACTTCGGCTTCTGGAGCTGCCATTTCTTTTAGCGCTTCCATCCCTTTCTGAGCTTTAAATTCTTGCCAGAACGCGATACCAGTATTGATAAGGATAATCACTGCAATAGCCATAGCATCAATCGCGTGGCCAGTAGACCAAGAAACGATTGCACCAACAGCTAGAATAAAAATCAGTGGGTTTTTATATTGATGAATATACAGTTCCCACGCAGAAGCTGACTCTTGTGCAGTCAGTTCGTTAGTGCCGTGCTTCTCTAAGCGTGCATCCGCTTCAGAAGTTGATAAACCTGTCGTTTGATCTGCGTTCAGTTCGTTTAAAACATCTGAACTTTGTTGTGTAAACCATTTACTCGTCATTTGAGTACTCCACATCAATGCCTCACGCCGAGGCTAATGTAATAAAATAATACTTATTCTTATGTGATAGAAAAATCGCACAAATCAAAAGTGAATATTTAGTCGATTTGGTGCGCTTGAAAAACTATATAGTAAGGATTGTCTATTTAGCAAAGATCGCAAAAGATACACTTGATACACACTTGACAACTACTTTGAAAACACAACCACATCAAACATCAAACATAAAACAAACAATACAAGCCCAAACTATTGTTTAAAAAAGATAAGCACAAAAAATAGATACCCTTTGCACTTTCGTAAAAACCATTGGTTATCGGCGTATTTTATCGAAAATTCCTTAATAACGAAGTAAAACATCGGAATAACCTTTCTATAAACAGGGAGATGTTGACGTAATCATAAATTGATAAAATGGAAAGTTAGATACCAATTTTAAAAACGAAAGGAAATCAGCAACAAGATGGAGATATAAGTCACAATTCAACAACCAAGGCCATTCTTGGCCATTACAAAAAAGACCAACACTCAAACTTACTATTTATGCAAAACTGCGAATTAGGCGCTAGTGACTGACAAATTAATAAGGCCGTCACTCTTTAATTTCTTGTAATACAAATAAGAAAAAAGGCAGAGGGGGAGAGTAAGATAGATGATGAGAATAAGAAAATATGACCAAACTCATCATCTCTTTGGTGTTGCTTATGAGCTTGCTCATATATAGTGCTATAAAAGAAACAACCAATAACAAGCTAGGAGCAAATCATGTCAAACGGTCGTATTTTACACACCATGCTACGCGTGGGTGATCTAGACAAGTCTATCGAGTTCTACACCAATGTAATGGGCATGCAGCTATTACGTAAGAACGAAAACAAAGAGTACGAATACACACTGGCTTTCGTTGGCTTTGGCGACGAATCTCAAGGCGCAGTGATTGAGCTGACTTACAACTGGGGCACCACGGAATACGATCTTGGCTCTGCTTTTGGTCACGTTGCTATCGGTGTTGATGACATCTACACAACGTGTGATGCGATTAAAGCAGCTGGCGGCAACGTAACGCGAGAAGCGGGTCCGGTTAAAGGCGGCTCTACACACATTGCGTTCGTTAAAGATCCTGATGGCTACATGATTGAGCTGATTCAGAACAAACAAGCAAGCGCAGGTCTAGAAGGTTAATTCCTTAACCTCTTTGAGAAGTTGAGTTTGAACGCCTGATGAAATAAAAAAGAAGCGAGCACTATGCTCGCTTCTTTTTTATCACTCTCCCCATAATCGATATGCTTCACCAATTATTCTTAACAATCTCATTGATGAAACTTTACATGATAATGATTATCATTTAAATTAACCACCTATTGATTAGTGAGGTAATACAATGATTAGCGAATGGGAAAAACACACGTTACTTGCCGATACTGCATTGCAGCTCGACGATCCTGTACGAAGTATTCTTCATTATCAGCAGGCTTTGAACTTAAGTGAAGAAATTACAGAACGCACCGATATTCAAGCCGATGAGCGGTTACTGATTTCGGTGATTTCTTGCCACAATCTTGCTCAATTCTGGCGTTGGGCTGGCGACACTGAATACGAGCTCAAGTATCTTCAACTGGCTTCTGAAAAGGTACTCACACTGATCCCTCAGTGCCCTAATACTCAATGTTCAAGCTTTATCGATTCTATTGGTTGCTGTAAGAAAGCGCTGATCGATTTCATGAAACGCCACCCAAACCCTAAAGTTGCCTCTATGGTGGAAAAGATCGATACCGCGACCAACTGTGAAATGATCGCCCGCTTCCGCTTGAATTAAACAAGTTCCGTTAAAACAACGACTCCAAATTTAAAACATAAAAAAGCCCGTCATCAAGACGGGCTTTGTCATTTCAAAACAAGCTGTTGTTTAGCTTAAACCTGTGTGCGACCTAAAGAGATCACAACACGTCGGTTCTTATCTTTACCAATTGGCGAGTTATTGTCCGCAATCGGACGACGCTTACCATAGCCTTGCACTTGGATACGATCTTCTGGCAGGCCTAGAGATTTGAAGTACTCTCTTAACGATTCTGCTCTGCGCTCTGAAAGGTTTTGGCTAATCCCTTTGCTGTCGACAGAGTCGGTGTACGTTGCCACCAGCACAAGGTCGATGTCTTGGTTATAGCGAACGTAATCGGCAATCTGGCTCAGCCTTTTGCGCGACGACTTGTTCAGCTGGTCGCTGTTGCGGTCGTAATGCAAAATAGTGAAAGAGATATCTTCAAAGCTGTAAGGCAGCAGGTTAGCAACACAGTCACTGAACACATTGTATTTTTCTTGGAACAACACCGACGACAACGACACTTCGATACGTTGATCTCGGCTCTGCCACTCTTGGTAGCTGAATGTCGGATAACGCCCTTTCTCCAACTCACTCAAGATGCCCCAAGCTGTTTGACCGCCGACATAGCCGTCAAATTGCTGGAAGAACTTAATGGTTGTCATACGATCAGCACTTTCACCCGGACGCCAAGGTGGCGGCATAGAGATCAAGCTTACATTGCGCGTCGCACCCATTGGACGGCGCATTTTAAGCTCAAAGTCCAAAATGATTTTTTTACTCGCGCGAGATGAGAACTCAGCATCACCAAAGTTTGGAATTGGGTGGACCAAGCGACATTCAAGTGGCGTGTTGGCTACCATCTCCCATGTCGACTGTTGAGGAGATGCTCCGTAACGCTTTTCTTGTGCCATGACCGATGACGACACAAGTAGCGAAAATAGCATTGAACCTGTTATGAGTTGTTTCTTCATAAAGTGGAGTATCTCTTAAGCAATTCGTTTAACAATGCAGCCAATTGCCGCATTTTTCTCTCACGTTTAAATATGCAATTATCAAGCCGCAATGGGTTAGGTAATTTAAGATTTATTGCCCTTCCCTAGTTTTTATCACTGCTATTATCTGCAATAATGCAGCCTTAATCACACTTATTTGGGCTAACATGACTGTAGAAAACGAAGCTCTGACCCTAAAAAAACGCTTTCGCGGCTATTTTCCAGTGGTCATCGACGTGGAAACCGCAGGGTTTAACGCTGAAACCGATGCATTATTAGAAATCTGTGCCATTACATTAAAAATGGATGAGAACGGAGATCTGCACCCTGCATCAACGCTTCATTTTCACATTGAGCCTTTTGAAGGCGCAAATATAGAGCAGGCAGCATTAGACTTTAACGGAATTAAAGACCCATTTAGCCCATTACGTGGTGCTGTGTCGGAACAAGAAGCCCTTAAAGAAATCTACAAGCTAGTGAGAAAAGAACAAAAAGCTTCAGATTGCAGTCGCGCAATCATGGTTGCTCACAACGCTACATTCGATTTGAACTTCGTTAATGCGGCAAGTGAGCGCTGTAAGCTTAAACGCGTCCCTTTCCATCCATTTGCTACTTTTGACACTGCAGCTCTTAGTGGTCTTGCCTACGGTCAAACCGTTTTGGCTAAAGCTTGCCGCACTGCAGGGATGGAATTTGACAACAAAGAAGCACACTCTGCTTTGTATGATACGCAAAAAACCACAGAGTTATTTTGCGGCATTGTAAACAAATGGAAAGCCCTTGGTGGTTGGCCTCTTGTTGACGAAGAATAAAAAATAGAGTCGGTAAACGTTTTTTCGTATTGCCTTCATAAAAAACACAACATCCCGAGAATAATATGAATCCTGTTGTAATTTCAGTTTGCATCATGCTTGTTTTAGCTTTGATGCGCGTAAACGTAGTCGTTGCTCTGACGTTCAGTGCAATTATCGGTGGCGTAGCCTCTGGTATGAGCTTGAACGACGCAGTCGCGGCTTTCGAAAGTGGATTAGGCGGCGGTGCAACGATTGCACTTAGCTACGCTATGCTTGGTACATTCGCTGTTGCTATCTCACGTTCTGGTATCACAGATCTCCTTGCTCAAAGTGTTATCAAACGCATTCACGGCAAAGAGAACAGTGCGGCATCGACTGGTCTTAAATACGGCATCCTTGCGTCGTTGATCTTAGTGACCATGTCTTCGCAAAACGTGATTCCAGTACATATCGCCTTCATCCCAATCTTAATCCCGCCTCTACTAGGCGTATTCGCAAAAATGAACCTAGACCGCCGTCTAGTTGCGTGTGTACTTACTTTTGGTCTGATTACACCTTACATGGTGCTACCGATTGGTTTTGGTGGCATCTTCCTAAACAACATTCTGCTTAAAAACCTTCACGACAATGGTCTTGAAAACGTAGTAGCAAGCCAAGTGCCAATGGCGATGTTGTTACCCGCTGCGGGCATGATCTTCGGTCTTCTTACTGCAGTATTCTTTACTTACCGTAAGCCTCGCCAATACAAAGAAACCTCTCACACTGTTGTTTCAACAGAAGTGAAAGAGATCAACAAGAAGCACATCCTAGTAGCAGCAGCTGGTATCGTAGCAGCGCTAACAGTTCAACTATCGACGGGCTCTATGATCATCGGTGCTCTAGCGGGTTTCATGGTATTTACCTTCGGTGGCGTTATTGCTTGGAAAGAGACACAAGATGTCTTCACCAAGGGCGTTCACATGATGGCAATGATCGGTTTCATCATGATTGCAGCAGCAGGTTTCGCGGCAGTTATGAAGCAAACAGGTGGCGTTGAATCTTTGGTTGAAGCACTTTCAACAAGCATCGGCGACAACAAGCCTCTAGCAGCACTACTTATGCTAATTGTTGGTCTATTGGTTACTATGGGCATTGGTTCTTCGTTCTCTACGATTCCAATCCTTGCAACTATCTACGTTCCACTAGCAGCAGCATTTGGCTTCTCGCCAATGGCAACAATCGCTCTAGTAGGTACAGCTGCTGCACTTGGTGATGCGGGCTCTCCGGCTTCTGACTCAACATTAGGTCCAACGTCTGGTCTAAATGCTGATGGTCAACACGAGCACGTATGGGAAACCGTAGTACCGACGTTCCTGCACTACAACATCCCACTGATCGTATTCGGTTGGATTGCAGCCATGGTTCTGTAATTAGGTTCTGTAGTTAAACAGTCCTACGCTCACTTTTATAAAGACCGCCTCGTGCGGTCTTTTTTGTCTCTGAGATTCATTCTACTCTTCCTTCCGCTCACTCTCATTGAACTAGCGACACCAAACAAAAAAGGCTTACTCTGATGAGTAAGCCTTAGAAATCATTGCGAATACAGATGACTCTCGCTGAATTACGCAGCGGGAGCATTACTCACTAAAATTTCGCGAATAGACTTAAGCGTCGCTTCCGTTGAATGATAATCCAATTCAACTTCACTAAAGATGCCGTTCACTTCAAGCATTAAGGTCGGGTAAGAAAATACACCCATCGCTTCTTTAAAGCCTAGCTGGTCATCTAACTCACTTTCCAATAACTTGCTAGAAAGGTCATTTTCCAACTGTTGAACATTCATACCTAGCTCTTCAGCCAACTGCAAATGTGTGTCTTGGCTATGTGGCAACATCGCACGAAGGTAGTAAGCATGTTGAATCGCTTCAAGCATCGCTTCGTAGTGGTCTTGAAAACCTGCAGCAATCACGGCACGGCACGCAGGGTAAGTACTGCGAACAGGTTGGCACTCTGTCCAAAAATCATGGTTAAACTCAGTACCCAACTTAGCTTCGATCTGCTTCCAAATCGCTTGCAGCTTGCCTTTCATCTCTTCTGACATTGGCTCATCAGAATCCGGGGCCAAACCACCCACTACATAGTTAAACTCAATGCTCGCAGGCAATTGTTGTTTCAATAACTCAAGTGTTGGCTTGTAACCCCAACACCAGCTGCACATTGGATCATGCACATAATGAAGTTTTACGTTCATTGTTCATTCCTTATCGAGTCAATGATTCGATCAATTCAAACAAAAAAGGAGCCTGATTAAGGCCCCTCATTTTAACTATTCAGCGCAAAGGCTAGAACTTATTCAGCGTCATCGCCAGCAACTTTAGCCGCTGCTTCTTTGATGATTGGCTGAAGTTCGCCTTTTTGGAACATCTCAAGAATGATGTCACAACCACCGATTAGCTCACCTTCAACCCAAAGTTGTGGGAAAGTTGGCCACTGTGCGTAAGCAGGAAGCTCTGCACGGATATCAGGGTTTTGTAGGATATCTACGTAAGCAAATTTTTCGCCACATGCCATTAGAGCTTGAGACGCTTGAGAAGAGAAACCACAGCTAGGTAGCTTAGGAGAACCTTTCATGTACAGTAGAATAGTGTTTTCTTCAATTTGCTGTTTGATTTTATCGATAGTTTCCATTGCTTCCTCGTTAATGGATTACGGCTTTATTGCCTTTATTCTACCCCAAACTAAAAGAATAAAAACCATATAAAAAAAGCGGTTAACAAGCTAAGCTAACAATTCACACAAAAGTAATGAAATAAGCTTTTAATAAAGTAAAAACTTGCTAAACTATATCGCAAGTCAGCAAATTGACCATGGTTGGCAGTATAGCGAGCCATGAATAATAATATCACTGGAAGCAATCGAAAGAGTTAACTCTTTCATATCAATGGAGAATTGAGCAATGGCATTTGAACTACCGGCTCTTCCTTACGCGAAAGACGCGCTAGAACCACACATCTCAGCAGAAACGCTAGATTTCCACCACGGTAAGCACCACAACACTTACGTTGTTAAGCTAAACGGCCTTATCCCAGGTACTGAGTTTGAAGGCAAAACACTAGAAGAGATCGTTAAGACTTCTACTGGTGGTGTTTTCAATAACGCTGCTCAAATCTGGAACCACACGTTCTACTGGCACTGTCTTGCTCCTAAAGCGGGCGGCGAACCAACTGGCGCTGTTGCAGAAGCTATCAACGCTGCATTCGGTTCTTTCGAAGAATTCAAAGCGAAATTCACTGATTCAGCAATCAACAACTTCGGTTCTTCTTGGACTTGGTTAGTTAAGAAAGCTGACGGTTCTCTAGACATCGTTAACACTTCTAACGCTGCTACTCCTCTAACAGAAGAAGGTGTTACTCCACTTCTAACTGTTGACCTATGGGAACACGCTTACTACATCGATTTCCGCAATGTTCGCCCTGACTACATGGCTGCATTCTGGAACCTAGTAAACTGGTCTTTCGTAGAAGAGAACCTAGCTAAGTAATTATTGCTTACGCTGCGCTATTTATAGCGAGTTATCTATTGAAAGCTCATGCCTCGGCGTGAGCTTTTTTGTATCTGTCGTGTTCCACAAAATCTAAACATTTCGTAATAAACCCGCCAATAGCGCTTACTTCTCGAACTATTGATAGCCTTCTTCCCAACCCTACATAAATTCTCTATTTGCCTGTAATTAAACACTAAAGTTTGCCGACTCCATGCCGTTAAAGGTGTATCCAATGAGAGGCGACATGCAAATACATACTTTAGACAAAGCAGGAATCATCAACGAACTGAAGTTCGGCATCGGGATCAGCCAAGCGGTTGAGCAAGGTCGCCGTGCAGATTTCGCGTTGCTGTTATCTATGTTTTCTAATGATGTCCGTGATTGCACGCCAATTGACACCATTGAAATCACAGAGACAAATGAAGATCGCCTGCGCAAACAATTTGGCGTAGCAGAACCTCAACAACTGCGTTCAAACCAGTCTTCATATGAGATTTCAGCTCAGCAATCGAATCATTTTCATCAAGCTAGCCTTGCCAGCGCCAAACTCAGCCATTACTTGAAACCTGAAGCGCTTGCCTTCATGCCTGAAGATACAGCCGACTTACCCGAAGAGGTTTACCAAAACCTTTCTGGTCATGACCGACGCAAACTCGCAAACAAGCATTTACCTGATTTGCCACATGCCACGCTCTACAATGAGCTAACCACCGCGCAACGTCGGTATCAAATTCAAGCTCAAGTATAGCGATCACCTACCTTTCCCTTTTTCGCTGTCTATCCATAGCTCTTCTTCGACTAACTCGCACACTTCAAAGTATTCACACGAATGATATGAACCACTAGCCTTAGGCAACCTAAAAACACCTGATGTCGGTTACCGCTTGAAGTTACTACAAAATGTGACTTGCCACTAAGTTCATAAAAACTTATTAATTGGCACACCTTAGTTTGAACCAATTCACACCCGTTGTATAAATTTTAACCCATCCTTATCCGACATGGACGATTTGTTTAGGTACTGGGATGGAAATAAAAAGCTCAATCATATTGGTGACATCTGCCGGCTCGCTACTGGGGGGGGCGATTGCGAACCACTTTGTTAACCTTGGAGCCACCGTCATCCTTTGTGATAAAGACACGGAAGCACTTAAAGCGACGTATCTACAGTGTGCCCGGTTTTCTGACTCTGTTTACCACTACACGCTCAAAGGCAATGACAGCCAAGCGATTCTCAGCGTATATGATTTTATTCAAACCACCTTCAACACGACACCCGATGTGCTGGTCAATAACTGGATAAGCTCCCCAATGCCTAGCCTAATTGGCGATCAGCCTGTGAGCAGCTTTATTAATGATCTCTCATCGATGGCATCGACCCTGTTCGCATTTGGGCAAATCAGTGCTGAGAGATTGCGAGAGGAAGATAAGGAAGGCGTGATTGTGAATGTGATATCTCATGATGACTTTCACGATGTGTCTGGCTTAGAGAGCGCAAACTCAATGATCACTGGCTTTACCCATAGTTGGGCGAAAGAGCTGACTCCCTTTGGCATTCGAGTCGGTGGCGTTGTTCCCGCCGTTCATAACTCCGATGGCAAGCTCAACCGATGTCACTGGGCGCAGCTGCAAGACGAGCTGACCAGAACAACCGAATACATTGTCTCGAATGACTACTTCAGTGGGCGAGTTGTCGCGGCAGAGGTTTAACTCCCTATTCCAATTGAACATGACTGGCTCAGCTCATATTAAGTAGCAGAGCTATTGCCTCTCAATCCGTTTTACAAACGAACCAAACATAAAAAAAGCCCCAGTCTCTCGACTGGGGCTTTCATCTTTTCCCGATAGATAAGTATCGTGCTAGCGAAAACTTATCTCAAAACTAATGCTTACTTATTATGCGTTAGCTTTTTCTTTTTTAGCTTTTGGCGCTTTCGCTTCAGCTGGCTTTTGGTCTGCTTTCTTAAGGATAACTGTAGTACCTTCGAAAGTTTCGCCTTCAACGTATGGTTGGCCGAAGTAAGAAGTTGTTAGAACTTCTTTTAGCTCAGTGATTAGAGGGTAACGTGGGTTAGCACCTGTACACTGGTCATCGAACGCTTCAACAGCTAGCTCGTCTAGTTTAGCGATGAAGTCAGACTCGTTAACACCCGCAGCTTGGATAGATAGTGGGATGTCTAGGTCAACTTTAAGCTCTTCTAACCAAGTCAGTAGACGTTCAATCTTCTGAGCTGTACGGTCACCAGCTTGGCTTAGGCCTAGGTGGTCAGCAACTTCAGCGTAACGACGACGTGCTTGTGGACGGTCGTACTGAGAGAATGCAGTCTGCTTAGTTGGGTTATCGTTCGCGTTGTAACGTACAACGTTTGAGATAAGTAGTGCGTTAGCAAGACCGTGTGGTAGGTGGAACTCAGCACCAATTTTGTGAGCCATTGAGTGACACACACCTAGGAATGCGTTCGCAAATGCTACACCAGCGATAGTTGCTGCGTTGTGTACTTTCTCACGAGCTATTGGGTCAGCCGCACCATTTTTGTAGCTTGATGGTAGGTATTCTTTAAGCATCTTAAGAGCTTGAAGAGCTTGACCGTCTGAGTACTCGTTCGCTAGAACAGATACGTAAGCTTCAAGAGCGTGAGTTACTGCATCGTAACCACCGAACGCTGTTAGAGACTTAGGCATGTTCATTACTAGGTTCGCATCAACGATAGCCATGTTTGGCGTGATTTCGTAATCAGCTAGTGGGTATTTAGCACCAGTCTTGTCGTCAGTAACAACAGCGAATGGAGTAACCTCTGAACCTGTACCTGAAGTTGTAGTGATACATACAAGCTCAGCTTTTTGACCCATTTTAGGGAACTTGTAGATACGTTTACGGATGTCCATAAAGCGCATTGCTAGTTCTTCGAAGTGAGTTTCTGGGTGCTCGTACATAACCCACATGATCTTAGCAGCATCCATTGGAGAACCGCCACCTAGAGCAAGGATTACGTCAGGTTGGAAGCTCTTCATTGCTTCAGCGCCTTTCTCAACAACAGATAGCGTTGGATCCGCTTCTACGTCGAAGAAAGTTTGAACTTCGATGCCTTGTGCTTTAAGCAAGCTAACTACGTCATCTGCGTAACCGTTGTTGAATAGGAAACGGTCAGTTACTAGGAATGCGCGTTTCTTACCTTCTAGGTCGCTCATTGCGATTGGAAGGCTACCACGACGGAAGTAGATAGACTTAGGTAGTTTGTGCCACAACATGTTTTCAGCTCGCTTCGCTACAGTTTTCTTGTTGATAAGGTGCTTAGGACCTACGTTCTCAGAGATAGAGTTACCACCCCATGAACCACAACCTAGAGTTAGAGAAGGTGCAACGTTGAAGTTGTACAGGTCACCGATACCACCGTGAGTAGTCGGGATGTTGATTAGGATACGAGCAGTCTTCATCTTATCACCGAAGTAACGGATGCGGTCTGCGTTAGTATCTTGGTTAGTGTAAAGACCAGATGTGTGACCGATACCACCGATTTCAACCATAGTTACCGCTTGAGCAACTGCGTCTTCGAAGTCATCTGCGCGGAATAGACCTAGAGTTGGAGATAGTTTCTCGTGAGCGAATTCGTCATCGTAAGAAACTTTACCAAGACCTTCACCTACAAGTACTTTTGTATCAGCAGGAACTTTAACACCCGCCATTTCAGCGATTGCTGGAGCAGGTTGACCTACGATTTTAGCGTTTAGGTTGCCGTCGATAAGCAGAACTTTACGTACTTTATCAGCGTCAGCTTTAGATAGAACGTGAGCTTTGTGAGAAGCGAAACGCTCTTTAACTTCGTCATATACTTCGCTAACTACGATTGCAGCTTGCTCAGAAGCACATACTACGCCGTTATCGAAAGTCTTAGACATTAGGATAGATGCTACAGCACGTTTGATGTCAGCTGTTTCATCGATAACGACAGGAACGTTACCAGCACCAACACCGATAGCAGGCTTACCAGAAGAGTATGCTGCTTTAACCATGCCTGGACCACCAGTAGCAAGGATAAGTGCGATACCGTCGTGCTTCATCAGCGCGTTAGAAAGCTCTACAGATGGTTGGTCGATCCAACCGATGATGTCTCGTGGAGCACCCGCTGCAACAGCTGCGTCTAGAACTAGTTTCGCTGCGTCGTTAGTTGAGTTCTTTGCACGTGGGTGTGGCGAGAAGATGATGCCGTTACGTGTCTTAAGAGAAATTAGAGATTTGAAGATTGCTGTAGAAGTTGGGTTCGTTGTTGGAACGATACCACAGATGATACCTACAGGCTCAGCGATAGTCATTGTGCCTAGGTTGTCATCTTCTTCTAAGATGCCACATGTTTTTTCGTCTTTGTATTTGTTGTAGATAAATTCAGATGCAAAGTGGTTTTTGATAACCTTATCTTCAACAATACCCATTCCAGATTCAGCAACTGCTTGCTGAGCAAGTGGAATACGAGCGTGGTTAGCAGCAAGAGAAGCTGCGCGGAAGATTGCATCTACTTTCTCTTGAGAGAATGTTGCAAACTCTTCTTGTGCTGCTTTAACGCGAGCTACTAGAGCATCAAGTTCCGCTAAGTTAGTTACAGGCATGGTGGATCTCCTAAAATAATAAATATTAAAAACTTTTTATTAAACTCGCTGCTTGCCGTTAACCTTAAACACCAACGTTCTTAGTAAATTGCTTTCAGGGCTGAGTATATTATTTCACTGTGTGAAAAAAATTGACCCAGATCAGTTACCCAAAAAGAATTAACCAGAAAGTAGTAAGGCAATCGCAAAAATGAACTTAAGAGCATGATTTATATAGATTAAACTCACACTTTTCGTTCGCGAAAAAAACAAGCAAACAGACAACTTTTTTCTACATAGCGTAATAAACTGTAAAAAAGTTTCATTTTTAGTCCGTTAAATTACATGTATACAGCTATATTCGTGCTACTGAGAGTATATCCATACCGTTGTACGGGCTAGATTCTGACATAATTTTTATTAATTTCGTGCGTCGGTTAACAGTTACTCAATAATAAATTACAAAATTAAACACTACCAACTAGCTTGCAACAGGCTTAAAACAAAAGTGAGATTCAATTAGTTTTTCTAAAAAGAATCACCCATTTCAAGTTAGTTTTTTTCATTCGCGTAAATCGAGTTTGTCCCTTACATTACGCGCCTAAACTATTCACAGATCAACCCTTCAACCTTAAGTACGCTAACTGGAGATCGCTCTCATGCAAGGCTTAGAACTCGCAATTTTTATGCAATTCTTCCTTGGGCTTGTTGCTGCCGTAAACCCAATCGGCATCATGCCTGTTTTTGTTTCTCTTACTGCTCATATGCCGCCAGAAGAGAGGAACAGGACAGCCTTACAAGCAAACATTGCTGTTGCCGTGATCCTCATTGTCTCTCTTGTTGCGGGGCAAATGCTGCTTGATATGTTTAGTATCTCGCTGGACTCATTCCGTGTTGCAGGTGGTTTACTATTACTGAGCATCGCATTTTCGATGATGAGCGGTAAGCTCGGTGAAGATAAGCAGAACAAACAAGAGAAGTCTGAATACATCAGCAAAGAGCAGATCGGCGTTGTTCCACTTGCTATGCCGCTAATGGCAGGCCCAGGTGCAATCAGCTCGACCATTGTTTATGGTTCTCGCTATCCAGCCGCGATTGATACGGTCGGCATCGGCATTAGCATCATCGCATTCGCAACGTGCTCTTGGCTTTTGTTCCGTTCAGCGCCGGTTATCGTTCGCTTTTTAGGTCAAACGGGTATCAACGTGATCACTCGTATCATGGGTCTGATTCTTGGCGCATTGGGCATCGAGTTCATCGCCAATGGCCTACGTAATCTGTTCCCAGGCTTGGCATAACCTTTAACAACATTTCGGTTGCTCTATAAAGGGCAACAATATTGAAATATAGATGAGGCGAGTAAAGCAATTGGGCTTTCACTCGCCTCGTTATTATGAAGCTTGTATAATGACTGTTTAATGCATTTAACAGAAGACGAACCTCTCCTTATGTCACGCAAGCCACTCAAGCATCATTTGTACGTCATTATCTTTGGTACTCACACGCCAGCCGGACGTGCATTTGATATAACTCTGATCGTTGCAATCTTGGCTTCGCTGTTGGTTCTGATCTTAGAATCCATCCCTAATGTGATGACCGAATGGTCACAACAGCTGCGTTATATCGAATACACCTTCACTGCACTCTTCACTCTTGAGTATTTGTTAAGGCTCTATTGCTCCCCAAAGCCAAAATCTTACGCCACCAGTTTTTATGGTGTCGTTGACCTATTGGCGATTCTTCCGACCTACCTAGCAATCATCTTCCCAGGCGCTTCATTTATGGGTGTGGTGAGACTGCTGCGTGTGATGCGTATCTTCCGAATTCTAAAGCTGGTTCGCTACCTGCAAGATTCCAATATTCTGTTGCGCTCACTATTAATGGCACGACGAAAGATACTGATCTTCTTTAGCACCGTCGGCATCTTGGTGGTTATCTTTGGCGCCTTGATCTTTGTTATTGAAGGTCCTGACAATGGCTTCACCAGTATTCCTCACAGTATCTATTGGGCCATCGTGACTATCACTACGGTAGGTTATGGTGACATGGTGCCGCAGACCGCGCTTGGTAAAGCCATAGCATCACTGACCATGCTATTGGGTTACTCTATCTTAGCAGTGCCAACCGGGATCATTACTGCAGAACTCAGTAATGAGATGAACTCGCACAAAGAATTGGTTAAGTGCCCGAACTGTAACCGAGCGGGTCATGATTCAGACGCCATGTATTGCAAGCACTGTGCTAGCGAATTAGCGGATCCAGACAAGCGTGTCGTCACCGACGAGAAATAAAAGCAGACACGAGATTCGAGTAGCGAGATGCGAAGAGATTTAAGGGCAGTTTCGAGGGCCGAATAACGAGGTAGCAATAAACTAAAAAGGGTTGACGTTTGTCGTCAACCCTTTCGGTTTATCAGCTAATAGAATTTAAGCAATCTTGCCTATTACGCTTTCTCAGCAAGGATAATGCGCAGAGTACGACGTAGTGGTTCTGCAGCACCCCAAAGTAGTTGGTCACCAACCGTGAAGGCGTTTAGGAAGTCGTTACCCATCGACATCTTACGCAGACGACCGACAGGTACAGACATTGTGCCTGTTACTTTCGCTGGTGTTAGCTCCTGTGCCGTGATGTCGCGGTCATTAGGAATCACTTTAACCCAATCATTGTGCGTTGCGATGATCTCTTCGATCTCGTCCATTGGCACGTCTTGCTTAAGCTTGATCGTTAGTGCTTGAGCGTGACAACGCATTGCACCGATTCGTACACAAGTACCATCAATTGGGATTGGCTGACCATCTAGACCAAGAATCTTGTTCGCTTCAACACCGGCTTTCCACTCTTCTTTACTCTGACCGTTTTCACGCTTCACATCGATCCAAGGAATCAGTGAGCCTGCAAGCGGAGCACCAAATTGGTCTGTTGGGAATGAAGATGAACGAATCGTATCAGCCACTTTCTTATCGATATCAAGAATTGAGCTTGAAGGGTTTGCTAACTCAGAACTTACGCTGTCGTTGATCACACCCATTTGTGAGATCAGCTCACGCATGTTCTTAGCACCCGCACCAGAAGCTGCTTGGTAAGTCATGGCACTCATCCACTCAACCATGCCTTTCTCGTACAGACCACCTAGAGCCATAAGCATTAAGCTCACAGTACAGTTACCGCCAACGAACGTGTTGGTGCCGCTGTGAATGCCTTGCTGGATTTGAGCCAAGTTAACAGGATCAAGAGTGATGATTGAATCAGCATCCATACGCAGAGTAGATGCTGCATCAATCCAGTAACCTTTCCAACCTGCTTGACGCAGTGCTGGGTATACTTTTGATGTGTAATCGCCGCCTTGACAGGTAATCACAGCATCAAGCTGTTTTAGGCTATCAATATCAAAAGCGTCTTGAAGTAGACCCGCATCTTTACCACCTAAAACAGGGGCAGGAATACCAATCTGAGATGTGCTGTAATAAACAGGCTCAATCAAGTCGAAGTCTTTCTCTTCAACCATACGTTGCATCAGTACAGAACCAACCATACCGCGCCAACCAACTAGACCTACTCTCATCGCTCACTCTCCATGTATAAATTAAAAATTGCTCTCCCCCATCTATAAGTTTTTCAGAAACAGAACTCAAGTGCTTTTTGTCAAAAAGTGTAACTTTTTCGTTTCTTTTAAGTGAACGTAATGAATCGTGCAGTTATCTCTGTATCGACATTCCATCTCCACCTCATTGATTAAGCGTCCATTATCGTCAAATTCAAACATTTACATCGCCAAAGTCGATTCAATCGACGCTCATCACAAACAGTAAATCCCTCTTTTAAACCAAGGTTAATCAGAGTTTTATTTTACAAAACGAAAACAACGTGCGACAAATTTCAACATGTAACAATCATGAATATAACAAAAATTTAGATTATGAAACCACAATTGATTGAGTTAACAGTCAAATATCACAACTTGGGCGTATTTTTTCGATATAATAAACTAATTACTGTAGTGTCCGTTTTGCACCACACACTATAACGAAGCACTATAAATGCTCGAAATCACAAGAGGCTTTTATGAAGCAGAGTAAAACTCGCCTACCGAACCTATTGCAGGTATTCATCGCGTTAGGACTATTTCTATCCCTTGCTTTTTCCTTTACTGCAAAGCTTGACCTTCCAATTCAACTTGCCTTGTATATTGGCTGGTTCATTATCATGGTTCTTGGTATTCGTCTTGGACACCAATACAAAGACTTAGAAAAAGCAGCACTCAAAGGAATATCCAATGGCTTAGGCGCGGTTTTAATACTTTTAGCCGTTGGCGCTCTTGTTGGTACTTGGATCTCAGGCGGGATCGTACCTACTATCATTTACTATGGTCTGAAAGCTATCCACCCTTCTATCTTCCTTTTAGCGACCATGATCATCTGTTCTCTAACTGCATTGGCGACCGGTACTTCTTGGGGTGCTGCGGGTACAGCAGGTATCGCGATGATGGGTATCGGCCAAGGCCTAGGTGTTCCAGCACCGATTACTGCAGGTGCCGTGCTGTCAGGCTGTTACTTCGGTGACAAGATGTCTCCTCTTTCTGATTCAGTGATTCTGGCTTCTTCAATGTCTGGTGTTGAAGTGGTTGAACACATCAAAGGCATGCTTCCAGTTGCGTTAATCAGCTACGTGATTACAGGCATCATGTTTACTGCGTTTGGTTTCCACTACGCGGGCAACGTTGACATGAGCCAAGTAGACTCTGTCATCAAAGCGATGGAAGTTCAGTTCTACATCACGCCTTACTCATTCGTTCCGGTACTTATCGTGCTTGGTCTGTTGGCTTTCCGTATGCCTTCATTCCCGGTCATCAGTTTTGGTTCTCTGCTGGGTATTATCTGGGCAGTCATGATCCAAGATATCGACTTCCTAACGGCATTCAACACTGCTTGGGCACCGTTCTCAATCTCATCTGGCGTAGAGTTTATTGATTCGATTCTTAACCGTGGCGGCATGTCTTCAATGCTGGGTTCAGTTGCGGTTATCGTATTTGGTCTAGGTTTTGGTGGCTTACTGGATAAAGTGGGCGTACTAGAGACAATCGCTAAGGTGTTTGAGCGCCGCGTAAACAGCGCAGGTTCACTAGCGACTAGCACAATTGGTACGGCTTTCATGGGTAACGTATTCGGTTCTGCAATGTACGTATCGTTAATCCTTACACCAAAAATCTGTGCGAAAAACTACGACCGTTTAGGCTACAAACGTAAGAACCTATCGCGTAATGCTGAGTTTGGTGGCACGTTAACGTCGGGTATGGTTCCCTGGAGTGATAACGGTATCTACATGGCGAGTATTCTTGGTGTTGCGACGCTGTCTTACGCACCCTTCATGTGGTTAAGCTTCATCTGTATCATCGTGACTATCGTGACATCTTACATGGGTTGGTTCGTTGATAAGTGTGAACCAACAGCACCAGCGTTTGAAGCTGAAGAAGCGACCGAGTTAAGCAAGCAACAAGCTTAAGTTCAGGAGCTAACGCTTTCGAACGTAACTCAAAACGTTAATGGATAAATGCAAAAAGAGCGCCCTAGAGCGCTCTTTTTTGATCTGCTGATTTACTTATTTATCTATTTATTGGCGGTTCGTTTACCCAACCAGTAACCGATGCCTAACGGTGCAAAGAACACTACTAAGATAAACAGGATGAAGTAGATAATCACACCTTTGATTAACTCCATTAGCTTATCAATCGCCAGTACCACCACCTCTTGAGAGACGCGATCAAGGTCTTGCGTGAACAGTTCTCTTTCTGAAGTCACAATGCCGGCAATCTCGATGCGCTCTTTCGCAATCATCTCTACTAGAGCTTCTCTCTCACGTGTCACCATTTTTTCTAATGCCACACGTTCATCACTCAGCATCGCTAATTTTTGGTCGGTTTTATCACTGAGGTCGTTGAGCAATGGTTGCATTTCTGTCGACATAATAGAAGCCAGTGTTTGCATGTACTCCGGATTGTTCTCAATGAAGTCTTGCATGCTTGCTGATGTTTGACGAAGGCTTTCCAGCGTCATCGATAGGTCTTCACCCGTTAGTGAGCTATTCAATGCAACCAACTCCGCCTTCCACGACATCAGTTTTGGTGTCTGGTCAGCCATAAGGCTTAAACGATCAGATGCGTCACTCATTGCTTCTGGCATGGTGCCTAAGCTCTGGACGATTTGCGATTCGTCTTTACCAAGGTAATTTAGCCATTCACGGTAAGCAGGTGTGCTTCTGAATGTGAGGTCTTTAAATGGGTGGCTAGCAGAAAACTGAGCAACGAACGCTTTGCTGTTTTTGAAATCACTCGAGCTCAATACACCCTTTGCCAGCTTCTCGGCTTCTTGATCAAGAAAACGAGCGGTCTCTACTGCATCATCCGTCGCGAACAGATCCGCGCCGTCGCCTTGGCTATAAAACTGATTCATTTGGGCAGTGAAAACCCACGAGTCAATTAACGCAGACATAGGGGAAGTTTGGTAAGCCGCTTGTTGTAAGCCCTGCTCTGCATGGATCTTCCAAAGCAACACATAAGATTGATGTAAGGTGTCATCAGCAGGGTAAGATTGCGCGATGAGATCGGCCGAATCTTCTACTCGTGTAAAGAACATCTTGGCGTATTCACGCGTCATGATCCGAGCATTTAACTCTTGTTGAGTGAGAGGCGTCGTTTGACTATCTAACTTAACTTCTAAGAGAGAACAACCACTTAGCACAATGCTAAGCACCAACACCATCCAACTTCGACTCGAAACTCGTAACATATAAACCTCTGACAAAGACTAAGGGCGCTGATTGTATGAGCGCTTCGTCATAGTATTGTCAAAAATCCTGTAAAAGTTAACGCTGACTGTCTAAATATTCATGAGCAGAATCCACAGAGGCTTTTATAGCCTGCTCTAGTTCAGCTAAATCATGTTCACTGATTGCTCTGGACTGCTTCATTGTCATTTCAATGGTTGCGGCAATGATGGCTAACCGAGACGCTTTAATACTGCCAGCCACGCCTTTTAAGCTATGTACAATGCGAGCCGCGGAGGTTTCATCTTTGGTCAACAAAGACTTAAACTTCTCGTAGTCACCTGCGTGGTCTTGTACAAACACACCAAGCAAGAGTTCGACAGACTCAGCATCACCATCGAGCGTTTCTAACATGTCTTCGATATCAATCGCAGGCTTTGAATCTGTGACACTGGCAACGTGTTTCTCTACTACTGGCGCCTGTTCAGGGACTTGCTGAATAGAGTATTGCGGTACAACGGGTTGGCTTGTAACGTTAACGCTCTGCGGAGGTTGAGAGTCGGAAGACTGGCGCGTTGGCCTGTTCTCGGATACATAAGCGTCACTATCTGCTTGTTTCACTGCTGAGGAAACAACATCGCTATAAGAAGCGTCTTCCTTACTTGAATTAATTTCTAGTTCAGAGCTGAGTTCTTGGTCTGCTTCTTTCATCGTTTTTGTGGACCTAACGCCCCAAAACACTATCCCGCTCATCGCCACCAAGCTTAAGCCTAGCATCACCAACAATAGGTTGAATTGACGATCATGGAACTCAGCTTCGAGTTTTATGATCTGTTCATTTACTGAGTTTTTCTTAATCTTATCAACCAAATAGTTAAGCTGAGCGTAATCACTCAACAATGCTGACGCATCAGCCAGTAGTTGTTGGAGTGCATCTTGTTCTTCGTTTTCTAAGGAATAAGATTTTTCTAGAATGGAATCAAAGGCGCGATAAGTCGCTGACGAACTTTGATTTTCAGAATACATGGCTTCAAATACCACAACACCGAATTCGTTGAGGAGCGGTTTTAGCTGAGGGGAAAGCTCTTTATCAGCACGCAAGATCTTAATGTTATCAACGATGTCTTGAACTTGGCTTTCTATTGGAATGAACTCATCGAACTTTTCTAGGAACTGATCAGCTACGTACAACAGTTGGTTGACATCAGGACGAAACAAGGCGTGTTGGAAATCAGATTCAATCTGCAGTCGGATCGAATAAACCAACTGAGCATCGAGTGCGAGATCATTGATACGAGAGACTCGAAGCGGTTCTGAGAAATAAAGCGATTGCCTCAATTCGTTGACTCGAATACCGAGCTCTTCGATTTGAGCTAGAGAATTGGTGTAGGAACGGCTTAGATTAAGAAGAGCCAATGAAGGAAGTAACCACAGAGCCAAGAGCACAACCAAAAAGGTGGCTGGTTTTTTAAAGCGTTTGGGCTTTGCTACTGATTGTTCCATCTATATTCCTTGTGCGTGTTAACTTGAAGCCATGACCGTAGCTAAAAGATTAAGCACAAAATAAGCGACAACGTCCTGCTGCCGCTTTTATCCGTTAACTTCGGACTATGACTTATTGCGAGTCAGTTGGTCACGTAAGTTCGGTGGAGTGCCTTTAATCGTTAGCGTGTCTGTCTCCGGATCGTAAAAGATACGTTCGCCTAGAAGCAGACTATCAAAACTAACATTCAAACCGCCACCAGCACCAACAAATTTTGTTAGTTTACGCATAGTTGCGCGATCGGCTGGGAAGCTGTCTTCTAACTCGTAGCCTTGCTCACTAGTATAGTCAAAGAAGCTTGTGCCATCTGTGCTTGCTGGCAACTCACCAGAAAGTTCACGAACTTGTACTTCATCGCCCGCTTTAAGCTGCTCGTTACAGTAATCCGCAACCTGCTTTTTGTAGCTGATCGCTTCTTCTTTCTCTAATTTAGAGTCAGAAACGAAGTCTTCTACCGCTTGCATCAGTACTTGGTTCTGCTGTTTCGCATCCAAACCGACTTCAGCTTGTAAGAAATCTAAGAAGAAATCCGCGACTTTACGGCCAACACGTCCTTTAATATAAGTTAAGTAACGGTTTGACTCTTTATCAGTCTCATAAGTAGAAAGGTCTAGGCGAGCCGCGATATCCATTTTTGAGATATCAAGGTAGTCAGTCGCACTAATATCAAGCCCTTCAGTTACCTTTAGGCTTTGGTTTGAAGGCAATAAACCAATGAAAAGGTAATCTGTTGCAAGTGACTGATATTCAGCCATTACCAAGATACCTTCGTCAGCGAATGGGTACTTTGATAGTTCGTCTTTTAGACGTTGCGCACTCTTTTGAGAAAAATCGTAAAAGTTTGTCTCACCAGCACGAAGTTGATGCAACCACTGCTGGAATTCGCTGTCAGATTTGAAAGAACCAAACCCTTTGCCTGCTTTTGAATTAAAAACACGGTGAAGTTCAGCAACTAGGCTTTCAGATGAAGCATCGTTTTCTAGAGATTCAGCACGATAGTTAACAATCAGCTCATCCTGATCGTTCTTGCTCAGCTGGTGTAAAATTACGTTGGAAAGGTGAAGGCTCATAGTGAAAATATTACCGTTCAGGTTTCAGTTGTCGTGCATAGTAGGTTATCATAAGCCGCTTTTACTATCATTATTAGAGTCCTTATGCCGATTATATCTAAATACACAGATGATCAAGTTGAAAAAATCCTAGCTGAAGTAGGTGCTGTACTAACTAAGCACAAAGCTTCGCCAGAACTTTCACTGATGATCGCTGGAAATATCGCAACCAATGTCTTAAATCAGAATGTTGCTGCTTCACAACGCAAAGGAATTGCTGAAAAATTTGCCGAGGCTTTAATTTCTTCTCTTGAAGATAAAAAGTCTCACTAAATTTGATTGACGGATAAAAGAATTATAAATGGTAGACAGCGCAAACTCATATAGCGATCGTGTATCTCGACTGGTTGGTTGGGGTCACTGGTTTGCATTTTTCAACATCATTGCTGCGATGTTGATTGGTACTCGTTATATTACTCAATCTGCTTGGCCAGAAACCTTGCTAGGCCAATTCTATTTGGCTGCATCGTGGGTTGGTCATTTTGGCTTTTTAGTGTTCGCGCTCTATCTATTAGTGCTGTTCCCGCTCACTTTTATTCTTCCGTCGAGGAAGTTATTACGTTTGGTTGCCGTTATCTTCGCGACCATAGGTTTAACTGTCCTACTGATTGATACCCAAACGTATCAAAATATAAACCTCCACCTGACGCCTGTCGTGTGGGAGGTTTTATTCAGTGGAGAGGAATCTGCATTCACGTCTGATTTGCAGCACCTCTTCATTGTTATGCCATTTATCTTCTTACTACAGCTTGGTCTGTCTGAGTGGGTTTGGCGTAAGCAGCGTAAACTGTCTCATAAACACATTGGCCGTCCGATTACTGCCGTCTTCTTCTTGTGTTTCATCAGCAGCCACTTGACCTACATGTGGGCTGATGCGTACTTCTATAGCCCAATTACTAGCCAGAAAGCGAACTTCCCACTGTCTTACCCAATGACAGCGAAAAGCTTTATGGAAAAACATGGCCTATTAGACCGTGAAGAGTACCTTGAGCGTTTAGAAGCGAACAAAGAGAACGTAAACCTAGTTAGCTACCCGCTAGAAAAAATTCAATACAACCGCCGCAGTGATGATCTTAATATCCTGATGGTGAGTGTGAACAACCTTCGCTCTGACGCACTTAATGCGACGGCGATGCCAAACAGCTATGCCTACGCGCAACAGTCGATCAACTTCACCAACCACTACAGTTCAAGTAACGATATGTTCGGTATTTTTGGCTTGTTCTACGGCCTACCGAGCAGCTACGCAAGCAGCATTGAAGCTCAGGGGTCAAGCGCAGTATTGCTCGATGTTTTAGAGAATCACGATTACAAGTTCGCTGCTTTCAGTGGCGACAACTTTAGCGATGCACTTTACTCGGATATTATCTTCCGAGGCCGTGATGTGATGCCAGAGCAAGCAACTTATGATGACCAGAGTGCCATAAAAGCTTGGTCTAACTGGATTCAATCACCGCAAGCTAAACGCCCTTGGTTTAACTTTATTGAATTAACCACACTGGATAACTTCGCCAGCTACGATTCAAGTTCAGAGTCGGACTCTACGCTAACGACAGCAGAGCGTTTTGCAGCAGACTATCAAAAGTCGGCGACAGCGGCCGATGCTCAGCTAGCAACTATCTACGCTGAACTGGAACGCTTAGAGCTTGCCGATAACACGGTGGTTATCATTACCTCTAACCACGGTACTGAGTTTAACGAAACCAAAACCAACAGCTGGGGTGCAAACTCCAACTACAGTCGTTATCAGTTACAAGTACCACTGTTTATCAGCTGGCCTGGCAAGTCTGCTTCTGAATACACCCACCGTTCTAGTCATCTAGACGTGTCAGTAACACTGATGCAAGAGCTATTGGGTGTATCTTCGAACCCAACAGATTTTAGTAGTGGTCGCAGCCTGTTTAATGAACGTAACAGAAAGTGGATTCTCGCGGGCGACTCTCGTGAACTTGCTCTTGTTACTGACCAGCAAACAACGGTGTTGGATAAATTTGGTAACTACAAATTGTACGACCAAAATTACAAGCGCCTGAAAAACGTAAGCCCTCGCTTACCTGTGTTGATGCAAGGCCTGACAGAGCTACAGCGTTTCTACACAAAAAATGACTAAATAATCAGCAAACAGCAAAGGGAAGCCAATGGCTTCCCTTTTTTATTGCCGTGAATGATTAGAAAACAAGCAACAAAACAAAATTATGAAAATTAAGGGTTTACAAGATCCTCCACCCCTTATATTATTCACGCCACTGGAGGGATGGCTGAGTGGTCGAAAGCACCGGTCTTGAAAACCGGCAACCGTTAATAGCGGTTCTAGGGTTCAAATCCCTATCCCTCCACCACTTTAAAGAAAGCCGCTGAGAAATCAGCGGCTTTTTTGCATCTGAAGCTTTTTAAAATATAAAGCTCATCTAACAAAACTCTCTACAGTCCCAGTTTCAAACCCATTCACTTTATACCTAGTTTTAAATTCCGATCTCACCGTTCTAAACTAAAAGTTCATGCGCCTAAGCCACTCCCCTCATAACTTTACCTGCAAGCCAATTAGATACTTTCTTTTTTAATAGCACAGAAACACTTCACGTATAACAAAAGTTGGGAATACTTGGCTTATTGAATATTAGATTTTGTCGGCTTCTTAATAAACCGAACAATAAATAATCATTCAGAACAAAAATACCAAAAAGCGTTCATAAAAAAAGCAGTCAGTTAATAAGGGTATTTACAAGCGAAAGCCACCCTTATATTATACGCGCCACTGGAGGGATGGCTGAGTGGTCGAAAGCACCGGTCTTGAAAACCGGCAACCGTTAATAGCGGTTCTAGGGTTCAAATCCCTATCCCTCCACCACATTAAAGAAAGCCGCTGAGAAATCAGCGGCTTTTTTGTATCTGGCGTTTGCGTAAAGAACTTACGTATTTTCCACTACGCCACCTTTCGGCTCACTTCAAAACGCCCAATCAATTGGTCTAAACGGCTCAATGCATTGCCCATCAAGGACACTCGACGTGCGAGTTGCTTAGTAGACAGTTGTAAGTCAGATATTGAACGTTGGGCTTTATCTGCCGTTTGTCCATTTTTCTGACTGTTTTCATCTAAGTTAG
Organism: Vibrio sp. 10N.261.55.F4; assembly: GCF_041470465.1. Lineage (NCBI taxonomy): Bacteria > Pseudomonadati > Pseudomonadota > Gammaproteobacteria > Vibrionales > Vibrionaceae > Vibrio > Vibrio sp. 10N.261.55.F4. The sequence goes on along the minus strand of NZ_JBFRMM010000015.1, from coordinate 143,931 downwards.
ACATCGTGGTAAAGAGGTCACTCACCGCTGATTGAATTTGCTCACTGCGAGCATTTGAGTCGACTGTTAAGTTTCCTTTACTCACATTCTCGACACCTCGCTCCATGGACTCAACAGCACTGCGAGACTTACTATGCAGCTCTTTCATTAGGTCACTAATATGGTTAGCAGCTTGTGAAGTTCGGTCAGCCAGAGTTCTTACTTCAGAAGCGACGACAGAGAACCCTCTCCCGTGTTCACCTGCTCTTGCCGACTCAATGGCCGCATTCAAGGCCAAAAGGTTAGTCTGCGCGGTAATGTCAGTAATGATATCTATAATGTCAGACACCTTAGTCATTTCATTATTCACCTCATTCACGCTATGCGCCGAGCTTTCTACGATATTGCGAACAATCTCCATGCCTTCGACGGACTGATTGTACTCCTTCTCTGCGCTCAGGACGGCTTGTTTCATCACCGTGTCCATTTGCGTTGCTGAGACACTCGCATGAGTAATTTCGCTCTGTTGATACTGACTCAACTGAAGCATATTGCTTAACGCTTGTGATGCATCATCACTGGTTTGCTTCATCACGACACTGCGACGAAACATCGATTCCGAAACCTCTCTAACTTCGTGACTCGCATGGATCAACTCACTCACCGTGTTATCTAAATTGTCGATAAAACTGTTAGTCCAGCGCCCTAAGTTGCCAAGTTCATTATGACTGAATGTGGTGGGATCAAGTCTCCGACTTAAGTTGCCATCACCTTCAGCTAAGGTCTGCATTACCCCGGTCATTTCATGAATCTTCTTCGCTAGTGGTTTGGCGCTAACTAAACGGAATAAGCCCAATGAAAGCAACGCGCAAGCGAACATAATGCCACTCTGCATAAAAGGTGTGAGTGTATAAAGGTTGGCAAACAGTAATGGAACAAATAGAGGCAGTAGCATGCAGCTGATAAAGTGCTTAGATAAGGTATAACTTAGACTTCGGTCTCTGTAGACCTCTTCTAAATCGGACTCACACATCATGCCAAAGGTATCTGGTGAACCATCCAATTGAAAAGTGATACCTTTGCCAATAACGGGTATGTGGCGATAGTCAGAATACCCCGGATAACCAATAAACAAGTTATTGCCATTTTTAATGGTTTCTCTTACGCCTGGGTGAAGCTGATTAGTGGCTGGGTCTGTAAAGCGAATCTCAAATTCGGTGTGGTGCTGGATCTTAACCGTTCCCCAATCAGTATGAATCCCTTGCTTTAAGTTCTCGCCGTGTGAAAAGGTATTATCTTCAAAGCGAGAACGAGAGAGCGCAACACCCGGCTGAGTATTAGGATCATGAATGGAGTCGACCATAAAGATATAGTTATCACCCGACTCGCTATAAATATGCCCCGCTTCTCTTTGAATAATGTCACCAATAACATCATTTGGAACACGACCACATAGGAATTGCGGCGCCCCTTCATCCCGAGAAAAGGGGACATAAAACATCAGCGTTACTTGGTCATGAAACGATGAACTCGAAGCCCCTACGTTCAACGTGCGCTGATCCATATACGGCCCATGCAGATAACGCTTTGAAGCCCCTTCAACTAAAGCCTTCTTGTCTCCAAGGTTAACCCCTACATGCTCATGATAACTCGATGCTTGTGCTATCCCCTTAGCATCGACGATCGCCAACTCAGAAAAATCCGTACTGCGTTTAAGAAGGCTAGATAACGTCCCCTGTGCTTGCTCTTCCGTTCGACTTGCCAAATAAACAGCAGAGTCTTCTAAAAAGTCCCATTGATTCTTGACCCAGTTATGCAGAAGTTGAACTCGCGTGTGAGCAATACTTTCAAAAGCTTGTTCAAGCTCCTCCGTCCTACTTCGATTGAGGAAACAAGCTCTGCGCATAGCCAGTTTTCCTGTTGCGCCAAACCAATTAAGCCAACTACGTTCCTTGTCCGTCAGGTTCATTTTTATCCCTTGTGTTTTTATAGACACATGGGTCAAGCAATTTACAAACCACAATTAACCACACAAATACGTAACTAATTAATAAAAAAGTACTTTATATGAGTCACAATGGTGCAAGCGTGTCTTTTATGGTGCAAAAGGCGCTTATTTCACACCATCATTTCAATGAGCTATCAGGCGCTAATTTGAGAGGTTAACCGTAAACATGATAAGCCGCTTTTAACAGCTGCATGTGAATCGGCACCAGATCTTGGTGTTTAGTGCGGTACCCGCCACCGACTACGCATGCCATCGAAATAGACTCTGATTTCGCTAATTCAATCATCAAACAGTCGCGCTCGAATATCCCTTGTGTCGAGACATTCAAGTAACCCAATTCATCGTCTTGATGGATATCGATCCCCGCATCATAAATAATCAGATCAGGTTGATGGTGAGCAATCGCTAACTTAGTGACTTGTTCAAAACAACGTAAGAACTCTTCATCTTCTGTTTCACGACTTAACGGTACATCTAAATCGGATAGCGGCTTTCGTGCAGGGAAGTTTTTATCGCAGTGGAACGACAGAGTAATGATGTCGTCGTTGTCTTGGCAAAGAGTTGCTGTGCCATCACCATGATGAACGTCGCTATCAACGATCAGCACTTTATCGATATGTTCAAAGGTCAGCGCGTGTTTTGCCGCTAAAACCAAATCGTTCAACAAACAAAAGCCACTGCCAAAATCATGATGCGCATGATGATAACCACCACTCAAATGAATCGCTAAACCAGTCTCTATTGCCATTTCAGCGGCCAAGCAGGTTCCACCACTTGAGTAGAGTGTTCTTTCGATAAGTTGCTCGCTCCACGGGAAACCGATACGTCTCATCTTTGCTGCAGGTAACTTACCAGACACGAGCAAATCAACATATTCGCTATCATGTACCTGTTTTACTTGCTCAACCGAAACCGGCGTTGGTTGGCACACTTCAAACTTGCACTTCCATCGAGGTTCGCTATTCATCAGCGCCTCAACAGCACTATGCAACAACTGATATTTGTTGATTGGGTAGCGATGACCTTCTGGTAAAGGTAACTGTGAATAGATTGGGTGGTAAATTAAAGGAATCATAATCAGGCTAATTGCGTATCTTTCTCAAAATCATAACAGCCTCAAACTTGGCGACAACCTTAATTAATGATAATGGTTATCATTGCTATTAATTATAAAGTAGAGACCATAATGAAAAACGTAATACTCATCTTTGGGGTGATCTGCGGCTCAGCGGCAGCAGTAATGATTTTTGTAGGAATGCTAATGGCCAGTTGGTGGAGCGTTGATTTTCTCGTGTTAAGCCATCAAACTTAACTAATTGAACTGAAAAGGAATCACCATGAGCGTTATTTTTATTACTGGAGCGAACCGCGGCATTGGCTTAAGCCTGACTCGACAATACTTGGAAAGTAATCACAAGGTGTACGCGACTTATCGTGATGACAATTCAGCAAAAGAACTGCTCTCACTCGCAGACCACAACACCAACCTTACCTGTATTCAATTAGAGATAACCGATTACCAAGCAGTAAGCCAACTCCCTTCGCAAATAGAGTCGATTGATATCTTGATCAACAACGCTGGCTACTATGGCCCTAAAGGCTACGGGCTGGGTAATACCGATGTTGAAGAGTGGCGTCGTGTATTCGAAGTCAACACCATCGCTCCACTAAAGCTTGTCGAAACGCTATTGCCTTTACTCAAAGACAGCGATATCAAAAAGGTCGCTTGTTTATCCTCTAGAGTCGGCAGTATGTCAGAGAACACCTCAGGCGGCGGTTACATCTATCGCTCCTCTAAAGCCGCTCTAAACTCCGTGGTGAAGAGCCTAAGCAACGACTTAACCGATGATGGCTTTACGGTGTTAGCACTGCATCCAGGTTGGGTGCAGACTGAAATGGGTGGCCCTAATGCTCTGATCGACACCGACACTTCAGCTTCCGGCCTGATTGAAGTCATCGAGTCAGCGAATACCGAAGTGAGTGGTCACTTCTTCAATTTCGATGGCAGCGAAATTGACTGGTAATCCACAGATGAATGCAGGGCATCTCTCAAACCTAGTTAAGCACTCAACGCTGTTTTGTCTAACAGTGATGCTAGCTGGCTGTTTCAGTGATGGCCCCGGCGACTTGTTCGACGACTATCAAACAAAGATAGCCAGAGTACAAGATGCTGACGAGATAATAGAGGAATGGGAATTTGAAAGCCTACCGAGAAAACGAGAACTGCTGCTTGACGTGCCCTCACTCTCTATCGGCCTCATCGACAGCTACCAGCTTCGTCAGTGTGGATTGTTCAATCTGATTGCAGAAAGAAATTCGGTTCTGGGCAAGGTCGCGGATGAGTTTCGTAATTACGATTATCAAGTCGCGCTACTTGAAGGCGTGGGCAAATGTTTATCCAGTAATGAATTAGACCCAGAGATCGTAGAATTACTAAGAGAAATTGAGCAACAGAAACTCGCACAGTTTCCACTGCATCAATGGAATCTCATCTATGCCAGCGATGCTATGCAGTCACAAATGCGGGGTAGTCAGTGGTTACGCGCTGATATAGGCGATCAGGTACGACAAACCAGTGATGCGTTAGAACACATCAATCAAGCGTTAAACACATCGCTCGTTTCCGGCAAAACCACTGAGGTTCAAGAAGTATTAGAGAAGAGTTCGACCCTTGGGGATTTATACTACTCGCTCGCTCGGGCGTCAGTTGAGCTTGATACCATCACCAAACAGCTGACAACTTTTGATGACAAGATCATCTGTGGTAAACAACGAGACACCACTAAGTTCCGCTATCTCAACAATGTGTTCGAGCAACAATACATAGGTAAGGTTCAGCCTTACATGGCGCAACTGGATGGCTACTATCAGCACATAGCCCCGCAACTAGGAATGTTTGACGCGCAACCTGAACTGCACAGTTATTACTTTCCCATCCAAGATGCACATCAAGCCTTTCGATCATCCACTCGTCGCCATGTTGACTATTGGCAGCAACTGTTTAAACGTTGTGGCCGTAAAGTCGGTCGCTAATCCTAACCTCAATAAGTCTTAGCTTTTAGTGCTCTTTTTAGCGGAAGTACCTTTCTTAGCATACGTACCTGTCTTGGCGTAAGACTTCTTCGCCCCACCGCCTTTACGGCGTTTGAAGGCAGGTCTCTCGACTTTAGGAAGGTGGCGGAGTGATTCAGGAACTTCTCCCGTTTTTACTTTACCCATTAAACCATCAATCTTGCTTTCTAACGCTTGCATGAAAGGCTGATACGCTTGATTTCGTTCTGCCATGCCTTGCAGCTGGTGCTCCCAATGTGCCGTCATGTCTGGGAAGGTAGAATCCTCAGGTAAGGCATGAATCAAGCCTCTGCCCGCAGGGCTACTGTGAATACTCTTACCTTGGCGCGTTAGCAGCTGCCTTTTGAATAGAGTATCTAGAATACCCGCACGGGTTGCTTCTGTGCCAAGGCCATCGGTTTCTTTCAAAATGGCTTTGAGATCTTTGTTCGCAACAAAACGCGCGATACCTGTCATCGCTTGAAGCAATGTCGCTTCCGTGAAGTGTTTTGGTGGCTCAGTTTTCTTATCACCAATCACGCCTTCACGGCACGTCAACACCGTACCTTTATCCAATGGAGGAACCGTATCCGTGCCATCGCCTTTTTCTTCGGTATCCGTTTTACCCATCAACACCTTCCAACCCGGGTTGATAAGCTGACGCCCTTTTGCGATGAACACGCCACCAGCGATATCAAAGACCAGCTTAGCATCAGCAAAAACCGCAGGTGGGTAAAACTGCATTAGATACTGACGAGCGATTTGCTGATAGATTTTCATCTCGTTGGCAGACAGGCCGTTCACCGATGATTTCTTCGGTGTTGGAATTATTGCGTGGTGAGCATCGACCTTACTGTCGTTCCATGCTTTGGATTTAAGAGAAAGATCCGCACCTTGAGCACCACTTTGCAGCTCTTTGGCATTGTTAGCGATAGCGTCTACGATCGACTCTCGCTGTGAGTAGTGCTCTTTAGGCAAATAGCGGCTATCAGAACGTGGGTAAGTGATGAGTTTGTGTTTCTCGTACAATGACTGACACGTATCTAACACCTGTTGAGCACTCATACCAAAACGCTTAGACGCATCAATCTGCAAGGCTGACAGCGAGTAAGGCAGTGGCGCAGCTTGTTTACTTTGCTTTTGCTCTGATTCCGTCACCGTCGCGGGTTGATTCGCAATTCGGTTAGCCACATTCTCAACCAGCTTTCGATTGAGCACGCGCCCTTCTTCATCTTGCCATGGTTTACATGCTTCGCTTGGCTTCCAACGCGCACGAATATCAAAGCTCTGGCCGTGATTTTGATAAGGGATCAAAGCGTGCAAAGTGAAGTAATCTTTCGGAATAAAGTTTTCGATCTCTTCATCGCGCCTTACCACCAAACCAAGTACAGGCGTTTGTACTCGCCCGACCGACAACACACCTTGGTAGCCAGCCTTTTGACCGAGTAAGGTATAAGCACGAGTCATGTTCATGCCATACAGCCAATCGGCTCTAGAGCGCGCTAATGCGGAAATAGAAAGCGGAATAAAGTCACGGTTGCTGCGCATTTGAGAAAGTGCACGTTTTACGGCAGGTAAGTTCAAGTCGCTGATCAGTAGCCTGTCCATCGACTCTTTCTTAGCCTTAGAGACTTTGCAGTAATCAATCACTTCATCAACCAGCAACTGCCCTTCTCTATCCGGGTCTCCGGCGTGAACAATTTGAGTGGCGTCCTTCAATAGCTTTCGGATCACCGTGAGCTGTTTGCTTGACGTCTTACGAGGTCTTAGTTGCCATTGCTCTGGCAGAATAGGAAGATCGGCTAAATTCCACTTCTTATAACGATCATCATAAGCATCTGGCTCAACCTGCTCCAATAAATGTCCAATACACCAAGTCACCACATCTCCATTACCACATTTGATAAACCCTTGGTCTTTCTTCTGTGGATTAGGTAGTGCGGCGGCAATCGCGCGGCCGAGGCTTGGTTTTTCAGCAATAATAAGGCGAGACATGTTTTTCCAGATGCTACAAACAATTAGAGCCACATTATCTAATGTGGCTCTAATAAATCAAGAAAAACTGGTTGTTTATACAGTTAGCATTCCACTATTCAAGCTTCTGCTTTCTTTATAAGAACTCAACAAACTTAGAGAAGTCGCGCTCTGGCACTTTCATTGGTGTACAGCCAGGAGTGCCTAGGTATAGGAAACCAACAATTTCATCGTCGCCTTCTAGGCCAAATGCTTGGTGTACTTCTGGGTGGAACATCCATTTACCTGAGCGCCAAAAGCCTTGGAAACCTTGTGCGACTGCAGCCATTTGCATCGCCTGTACAGCACACCCCGCAGACAGATGTTGTTCGATAGCAGGCACTTTCTCGTGCTCGGTGACTTTTGCAATCACGGTGATCACCATTGGAGCTCGGAACGGCGCTTTTTTTACTTTCTCGATAACCGCTTCTTCGCTGTCATCCGCTTCAGCGGCGCGCACCAAGATGTCTGAAAGCTTTTGTAGGCCTGAACCTTGCGCGATAACAAAGCGCCATGGTGTTAGTGCACCGTGGTCTGGAGCACGCAGCCCTGCTTTGATGATGTTTTCTAACGCCACACCTTCAGGTGCCGGATCAGAGAGTTTTGCGATTGAGCGTCTGTTGAGCAATAGATCCAAAGCATCCATTTGAAGTCCTTACTATTTCTTTATTATTTGTATACTTGAACTTTAGCACAGAATACAAACGATAATAAATCTCAACGGCTGTCCATTTAGGCTAGATTAGAAACAATAAAGGCTCCTAAATCTATGACTTAGGAGCCTTGTTCAAAATCTAACTCAGCAAATTAAGTAACAATATCTACTGATAAGATTACAGTTTGATAGCTGATTCTATAACTTAATCGCTAGCTCAACACCTTGACGAATTGCGCGTACTGCATCCAATTCACCTGCGTAATCGGCACCGCCTATCACGTGTAGTTTGCCACCAAACTCTTGCCACATGTCTTCGAATGGACGAACAGAAACCTGACCCGCACACACGATAACGGAATCGGCATCGAGTACCTGATCTTTCTTACCAACGCTGATATGCAGACCTTGGTCGTCTATCTTGTTGTAGCTCACGCCACCAAGTAAGTTCACACCACGTTTTTCTAATGTGCGTTTATGAATCCAACCTGTAGTCTTACCCGGACCTTTACCGACACGACCCGCTTTACGCTGCATCACCCAAACCGTTTTGTCACTGAACGAATCAGGGTAAGGATAAAGTCCACCAGGGTGTTCCATATTCTTATCAATGCCCCACTCATGCAGCCAGTCATCCAAGCTGTGAGAAGTCGGCTCTGTCAGCATAGTTGCCACATCAATACCGATACCACCGGCACCAACAATCGCGACTTTTTCGCCTACTGGTGTCTTTTCACGAATCAAGGTTTGATAATCGATTACGTTTTCTTGGTCAATCCCTTCAATATCAAGCTTTCTTGGCTCAACACCGGCAGCCATCACGACTTCATCGTACTTCAACAACATCTCAAACGTCGCTTCAGTATCCAGTTTTAAGTTCACGCCTGATGCATCGATTTGATTAGCAAAGTAGCGAATCGTTTCTCTGAACTCTTCTTTACCCGGAATCTGCATTGCCAATCTAAACTGCCCACCGATACGGTCATTTTTCTCAATTAGATCAACATTATGACCACGCTGTGCCAACGTCGTCGCGCAGGCTAAACCAGCAGGCCCAGCACCAACCACGGCAATAGTTTTGGTCGCTTCGGCAGGCTGAACAACAATTTCAGTCTCGTAACAAGCACGAGGGTTAACCAAACAGCTCGCTCTTTTGCCTTTGAATACGTTATCAAGACAAGCTTGGTTACAACCGATACAGGTGTTAATGAACTGAGCTTGGTCTTGAGCCGCTTTATTAACGAAATCAGGGTCAGCCAAGAATGGACGAGCCATTGATACCATGTCGGCCTGTCCTGAGCTGAGGATACGTTCCGCCTCTTCTGGCGTGTTGATACGGTTACATGTCACCACTGGGATCGACACGTATGGTTTCACTTTTTCCGTCACCCAAGAGAATGCCCCTCTTGGAACTTGTGTCGCAATCGTAGGAACACGAGCTTCATGCCAACCAATGCCGGTATTAATAATGGTCACGCCCGCTTCTTCTAGCTTCTGAGCCAAAAGTACAACATCTTCGAACGTGCTGCCTTGCTCAACCAAATCCAGCATCGATAAGCGGAAAATAATGATGAAATCTTTACCCACCGCTTCGCGAATCGATTTAACGATCTCTAGCGGGAAACGCATACGCTTCTCATAAGAACCGCCCCATTCGTCATAACGCATGTTGGTACGTTTACAGATAAATTGGTTAATCAAGTAGCCTTCCGAGCCCATGATCTCTATGCCGTCATAGCCAGCAACCTGAGCTAATTCTGCACTGTTGGCAAAAGCACCGATGGTCTTTTTAATTTGACGAGGGCTCATCTCACTTGGAGCGAACTTAGCGATAGGCGCTTTAATGCCAGACGCACTTTGCGCAAATGGGTGCATCGCATAACGACCTGCATGCAACAATTGAAGCGCAATTTTACCGCCGTGCTTGTGGACGGCTTCGGTAACAACTTGGTGCGCTTTAGCGTGCTTTACTTTACTGAATTCAGCACTGAATGGGGTTAATCTGCCACGTAAATTAGGAGAGAAACCACCAGTAACAATAAGGCCAACGCCTCCTTGTGCTCGCTCTTCATAAAACGCGGCGAGTTTGTGGAGACCTTCTTTATTTTCTTCTAAACCTGTATGCATTGATCCCATCAATACACGGTTACGTAACTGGGTAAATCCAAGATCGAGTGGTTCAAGTAAATGTGGGTACATGGCAGACATCACTTCTATTATTTTATCCTTGTGGTCTGACCACAGTATAGTTCAATTACCAAAAGTTCAAACAACCGTTTACATTTTTGTAACACCGATCATAATGCTGCACGTATTAATCGTTCAGAAGCCCTTAATTTGACTACACTTAATGAGAATATATATCGATTAACAATTCTTGGTGTAGTTTGAGCTTGGGAATTATCGTAGGATACTAAGCAGTTCATATTATTGAGATTAATGGTACTACGGCTTGTTAAAGCGACGTGATCTCACTGCGGAGACAGAATGAAAAAAATATTCAAATTTATAGGCATGTTCTTTAAAGGGATTTGGAAGCTCATTACGTTTGTACGTCTTGCGCTGGTTAACCTAGTCTTTTTACTCAGTATCGCCATCATCTACTTTGTGTACTTCCATTCAGATACGGCTCAACCGACGGTTCCTCAGGATTCGGCTTTAGTGCTTAATCTGTCTGGCCCTATTGTGGAACAAAGCCGCTATATCAATCCGATGGATTCGGTCACAGGTTCACTACTTGGCAAAGACCTTCCAAAAGAGAACATCCTGTTTGATATTGTTGAAACGATTCGCTACGCCAAAGACGATGACAACGTTACTGGTATCGTTTTAGCACTCAAAGAACTGCCAGAAACCAATCTGACCAAGCTTCGCTACATTGCTAAAGCACTCAACGAGTTCAAAGCAACTGGCAAACCAATTTATGCGGTGGGTGACTTTTACAACCAAAGCCAATACTACCTAGCCAGCTACGCAACTAAAGTCTTCCTATCACCAGATGGTGGGGTTCTTCTTAAAGGTTACAGCGCCTATTCGCTTTACTACAAAACGTTATTAGAGAAGCTAGACGTCAACACGCACGTGTTCCGGGTGGGTACCTATAAGTCAGCTATCGAGCCTTTCATTCGTGACGACATGTCAGATGCAGCGAAAGAATCTGCTTCTCGTTGGTTAGGCCAATTATGGAGCGCATATGTTGATGACGTTAGCAACAACCGTCAGATCGATGCTAAAACCTTGAACCCAAGCATGGACTCTTTCTTAAAAGACCTTGAGTCGGTTGATGGCGATATCGCAAAACTGGCAGAGAAGCTTGGTTTAGTTGACGAACTGGCAACTCGCCAGCAAGTACGACTAGAGCTTGCTGACGTCTTCGGCAGTGATGGTCAAGACAGCTATAACGCGTTTGGGTACTACGAGTACCGCACAACCATGCTTCCCGACCTAACAAGTGAATCGCACGATGTTGCTGTGATTGTTGCTAGCGGCGCAATTATGGATGGTAAGCAGCCACGTGGCACCGTTGGTGGTGATACGACAGCAGCACTACTTCGCCAAGCGCGCAACGACGACAAAGTAAAAGCCGTTGTACTTCGTGTAGACAGCCCGGGCGGCAGTGCCTTTGCTTCAGAAGTGATTCGCAATGAAATTGAAGCGATCAAGCAAGCGGGCAAGCCGGTTGTTGTCTCTATGTCTAGCCTTGCCGCTTCGGGTGGTTACTGGATCTCGATGGGTGCGGACAAGATCCTGGCTCAACCAACGACCTTAACTGGTTCGATTGGTATCTTTAGTGTTATCACAACTTTCGAAAAAGGGTTGAACGATATTGGTGTTTACACTGATGGCGTTGGTACGTCACCTTTCTCTGGTCTTGGTATTACGACTGGGCTTAGCGACGGCGCGAAAGATGCGTTCCAAATGGGCATTGAAAACGGTTACCGCCGATTCATCAGCCTAGTTGGAGAGAATCGCGGCATAGAAGTCGATGCTGTCGACAAGATCGCTCAAGGCCGAGTATGGACTGGCCAAGATGCAATCCAGAAAGGTCTAGTCGATGAAATTGGTGATTTTGATGATGCGATTGCGGCAGCGGCTTCACTTGCAGCGCTTGAAACCTACAACATCTACTGGGTAGAAGAACCACTTTCAACGACTGAACAATTTATTCAAGAGTTTATGAATCAAGTTCAGATGTCGATAGGCTTTGATATCCAATCAATGATTCCAAGCAGTTTACAACCTGTTACTCAGCAGTTAGCTCAAGATAGCCAGCTGTTAGGCAACTTTAACGACCCACAAGGCCGATACGCTTTTTGCTTAAACTGCCAAGTTCAATAAGATAAGCTCAACGCTTTGTTATCAAGAGGCGCCTCTGTGTGAGGCGCCTCTTTTTATTGCATGATAATTCGCTATAATCGCCCCCCTGTTCCCTATATCACACTAAGTATTAATCGCCATGGAAAGAAAACACATCTATATCGCGTATACCGGCGGCACAATTGGCATGCAGAAGTCTTTGGACCACGGCTATGTCCCTGTCGCAGGTTTTATGGATAAGCAGCTAGCTGGCATGCCTGAATTCCATCGCCCAGAAATGCCTGAGTACACCATTCATGAATACTCTCCATTAATGGACTCTTCAGATATGACGCCACTTGATTGGCAAACTATCGCTGATGACATTCGCGCGAACTACGATAAGTACGATGGTTTCGTTATCCTGCATGGCACAGACACTATGGCTTACACTGCCTCTGCACTGTCTTTCATGCTTGAAAACCTCGGCAAACCTGTGATTGTTACGGGCTCTCAGATCCCATTAGCAGAGCTTCGTTCAGACGGACAAGCAAACCTGCTGAATGCGCTACACATTGCAGCAAACTACCCAATCAACGAAGTGACACTGTTCTTCAACAACAAGTTGATGCGTGGTAATCGCAGCACAAAATCACACGCAGATGGCTTCAATGCGTTTACCTCTCCAAACCTGAATCCATTGCTAGAAGCGGGTATCAATATCCAACTTAGCAATAACGTAAAGGTAAACGAACAACCTAAAGGTGCTTTCAAGGTTCATAACATTACTCCGCAACCTATCGGCGTAATCACAATGTACCCAGGCATCTCACACGAAGTTATCCGTAACACGCTATTACAACCTGTTAACGCGATGATTCTGCTTACTTTCGGTGTGGGTAACGCACCACAAAACCCAGAACTGCTTCAGCACCTGAAAGATGCCTCAGAGCGCGGTGTTATTGTGGTGAACCTAACTCAATGTTTGGCTGGTAAAGTCAACATGGGTGGTTACGCGACAGGTTGTGCACTAGCAGAAGCGGGCGTGGTGAGTGGTTACGATATGACACCAGAAGCGGCACTGGCGAAGTTGCATTATCTATTAAGCCAAAACCTAGGCTACGAAGAAGTGAAGGCTCAGATGCAACAAGTATTGCGCGGTGAGATGAGCTTATAACCTGTTCAAGGATTCACGTTAAAGCCAGTTATTCTATGAAAGTAACGGCGGCTTAACGTGAACTAAATCGTTTTATTGCTTATAAATAAACGAGTTAAACTAAAAGGGGTGGCACATTGCCACCCCTTTGTTGTAATTTAAGCTTAATGATTCGGGTTAACCCTAACAATGTCTTCTTGATCTGACTTAAACTGTTTCTTTAGTTCAGACTTAGATTTAAAGCTAATCTCACCACCAGCTGCAATTGTCATATGTTGAGCTTCAGAGTTATGTTTAGATTGGTATAACATAACCGCTTGCATACACGAGTCGCGCTGTTCTTTTGAGAGCGCCGTACCTTCTGGCCATTTACCCGTTTCAACTGCGTAGGTTAAACGTTCGTAGACCTCGGGTGTCATTGCGCTAAGAAGTTGTTCTGCATCCATGGTAAAGCCTTAGTTTTAACAATTTTCACCAGAAAATAACCCGTAACAGAATTGAGTCAAGAACCTGACCAATAATAAGTGCATCTGATCACAAGTGAAGGAATATGAAAATTATGAAATGGTTGGCGATTAGCCTATTGCCTTTCACTCTGGTTGGGTGTCTTGAAGGGAACAAAAATACCGATCAACTGTGCCAAAGCAATCCGGGTCTTCAGTGTGAACAATTGAACATGAACGATGGGCAATGTCGTGTCGCACGTACCGACCTCATCTGGCATCGATTTGAAGTTCAGAAGCAACCCACCGAAATCAACAAAATTAAAGAATTCGAATTAGTCACTGCCTACAAAAAGTGCCTAGAGCTCGCGGCACAGATCGAAACGATCGATCAATCTAAGCTGCAAGAGCGTCGCTTTACCTCTTTAATGCACAGTATCGAAGAGTCTGAGCGCATTGTTGATGAGCTATCGAAATCTGATACACCGGAAACGCTTTACTTCTTGTGGTCGCAAACTGGGGACACCAATGCCAGACGCAGTTTCCTACAACTAGAAGGCTCTGAAGCGTTAAACACAGCTGAGATGCAATATGCCTTGGCAACCTTCTATACCACCCGCAATCATATAAAGACACTTAAGCTACTCAATAATGCGCTAACGCTTTCTAATGGCTCGGTAGCCAACACTGAAATCTTCAAGTCGATGGCCAGTATCAACCACAGCCTGGGACATATGGAAAAAGCGTACGTTTGGGCAATGGTTGCCAAAGACTTTGACGTGCCGATTGCTTCTGAAGCCGAGCTCACGGTGTTGTACCATTTCGACAAGGCAACCTATAAGAAGCTAAATAAAGACGCAGATAACATCGTCGAAGCGATTGAGGATGGAATTTACAGCCCTTCAATCGTCCCGAGTTACTGATCGCTTCATTTATAGTGTTCTTACTTAAGCTTCTTATTCACCTGCTTTCAAATAAAAACAGCTACCTTTTTGGTAGCTGTTTTTATTTGTACTAGAGTTAAATCTGAAATCTTGGGCGTTTCAGCATTCCTAAATCGACAAATGCGACCTGTAAGGATTAGACAATAGTTACAAGTTATTTCGTACTTTCGTCATTTTTGTTGAAAATTAACGACACTGAATTAACACAGAACCGTTCACCTGTGGTCTTCGGGCCATCTGGAAAAACGTGACCTAAATGGCTATCACAGGCGGTACAACGGATCTCTACACGCTTCATTCCGTGACTTAGATCTTCTATATAGCGTACTGCTTCATCATTCACTGGGGCATCAAAGCTTGGCCAACCACACCCAGAGTCATATTTGTTATCCGACAGAAACAAAGGGCTTTCACAGCATGTGCAGCTATAGACGCCAGTCTTATGGTTGTGCAGTAACTTGCCGCTATATGGGGCTTCAGTACCACGCTCACGACACACTGAAAATTCGTCGTCCGTTAGGCGCTCACGCCAGTATTCATCAGGCTTTATCATATTTCCTCCCTTTTGAATCACGTTAATATCTCTCCACATTCTCAGTTATTATATTTACTTTTTTCTATAAAGGCTTGCATATGAGTCGTTTTGTAGCACATACTTTCTCACCAGGAAACATTGTACATATACACTCATAAGTGAATCATCATTTAGGGGTATTTTACCCAACTGGAAGGGTACAGAGCCACTTGCAACGGTCAATTTTCAATCACTTACACCCAATTGTTAAGAAAAGCGTCGCTTTTTTTTGACATTAAACAAGTTAAGTCGGATTATCTATTGCAGATGTATACTGGATTCTGTAATTTTACTACCAGTTATCTTTAATCAGAAATTAAGTTGTGGAGCAACTACAATGACTATCAAAGTAGGTATTAACGGTTTTGGCCGTATCGGCCGTTTCGTATTCCGCGCAGCTCAAGAGCGTGCAGACATCGAAGTAGTAGGTATTAACGATCTAATCGACGTAGAGTACATGGCATACATGCTTAAGTACGACTCAACTCACGGCCGTTTCAACGGTACTGTTGAAGTTGAAGGCGGTAACCTAATCGTTAACGGTAAAACTGTACGTGTTACAGCTGAGCGTAACCCAGAAGACCTTAAGTGGGATGCTATCGACGTAGACGTAGTTGCTGAAGCAACTGGTCTTTTCCTAACTGACGAGACTGCACGTAAGCACATCACTGCTGGCGCTAAGAAAGTAGTTCTTACTGGTCCTTCTAAAGATGCAACTCCAATGTTCGTAATGGGCGTTAACCAAGCATCTTACGCTGGTCAAGACATCGTTTCTAACGCTTCTTGTACTACTAACTGTCTTGCACCTATCGCTAAAGTACTTAACGATAAGTGGGGCATTGAGTCTGGTCTTATGACTACAGTTCACGCTACTACAGCAACTCAAAAAACTGTAGATGGCCCTTCTGCTAAAGACTGGCGCGGTGGCCGTGGTGCTTCTCAAAACATCATCCCATCTTCAACTGGTGCTGCTAAAGCTGTAGGCGTTGTTCTTCCAGAACTAAACGGCCTTCTAACTGGTATGGCTTTCCGTGTACCAACTGCTAACGTATCTGTAGTTGACCTAACAGTTAACCTAAAAGAAGCTGCATCTTACGAAGAAATTTGTGCTGCAATGAAAGAAGCTTCTGAAGGCGAAATGGCTGGCGTTCTTGGTTACACTGAAGACCAAGTAGTATCACAAGATTTCATCGGTGAAGTTCAAACTTCAGTATTCGATGCTAAAGCTGGTGTTGCTCTAACTGACAAATTCGTTAAAGTTGTATCTTGGTACGACAACGAAATCGGTTACTCAAACAAAGTTCTAGACCTAATCGCTCACATCTCTAAGTAATTTCTTTTTAGAAATCGCTTTAGATAAGCATTAGTGAAGACTGTTTTGAGCAGACTTTGAAAAAGGCGACCTTAGTGTCGCCTTTTTAATGCCTGCTATCTTTTAAACCGCGTCTGTCTAAGCTCATCAAGATAGCCCAAACGCAAAATTCAATTCTAATACTGACTCTGCTTGTTACTCATGAAAACACAAGCATCACTCTAGTCAGCATTTGAATTCAATTTCCTTAGAAGGATCATGTAATGGATTTATCTACTCTACCTGCACTGGCGGTACTTTCTGACAACGTCACTATCGTTGAACACGAAGGTGTAAAACTGGTTCGCGTTATCCACGATAAAGCAAACGCAGCGATTTCACTGTTTGGCGGCCATGTGGTGTCATTCCAACCGCAAGGTCAAGAAGACCTAATTTGGATGAGCCAACAAGCTAAGTTCGATGGTAAAACGGCTCTGCGTGGTGGTATTCCAGTATGTTGGCCTTGGTTTGGTCGCATTGCAGCACCAGCACATGGTTTTGCCCGTTCAAGTGAATGGCAATTGGTTGAACACCGTGAAAGCGAAGCTGGCGTGATTGTTAGCTTAGGTCTGAAGCCAAGCGAAGAGACGCTAGCAGTATGGCCTCATCAGTTTGATGCTCGCTTGAATGTTGAGATCGGCGAACAACTAAAAGTAACGCTGGACGTGAAGAACACTGATTCTCAGCCATGGACTTTCTCTGGTGCACTACACACTTACCTAAACGTTGGCGATATCCACAACACAACCACCACTGGTATGGGTGCTGAGTACATTGATAGCCTGCAAGGTGGCAAGAACTGCCAAGGTGGATCTGAACTGGTACTGACCGACACGATTGACCGCGTTTACACGCAACCAGAAGCGCAAATCTTTGTTGCTGACAAGAAGCTGGATCGCACGCTAACAGTTGAAAACCACGGTCATAACTCTGCAGTACTGTGGAACCCGTGGGCAGAAGGCGCTGCAAGTATGGGCGACATGCAAGACGATGGTTACCTAACTATGATGTGCGTAGAATCAACACTGCACGCGCCAAGCCTAGAAGCCGGTAAAACACTCCGGCCGGGTGAAAACCACCAACTGATCACTGTGATTAGTGCCCAATAACCGTATAAATACAGTTATAAAAAACGATTTTTGAGCGGCTTTATGTCGCTCTTTTACTTTTTGGTTTTAGCTCGTTACACTTGCGCTGTCTATTCTCCTTTAGAGGTCTCCATGACTTACCAATGCCCTTTGTGTCACCAACCTTTATCTCAAAACGATCGTACGTTTAAGTGTGAAAAGAACCATCAGTTCGACCTAGCGAAAGAAGGCTACGTCAATTTGATGCCTGCGCACCACAAACGCTCAAAAGATCCAGGTGACAACAAAGAGATGATGCAGGCACGTCGTCGCTTCCTTGAAGGTAACCACTATGACCCAATGCGCCAAGCGGTGGTGACGTTGTGTTCTCGCTATCTACCAGAAGAGACGCCTAGCCTATTGGATATTGGTTGTGGCGAAGGTTATTACACCAACGAAATTGCTGTGAATCTTCAAGAAAAGAAAGGGGCTACTTTTGGCCTAGACATTTCTAAGATTGCTATCAAATACGCCGCTAAACGCTACCCTGCTGTCGACTTCTCAGTTGCATCAAGCCATCGCCTACCCTTTGCTGAAAACAGCTTAGACGGAATTCTACGCATTTACGCGCCTTGCAAGGCTGAAGAGTTACAACGCACCATCAAAGATAATGGTGTGGTGATCACCGTGACACCAGCTAGCCGACACCTGTATCAACTGCGTGATGCAATTTATGATGGCGTTCGCTTGCACGACGAAGATCCAGAAGTGATCGAAGGTTTTACGCTTGAGCATCAAGAGCAACTAAACTATATGATGGAACTATCGGGGTCAGATGCATTCGACCTGCTACAGATGACGCCGTTTGCTTGGAAGGCGAGTGAAGAGTTTAAACTACAACTCACCGAGGCAGAGCAATTCAACTGTGAAGCTGACTTTATGCTGCGAGTGTACCGCAAACAAATTTAATTGATATTGATTATCGTTTGCATTGAAATCTTATCTTGCCTCCTTTAGTATGCGTGTTCTTCAAGGAGGCATTTCATGCAACGTATTATTCTTATCGGATTAGCTACTCTTCTCACGGCTTGTGCTAGTCAACCTGCAAAAGACACTTCTCAAAAAGTGGCTCAAACGGAATCCGTTTCCACATTCTATGACTACCAGTTCGCTTCTCCACAAGGCGAAACACTTTCTCTCGATGCATTACCCGAGCAGCTGATTGACGCTGATGTGGTTCTAATTGGCGAATGGCACACGCATTCTGCCATTCACCGCTTCCAAACCGACTTCTTAAAAGCGCGCCGCAACGCAACATCAAACATTGCGCTTTCAATGGAACAGTTCACTCGAGAGCACCAAGCCACACTTGACCAATACTTAAACGGCGAAATTGGCGAACAAATTCTCATGTCTCAAGCGGCAGCTTGGCCAAATTACGAAAGTGATTACCGCGCGTTAGTTGAGTTCGCAAAAGCCAACGACGTCGATGTTATTGCGGCAAATGCACCAAAGCCATTCGTGCAGTGTATTGGCCGTAAAGGATTGCCTTACCTAGACCAATTATCGACCGAGCAACGCCAATGGATTGCTGCCGAAGTGGATACTGGCGATAGCCCTTACAAAGAAAAGTTCATGGCTTCTATGCATCACGGTACGCCAGAGCAAACAGAAAAGCAGTTTGCCGCTCAGGTTACCTGGGACGAAACCATGGCTGAGTCGATTGTGGATTACCTAGCATCAAACCCTGATAAACAAGTGATTCACGTGGCTGGCAAGTTCCACACCGAGGGTGGTTTAGGGACGGCGGCATCAATTCTACGTCGTAACCCTGATTTAAAAATCGCCATCATCAGCCCGGTTGAAGCGATCTCATCGGATAGCGGTGATTATCAGCTTGAAGTGCTTTCGCCGCCGGCTCGCTTTGTAAAGAAAGAGAACCGAATGAAGGCATACAAGCATCTGTCAAAACGTAGCGCTAGCCTAGAGTGTGAGTAGGATCTGTTGATCCACTCTTCTAAGCTAAAGAGTCGATGGGCTAATCCTAGATAATTAGCCCATCGTCACAACTTGATCACGTTCCCGTCATTCATCCTAACTCTATCTAAAATCAAACATTCTTATCGGCACAAGACTTGCTTAGTAAATAGACGATTTAACCAAGCAGACGAAAATGTAATGTGCGAATAAAAAAACATCACTATCGATGATTAATTGCACAAGTTTTTCACACCTCTGCCGATACTATATTTAAGGATAGGTAAGGAGAGCTATATGACGCCAGTAGGAACGAGTAATACTCAGCTGTATTCGCCTTCGCAGATGAACGCTAAGAGTTCAGCTAACGAAGCTGAAAAGCCTACACCGCTTAAGGTTGAGCAAAATACGGTTAGGCTTTCTGATGAAGGCAAAGCACTCTTATCTGCCCTAAAAGAAATTGATAAAGAAGCGAAGAAAGTCGAAGCAGAAAACGCGACAGTTACCGATAAAGTTGAGTCATTCGCTCATGGTGCCTTGGGTATGGATCACCCAGATAAGATTGAAGAAGAAGATGATGGTTCTTATTCAGCGGGGCAATACCTGTCCGCAGCGGCAACCGTAGGCGGTATTCTTCTCGCACTCATTTAGCCTTGCCAACCTATCGCATTCTCTAGAATAAAAGCGATTTATCGTTACGACAATAGACCCGATTAGGTCTAAAAAACGAGTTCATTCCATAATTCCGCTCTCATTTTAATGGAATAATACTCGTGAAAAACACTTTTGAGCTTATCGATAAGCCAACCTTTTTTGGTGCTATAGCACTCCTACTCACGATAGTTTTCCCGCTCATTTTGTTCCCTGCACAGGGCGCAGACTGGATTGCGGTTGCGAAAACATTCATGACTGATCAACTCGGATTCCTGTATCTTGCTCTAGGTCTCGCAGCCTGTGCATTTATGGTGTACGTAGTATTCAGTGATATGGGACAAATTAAACTGGGCGAAGCTGATGAAGAGCCTGAGTTTAAAACTGCATCATGGGCTGCCATGCTATTTTGTGGCGGTATCGGTGCAAGTATCTTGTATTGGGGCTGTATTGAGTGGGCTTACTACTACCAATCACCGCCTTTCCAACTAGAACCTGGCAGTGAAGAAGCAGTACGCTGGGCTGCGACCTACGGCCTATTCCACTGGGGACCAATCGCATGGTCTATCTACCTAATCCCGGCAATTCCTATCGCTTACTTCTTCTACGTACGTAAACAACCTGTTCTAAAGATTTCAAGCGCATTAATGCCTGTTCTTGGTGAACACCGTAGTAAAGGCGTACCAGGAAAGATCGTTGATATCCTATTCATTTTCGGTCTATTAGGCGGCGCTGCAACAACATTAGGTTTAGCCGCTCCTCTGATCACTGAAGGTCTAAATCACCTATTTGGTCTACCTAAAAATAACCTAACGCAAGTGATGGTGCTTTTAGTGTGTACTGCGATTTTTGCTTACTCATCTTATGCTGGATTGGAAAAAGGCATCAAGATCCTAAGTAACATCAACTTCTGGGGTGCGATGGGTCTACTGGCTTTCGTTCTGATCGCGGGTCCAACAATCTTCATGTTAGAAACAGGCTTAGACTCAATTGGTCGTCTACTGTCTAACTTCTTCGTGATGGCAACGTGGGCTGAACCATTTGGTGGTTACGGTACATTCGAAAACACTCACTTCCCACAAGACTGGACGATTTTCTACTGGGCATGGTGGCTAGTATTTGCACCGAGTATGGGTCTGTTTGTTGCGCGTATCTCTCGCGGCAGAACCATCAAACAAATGGTGTCAGGGTCGATCTTCTTTGGTTCTCTAGGTTGTTTCCTGTTCTTCATGATCTTAGGTAACTACGGCCTATCACTGCAGCTTTCTGGTGAGCTAGATGTCGTTGCCATTTTGAATGCGGAAGGCGCAACCAAAGCTATCTTCTCGATGCTTGCACAATTGCCAATGAGCACGCTGGTTATCGCTGTATTTACAATGCTGTGTATCATTTTCACGGCAACAACATTTGACTCTATCTCATACATCCTAGCGTCTGTTGTACAAAACAACGTGACCGAAGAGCCAATGCGCTGGAACCGTATGTTCTGGGCATTTACTCTGTCGTTCTTACCAACGATTCTAATGTTCTTAGGCGGTCTAAGTACGCTACAAACGGCGGCGATTGTTGGTGGCTTACCACTGCTTGCTATCTCTGTGATGCTGATGATTTCAGCGGTTCGTGCGACTAACCTCGACCTACGCCATCAAGATGCGTATATCGAGCCAACGATCAACATCGAAGAACTGCCAGACATGGACCCTTGGTCTGCTGAAGGTATGGCGTTGGCTCAGTTTGAGAAAGAAAGAGATGCAGCACAAGAAGCCGCAGAACTTGAGCGTGTTGCTTACACAGAACTTGCCGCAGTGAAGAAAGAAATTCGCGCTTATGTGTTAGAACAAGGTTCACAAATGGAAACTCACGAGTTACCAGAGAACCTACAACAAGCACTTGAGCAGGCCGAGAGTAATCTTAGTGCCGCACAAGCGAAAAAGATCGAGTTATCTGAGCAAGCTCAGAATACTCGTATCACGTTCAATCAGGTGGTTGCAGACTTACCGCTTGCTTGACATTAGCCATGACACAGTCCATTGATTTGGACCCTCCTAAATACGACAAAGGCTCACAGAAATGTGAGCCTTTTTTTTATTCGGGTGATTGACTAGTCTTCGTTAACTAGCGGTTCGGGTGGTTCAAGATGTGATCTTCCCAATCGACAACATCGATTTCGTATACCACTTTGTTACGAACGCTTTCACCTGCTGCATGCATCTCTGTTTTTGATCCGGTGATCAACGGGTGCCATTCAGGAATCGGCTTAGATTCTGATAAAAGGCGGTAAGCACAAGTGTCTGGTAGCCAGTGAAACTCATCGATCTTGTCACGAGTCAGCTTCAAACACTCTTCACCTGAAGTGAAGCGGTTCGGGTAATCTTTACACGAACATGTTTTGTCGTTTAACCAGCTACACGCCACATTGGTGTAGTAAACTTCATCGCTATCTTCATCCATTAGTTTATGTAGGCAGCACTTACCACAACCGTCGCAAAGTGATTCCCACTCATTCTCGGTCATCTGTTCTAGTGTCTTTTCTTGCCAAAATGGATTCGTCATAGGATTACTTCTTACTCTTTTACTGGGGTGCGTGTTATACCGCTAGCCCATAAAAAGTTCAAGGATAATAATTGTTCATTCTTTGATTCAATCAACAGCTGTCACTCTCATCATTTTTTGCTACTATCGCGCACCCTGTTATTTAGTGAGTTTAATTTGATGGAATGTCGCCTAGGTTGTGGAGCATGCTGTATCGCTCCAAGTATTACATCTGCTATTCCTGGAATGCCTAATGGTAAGCCTGCTGGGGTACGCTGCATCCAATTAAATGAGCAAGATCTCTGCAAATTATTTGGTCAACCTTCACGCCCGAAGGTATGTCACCAATTCAAAGCTTGCCCTGTCATTTGTGGTAAAACCGACCAAGAAGCGCTTGATAACCTTATTGAGCTCGAAGCAATAACTTAACAATACTTTTCTTCTTATATATGCCCAAGATTTCACAACTTTGATAGAACTAAACTATCTTATTGATACTGGTAAAGATTAATAAGGATAGTTATGAATAAGTATATCGCAGAAATGTTCGGTACATTTTGGTTGGTGTTAGGTGGTTGTGGTAGTGCCGTCTTAGCCGCTGCTTTTCCCGATGTAGGTATCGGCTTACTCGGGGTTTCCCTCGCGTTTGGTTTAACCGTACTCACCATGGCTTTTGCTATTGGCCATATATCCGGCTGTCATCTCAACCCTGCTGTTACAATTGGTCTTTGGAGCGGTGGCCGCTTTGATGCCAAAGACGTCGCACCTTACATTATTGCCCAGGTCATTGGCGGTATTATCGCGGGTGGAGTGTTATTTGTGATTGCTTCAGGCCAAGCAGGTTTTGACGCTGCGGCATCTGGCTTTGCTTCAAATGGTTACGGTGAACACTCACCGGGCGGCTACTCACTAACTGCTGCACTGGTCTGTGAAGTGGTCATGACCATGGTGTTTCTATTCGTGATCATGGGCGCAACCGATTCAAAAGCCCCTGCTGGGTTTGCACCGATCGCAATTGGTCTCTGTTTGACCTTGATTCACCTTATCAGTATTCCCGTAACCAATACTTCTGTGAACCCTGCTCGAAGTACCGGCGTGGCTGTATTTGTCGGTGATTGGGCCGTTTCGCAATTGTGGCTATTCTGGGTTGCACCGATTATTGGTGCTGTAATTGGCGCGATGATATACAAAGCGGTAAGAGGTTCAGATTAAGCGCTGAAAAACGTCTAAAGCAATAAAAGAAAAAGCCGCTTAGTGATACTTCACCAAGCGGCTTTTTTAGATCTTATGACGACCGAGTAAGGAGTGCGAAAGCGTGGTGCCATCCACCAGCTCTAGCTCACCACCAACGGGAACACCATGAGCGATACGGCTTGCGTTCACTTCATGGGCATTACATAGCTCAGCAATGTAATGCGCTGTCGCTTCCCCTTCAACTGTTGGGTTAGTCGCTAGGATTACTTCCGAGATATCACCACGACGCAGGCGGTAGTCCAAAACATCGAGACCGATGTCACTTGGACCAATACCATCAAGTGGTGAAAGATGACCCATCAATACAAAGTAACGACCTGAATATTGGCCAGTTGCTTCGATAGCTGCAATGTCTGCAGGGCTCTCTACTACACAGATTTGACCATTTTCCTGACGTTTAGGATTGGTACAAATGTGGCAAGTATCTTCTTCAGTAAAAGTACGGCACTCATTACAGTGACCAATTTCGGTCATTGCTTGGCTAAGAGCTTCAGCCAACTGTAGGCCGCCTTTTCTATCGCGCTGTAACAAATGAAAGGCCATACGCTGCGCCGACTTGGGGCCAACCCCAGGTAGACAACGTAAGGCCTCCATCAAATGCTCCAGCATATGACTGGTACGCATATTTAACCGTTCTAATGTTCAGGTAATAGCCTGTTCAACACAAACCACCACCTGAATTAACCTTTAAGAATAAGTTACTTAGAAAGGCATCTTCATACCTGGTGGAAGTTGCATTCCGCCAGTTACGCTAGCCATTTTCTCTTTTTGAGTTTCTTCAACGCGACGAGCCGCATCGTTGAAAGCAGCAGCGATAAGATCTTCAAGCATCTCTTTATCGTCTTCCATTAGGCTTTCATCGATATCAACACGGCGAACGCTGTGGCTACCAGTGATCGTTACTTTTACAAGGCCAGCACCTGACTCACCTGTAACTTCCATATTTGCGATTTCTTCTTGAAGCTTTTGCATGCGCTCTTGCATTTGCTGGGCTTGCTTCATCATGTTGCCCATACCGCCTTTACCAAACATGTTAATACTCTCTGGTCTAATTGGTTTATTAAAATTAATTAAGCTATACGAGCTTAAATGGGGGTTAAAACAGTGTGATTCAACCCCTCGATGTTCAGTTCTCAGATTTGCTTATCTGGGATGATATGCCGGTCACTAAACAAGAAAACGTTCTAGATAGGACGAACGCTGTCTCTGTCGAGTTCAGCGGCAAAACGTCTTTCAATGAACTGTACGTTGGCATCGTTTTCTAAAGCGGTAAACGCGTCTTTCAACTTACCTTGATACAGTCGTTCTCGTAATTCTAGCGGCGTTTCTCCACCATCACCGATTTCAACACTCAAATGACACTCTTCTCCAAGCACAGTATTGAGAGACTGCAATAGCTCACTCTGCGCACGGTCGGTATTCAAATGAGCTTGGCTCGCTCTTAACGTTAAAGTGATTGATGTGTCGTTTTTAGCAAACACTGAGTTCAATGCTAACTGTTCAACAAGCTTGGCTGTCTCTAGCTTTTGAATCGTGGCTGACCATTCATCTTGAGCAATCGACTCTTGAAGCAATTTATCGACCATTTCTGGTGTCTTAATATGCTCCAACGCACGTTTGATCTGAGTAGGTGTAAGCTCTTTGCTCACCTCTTTCACTACAGGTTTAGACGGTTTCCAGCGATAAGGTTCATTATCGTTGGTCACATTTTCTGTCGAAGAGGCTGATAAAGAAGCTGGCGACACCCGCTCAGAACCACCGTGTTGCTGAGCAACTCGATCAAGAACTGAAGTTTTAGCTGGTGTCGCTTTAGCCTTTTTTGGCGCCGAGCCTTTGTTTTCTGTTGCCGAACTGCCTCTACGTTGAGAACGTAATTGGTGGCGTAAACCACTCATAGGCGAAGTTGCACGCGCTGGCTGCTCTTGCGGAGCAGAAGGTGCAGCGCTTGGCTGTTGAACCGGGCTCTGGTTTTGATAATTCGTTTGTTGCTGCTGAGGCTGATCTGCACCGTAGCTTGGACGCTCATCATAAGCAGGAGGCGCGTCATACTGGCTATGCGGGTAATCCTGTTCTGGATAACCTTGGTTACCTGAATGATCAGCGTAACCTTGCGAATCTGAATACTGTGCTGGATTCTGCTGCGGAGCCTGTTGCACCGGTTGCTGCTGCATAGCTTGCTGTTGAGGCGCCTGTTGTTGCATCTGAGGCTGTCTCGGAGCTGCCATTGGCGCAGGTTGACTCACTGACTGAGCAACGTTCTGAGCTTGAGCTGCTGGAACTGGCGCTGGGCTTGCCGACTGAGTCGAGATTGCAGTAGCAACCGCTTGTTCAGCAGGTCTAAAGGCCAACATGCGTAAAACTACCATCTCAATACCAACACGAGCAGTTGGCGATAACGGTAAGTCTTCACGACCTTTCAACACGATCTGGTAGTAGAGTTGAATGTCTTGTGGGCTAAGCGCTTTGCTCAGTAGTTCAAGCTTCTCAGCGTCAGGCTGTGCCTTATCTAATGTAGATGGCAAAGCTTGGAACATCGCAAGACGATGCAGTTGGGCCGCAAGCTGATTCAGCAAACCATCCCACTCAACACCGTTCTCAGCAAGGCTTTGGATACACGCCATCGCTTGCTGTGGCTGCTTACTGCTAATCGCTTCAAGCAAGTGGATAGCTTGGTCGGTATCCAGTGTTCCGAGCATGTGAGCAACAGTATCTGTTACGACATTGCCGTTACCCAATGCGATAGCTTGGTCTGTAAGGCTTAGCGCATCACGCATACTGCCATCAGCAGCATGAGCAATCATTCCAAGCGCACGAGATTCAGACGTCACATCTTCTTGTTCAAGAATATGATCGAGCTGCTCGTGAATATTATCAACGCTGATCGGCTTAAGATGGAACTGCAAACAACGCGACAAGATCGTTACTGGAAGCTTCTGTGGATCCGTTGTTGCGAGCAAGAATTTCACATACTCAGGCGGCTCTTCTAAGGTCTTTAGAAGCGCATTAAAGCTGTGCCTAGAAAGCATGTGAACTTCATCGATTAGGTAAACCTTGAAGCGACCACGTGCAGGCTTGTACTGAACATTGTCCAGAAGCTCGCGGGTATCTTCTACCTTAGTTCGTGATGCCGCATCGATCTCGAGCAGGTCAACAAAGCGACCTTCATCGATTTCTTTACAGGTTGCACATTCACCACAAGGTGTTGAGGTAATGCCTGCTTCACAGTTGAGTCCCTTAGCAAACAAACGACCGATGGTTGTTTTACCAACACCTCGTGTACCGCTGAACAGGTATGCGTGGTGCAACCTATTCTGGCTAAGGGCATTCTCTAATGCTGTTAAAACATGGGCTTGACCAACCACTTCTTTGAATTTGGTTGGTCGCCATTTTCGCGCTAACGCAAGATAGCTCATGAATAATTCCGAAAAGGATTAATGACCGTCGAATTCGCAGATGCTAAACACTTCTAGACCTAAGCCTTGTAAGCGCTTGTCACCACCGATTTCTGGAAGGTTAATAACAAATGCAGCGTGTTCTACCACACCACCAAGCTGACGAATCAACTTTGTTGTTGCTTCAATCGTACCGCCCGTTGCTAGCAAGTCATCAACCATAAGCACTTTATCGCCTTCAACGATAGCATCAGTATGGATTTCTAGAGTGTCGGTGCCGTACTCAAGCTCATAAGATTGTGCCACAGTTTGACGAGGCAGCTTGCCCGGCTTACGAACAGGAATGAAGCCAACACCTAGCTCAAGTGCCAAAGGCGCACCAAATAGGAAACCACGAGCTTCAGTACCAACGATCTTAGTAAAGCCCATGTCCTTGTATGTTTCCGCTAGCAGGTCGATAGTCGCTTTGTAAGCTACTGGATCTTCCATCAAGCTTGTTACGTCACGGAACAAAATACCCGCTTTAGGGTAATCAGGAATGCTTTTGATGCTTGCTTTGATCAGAGAGATTTTTTCTGTGTTCATAATCTTATGCACTTCATTAGGCCGCTTTCCAAACTCTCGTTAACGAATCAAACATCAACGCTCGGAATTAAGGAAAGGTACGATTGGTATTCATTGCAACGAGAGTCATAACTCTGATTGCTGAAATAATAAACGCCCGCTATACAAGCAGGCACACTGGCTTAATGGTAGTGATTTTCTTTGCTGTCAGCAACCAACTCATGGGTTGGAAGTCGCATAAACCATGTGAGAAGAATAACAAGTACACAAATTAGGAAAGCCTTGACCCAAATGATAGGGGCAAAGTAGATGGATAACGCAAAACTCAACAAGATAAAGAATACGCCACGCGTTTTAACTTGTTTGGTGACGGCACCGTGTTGATACCAATTGTTCAGCAAAGGACCCAGCGTTTTGTGCTCATGCATCCATTTATGAACTTTCGGATTGCTTCGCATGAAGCATGCGCTGGCAAGAAGGAGAAAAGGAGTGGTTGGCAGAACGGGCAAAACTATCCCTAGAACTGCGAGAAATATACAAAGGCCACCAGCAATATTGAGGCTTAAAACTCGAACGCTAATTGTGGCCTCCTTGAGTTAGCTATCACCAATCGGCGACGACAGCTTAACTAGAATGTTGCGTAACCATTGAATACACGGATCAACGTAAGTGTTGCTGGTAGCAATGGAATCATTAAAAATGCGGCTAAAAATCCTAAAAAGTAGAATACATTAAACGGGTCTTGAAAGTCTTTGTTATCTGCCATGATTGCTTCTTGTTTTTGTTAGTGAAGGTAAGTATCCGGCGAACCAAACCCGCTTTGCCAAATCGACATTTAACAAAAAAGGCATAGCCACACCATTTGCGCAACTATACCTTAATCAATTATTCACAAAAACCGAGGAAATATAGGGTTAATCAGTAGACCCTTGGTGTATGTCTAAACTAAAACTTGCCGCTCCAAGTAGGCTCAACGACAGTTGGCAGCCCTGTTCGATCGGAAGGTCCCGCGTAATAAAGTTCTTCTTGCAGTTCTCACCCAAGCGCTCACCTGCTGCAATATATTGATTCAATTCACCATTCGACCATTGCCCGTCTAGACCCGCAGGCAAAATGGAGATGGTTCCCTCGGCAAGGTCAGCAACACCAAACAAGGCATTCACTGGGGTGGAGCATTTAGAGCAACGAATCCCCTTCTCTAAGATTTCAGCAATATCTTTGAGATCAACATTAAAATCTTTTCTGTTTCTTATGTAATCGTGGAACAGCGCTCTCACTAACAATGTTGTCGCGGAGCCGCCATTATCAGACGACGATGAATCGACGAGGTAAAAAGCAAACTGCCCGTTCATCATCCACGCATAGTCAAACACAAGTGGCATCATCTCTGTTGATTGCAGTAACCGGTAACTGCAACGCCATGAGCCTTGTCGCGTATCTTTCTCTGGAAGCAGCGCATGCAGTAAGTCTTTTGCTGCGCTTGGGTTATCTTGAAGGTAATTCAGGTGCCAATGCAGTTCTTGGTCTTCAGGGATCTCTCCCCCATCATCCACACAGAACCATTGGCTCGAAAAATCTCGTTGGTCTGAAATGTTATCGAACGAATCTGTCAATGTATTCGCAATCGCACTTCCTAGGTGACGGTGATCCTCTAACGGCTTCGCCAAGAAGTCTTTAATACCAAATCGCAAGGCTTTCGCCACGTCAGACATATCATCAGTGCCAGACACAACGATCATAGGCAGTGACGGGTACTCTAAACTGAGCTCTTCCACAAGCTCTATGCCATCAAGTATTGGCATTGATAAGTCACACACAATTAAATCTGGCGTTGAGTCTCTAAGTTTCTGCAAAGCGTCCAGTCCATTTTCAGCCTCAACCAC
This sequence comes from Vibrio sp. 10N.261.55.F4, assembly GCF_041470465.1. Taxonomy (NCBI): domain Bacteria; kingdom Pseudomonadati; phylum Pseudomonadota; class Gammaproteobacteria; order Vibrionales; family Vibrionaceae; genus Vibrio; species Vibrio sp. 10N.261.55.F4. The sequence goes on along the minus strand of NZ_JBFRMM010000015.1, from coordinate 114,141 downwards.
TTTATAACCGACCTTGTCTAGGTAAGCGCTGGTTATACGGCGAAAAATAGGATCATCATCAACCAACATCACGCATTTTTGGTTAATTACTTCCTGAGCCGAGGTCATTACTGGCTGACTGTGAGTTTTGTACATAATCTATAACCTCACAAAACTAAGTCGAATTATTATTGTTATCTGTTCTAAGAACTAATATAAAACTTAGTAATAAAATGCTAAATACACAAATTTGCACTCTTTACTGGTAATTCGTGACGAGGGTTGGAATACTTGTAAATAGTGCAACGAGTTGACGTAACGCAAACATTGATCTCACTGTTACGTATAAATTAGATGAGATTGTAAACAAATGTGTCTGGATTTATGAAATTAGATGATTTAAACCTCTTTCGACTCGTCGTTGAAAATGGGAGCTACACCGCAACATCGCGCAAGACTATGATTCCGGTTGCGACCATCACACGACGCATCCAAGCCTTAGAAGATTCTTTGAACCTTAGGCTTCTCAATAGACACGCGCGTAAACTTTCTTTAACAGAGGCAGGCGAACGTTTCTTCAATGAATGCTCTCCGCTGTTGCAACGTCTCTCTTCTACTGCAGAAGAGTTAACTGACGTGTGCAAAGGCGCTTCCGGTAAGATTCGTATTACGGCACCCTCAAACCTGACCAAGCGCATGATGATGCCAATGTTCAGTGAATTCATGATTCAATACCCTGATATCAATATTGAGCTGATGATGAACAACCAAGCGGATCAGCTGGATCCAACGGAGTGGGACGTAATTTTCCGAGTCGGCCCTCAGCGTGATTCAAGCCTAATCGCTCGAAAAATCAGTGAAGTCAAAGATATTCTTATCGCGAGCCCTGAGTACTTAGCGAAGAACCCAGCTCCAAGCCATGCTGAAGAGCTAGCGAACCATTCGCTACTCAAAGGCTACCCGCTGATTAAGTGGCAGCTGAGTAATTCGAATGAAGAGACGGTGGTGAATAGCGAGAAAGGCCGTTTCAACGCCAATGCGCTTAATGTCGTGAGACAAGCGTGCTCAGAAGGCCTAGGTATCACCCTGATGCCTGACGTGATGATTCGTGAATACATTGAAGATGGCAGCTTAGTGCAAGTCTTAGAAGACTGGAGCGCTAACCCTCGTGATATTTACATGCTTTATAACCACAAAGACCATCTACCAGAGAAAGTGAGATTGTTTATTGATTTTGTGATCGCATACCACATTCATTAAGGTCAATCCCCTTCTCTATAAACAAAAAACCAGAGCCGATGCTCTGGTTTTTTATTTTCTGTATCGCTAGCGAAACTCTGTATGACTAACGAAACGCTAGTTAAGCGCCTTCGTTGTGTAACTCTAAGTTAGCAAGATCTTGTTGAATCTCACGCTGAACCTTTGAGTCGTCATTACGCAAAGAGTCTAGGAAATCTAGGTACACTTGGTCGATATCGCCCGTTACATACTCGCCGTTAAATACAGAAGTATCAAAACGAGAGATGTCTTGATTGCCCATGCCCACTGCAGAAATCAGATCTGGTAGCGTTTGGAAAATCAAGGCGTCTGCGCCAATCTGCTTACAAATCGTTTCGTTATCACGACCATGAGCAATCAACTCTGTCGCGCTCGGCATATCAATGCCGTAAACGTTAGGGAAGCGAACCTCTGGAGCAGCTGAAACCATGAAGACCTTATTTGCGCCAGAATCACGAGCCATCTCAATGATCTGCTCTGATGTTGTGCCGCGAACGATAGAATCGTCAACCAGAAGAACGTTCTTACCTTTAAACTCAGAGCGAATTGCGTTGAGCTTACGGCGAACCGACTTCTTACGCTGTTGCTGACCTGGCATGATGAACGTGCGACCAACATAGCGATTTTTCACGAAACCTTGACGGTATGGCTTATTGATCGCTTGAGCGATTCTTAGCGCAATATCGTTTGATGTTTCAGGGATTGGGATAACCACATCAATGTCTAAGTCTGCGTACTCTTCTTTAATACGCTTACCAAGCATCTCACCCATCTCAACGCGTGCGCTGTAAACCGAGATTTTGTCGATGAATGAATCTGGGCGTGCAAAGTATACAAACTCAAAGATACATGGGTTCAGTTGTGGGTTGTCTGCGCATTGCTTAGTGAAAAGCTCACCGTCGAACGTTGCGTAGATAGCTTCACCTGGCGCTACGTCGCGCATGAAATCGAAACCAACAGCATCGAGTGCTACCGATTCAGACGCAACCATGTACTCTGTTTTACCTTGAACTTCACGCTTACCAAGACACAGTGGACGAATACCATGTGGGTCACGGAATGCGATCATACCGTGGCCGATGATCATCGCAGTTACGGCGTAAGCACCACGAATTGTACGGTGCACGTTTGCCACAGCACGGAAAACATCATCTGAAGTTACGTTACCTTTAACAGTATCGATCTCATGAGCTAATACGTTCAGTAGAACTTCAGAGTCAGAGGTTGTGTTTACATGACGACGGTCTTTTTCGAACAACTTCTCACGAACTTCGTTTGCGTTCGTCAGGTTACCGTTGTGCGCCAACGTAATGCCAAAAGGAGAGTTTACGTAGAAAGGCTGAGCTTCAGACGCACTTGAACTACCCGCAGTAGGATAACGAACATGGCCAATACCAACTTCACCTTGTAGGCGCTGCATGTGTTTTGCTTCAAAAACATCTTTTACTAAACCGTTCGCCTTACGCAGACGGAAACGATTGCTTTCTATGGTACAAATACCAGCGGCATCTTGGCCACGATGCTGCAATACCGTTAAAGCGTCATAAATAGACTGGTTTACAGGTGTTGAACCCACGATTCCAACAATACCACACATGTCCTAATCCTCGATTTTTCGACATTAACTGGCGCTAGAGCGCGCCAGATAAGAAACTAGATGTTGCTTGTAAATGCTCGAAGAACGGCGCAATGATTCGACTAAATTCTGGAACCAATTGCGAATTCTTCCACCACTCAGAACTTGGGAATGCAGTAAACGCATCCATGAAAAACAACACTGCAGAAACAATCAAAACACCACGTAAGCCACCAAAGACGACACCGAGGATTCTGTCTGTACCTGACAGGCCTGTTTTCTGAACTAGTTGACCGATGACATAGTTAACTAAGGCACCCACAACTAACGTTGCAACAAACAATGCTGCTATCGCAGTTCCGTTTCGAAACATCTCATCTTCGATATTGGTGAAGTACATCGCTAATTTAGCGTAGTACTGGCTAGCAATAAAAAATGCTCCAAACCAAATAACGAGTGACAAGGCTTCTTTAGCGAAACCACGAACTAAACTGATCACGGCAGAGAAGCCGATCACGCCTAAAATGACAAAATCTAACCAATTCATGAATTCTTCATCTTAAGTTGGCGCGCATTTTAACAGAAAAAATGCAGACGCAAACGTTTTCTTATGGATTTAACGGTTTAAATTTGAGCAACTGGCCTTTTGAACCCGTAATTTTTTCTAATTCCTTAATTTGTCGCTCAAGTTTGGATTTAGAGACATCCGGGCCAATAATTACTCGCGTAAAAGTTTTTTCTTGCTTGGTGTGAGCCTGATAACCGCGCTTTTGCAGATCCTTAACAACGTTTTTTGCGTTGTCAGCATTCTTCAAAGCCATCAATTGAATAATCCAAGCACTGTCTTGGTATTCATTTTTTTCAGGTACCGGCTTAACCACAACTGCCACTTTGTCTGCTTCTTTATCATTAGAAGAAGACGCGGTTTGCGTGTTTGAATTATCAGTACGACCACTTTCAACCACTTGCTCAACCGGAGAATCCGGTAGCGCTATCTGATCTTCAACGGGATCGAGTACTTCAAACACTTCAACATTACTATCAAGCTCAGGCTTAATTGGAATGCTTGCAAACTCTTCTTTGTAGTGGAGCTTCTTACCATCTAGTACATCGGGCAATACAATCACGCCAATGGCCACTAAAATGATGGTGCCGACTAACCGGCTTTGGAATTTACTTGCCATTTAGTTTCCTTTTTTCTGCCAATGCTCCAACACTTCACCCACTGTATGGAAAGAACCGACAACCAACACAACATCGTCACCTTTAACAGAAGCTAAAGCCGCTTCAAACGCTACAACAGGGTTTGAATACCGCTCTACACCTTCAGGTAAGCTTTGACACAATTCAGCGGCTGTTGCGGCTCGTGGGCCGTTCAGCGAAGCTGGGTACCAATGTGTTGTTATTGGAGCTAATACTTCCAATGTCGCGGGGATATCTTTGTCATGAAGCATGGCGACTACAACGTGTAAATTTTTGCCTGCATACTTCTTCGCGACTTGCTGCGCAAAGTACTCAGCAGAATGCGGGTTGTGTGCTACATCAAGCACAATCACCGGTTGTTCGCTAATTTGCTGCATACGCCCAGGAAGCTGCGCATTCTTCATGCCGTTAACCACGTTCACGTCGCTAATACTAAGCTCTGATGTGCCCAATGCCATCAACGCTGTTGCAGCGTTAGGTAACGGCAGGCTTGGAATAGGTAGCGATTCTAGTTGGAATGCACCACTGCGCCAGTTCCACGTATCACCGTCAACATCATAAGTGTATTGAATACCGACTTGGTAGAACTCAGCCTTAATGTCATCAGCGTGCGCTGCAACCGTAGCCGGTGGCTTGGGTTGACCACAGATAGCGGGTTTACCGCTACGATAAATGCCCGCTTTCTCAAAACCAATCACATTGATGTCATCACCTAGCCAGTCAACATGGTCGACAGCCAAACTAGTAATCACAGAAACATCATGCTCAACGATATTGGTCGCGTCTAAACGCCCGCCTAAACCCACTTCTAAAAGCACAACATCAACCGCTTCAGTTTGAAATGCACGTAACGCCGCTAAAGTGCCATATTCGAAAAAACTCAGGCTGATTTCGCCACGCTCTTTCTCAATGAAATCGAAAGACTGAACCATCTTTTCATCAGATAGATCTTGGCCGTTGATACGAACACGTTCGTTATAGCGAATTAAGTGAGGAGAGCTGTAGACACCAACTGAGTAACCAGCGTCCAATAGAATCGCTTCCATCAGTGCACATGTTGAGCCTTTGCCATTGGTTCCGGCAACAGTAATAACATGTTGAGCAGGTTTGGTGAGGTTTGCCTTAGAGGCGACGGCCTGAACTCGGTCTAATCCAAGATCAATAGCGCTTGTGTGGATGTTTGATAAATAATCAAGCCACATCTCCAAAGAGGATGTGGCTTGAGGAATAGGTTGTTGACTCATCTAACTCATAACCATAATTAAGTTGGTTTGTTAGAAGGTACTTTACCCTTTTTCTGGCGCTTCTGGTACTTCATAAGTAGCTTCATTCGGTGAATCGTTCACAGAAACTACTAATGGTGAAGGCTGGTTGGTCATTTTAGCAACAAGGCTTGCAACGCGCTGACGCATCTCACGACGGTCAACAATCATGTCGATAGCACCGTGGTCTAGTAGGAACTCACTGCGTTGGAAACCTTCAGGAAGGTCTTCACGTACCGTTTGTTCGATTACACGACGTCCAGCAAAACCGATCAGTGCTTTTGGTTCACCAATATTGATATCGCCAAGCATTGCCAAACTTGCAGAAACACCACCCATTGTTGGATCAGTCATAACTGAAACAAACGGTAGGCCTTTCGCAGATAAACGCTCAAGCGCAGCACTGGTTTTCGCCATTTGCATTAGAGACATCAATGCCTCTTGCATACGAGCACCACCACTTGCAGAGAAACACACTAAACCACAGTTGTTCTCGATAGCAGCATCTACCGCTTTCACGAAACGAGCACCAACAACAGAACCCATTGAGCCGCCCATGAATGAGAATTCAAAAGCACACGCTACGATAGGTAAACCCAATAGTTCGCCTTTCATTGCAACTAATGCGTCTGTTTCACCACTGTTCTTTTGAGCAGCAGAGATACGTTCTTTGTAACGCTTAGAGTCTTTAAACTTCAGCTTGTCTTGTGGCTCAAGATCAGCACCTAGTTCAACACGCTCACCTTTGTCTAGGAATGTATCCAGACGACGACGTGCTTTCATGCGCATGTGATGGTCACATTTTGGACATACTTCTAGGTTACGCTCTAGTTCAGCATGGTACAGAACCTGCTCACAAGAAGTACATTTCGTCCAAACACCCTCAGGGATAGACGCTTTACGAGATGTTACGATGTTGCTTTTTTCTAAAATCTTTTCAAGCCAACTCATGGAAGACCTTTTTGTTTCGATTCTTCCGCTTGATTGCGAAAGAAATAAATTTGGGAATTATGCGTGGGAATTAAAGCACATAAAACAGCGACTGTAGATAAAAAACTGGTTGTACCTATTTTCTGGAACTATCTTACGCACTAAACCGTAATAATTTTTGAACCTAAGTCTCACATTTAGTTCAAATTATCCGGTAAAAATAGAGGACCAATTGGCTCTCGTGGTAGCTCAAAATGTTCAGGATAATCAACATCCACCAGATACAAACCTTCCGCTTTTGCAGTTGCGCCGGCTACTTTTCGATCTTTAGCTTCTAAAAGCCACTGGATCCACTCTGGTTTCTGCTCACCTTTACCTACGGCAATAAGGCTACCCGTAATATTCCTCACCATGTGGTGAACAAACGCATTCGCTTTAATATCGATCACAATGTAGTGTCCATGACGAGTCACGTTCAAGTGAATCATGTTTCTCCATGGGCTACGAGATTGACAGTGTGTTGCCCTGAACGAAGTGAAGTCATTCTCACCAAGTAAGTACTGACCCGCTTCATGCATTTTTTTCTCATCAAGATGACCATGATAATGGCTCACACCTGAATTCAAAATGCCTGGGCGTAGTGCATGGTTAAAGATAATGTAGCGATAACGGCGGGCAGTAGCCGAGAAACGAGCATGGAAATCCTCATTCACTTCTGTCGCCCAACGAACCGCAATATCTTTTGGCATGTTGGCATTCGCGCCCATTGTCCATGCCACCATTTTACGATCAACATTAGTTTCAAAGTGAACGACTTGTCCCGTACCGTGAACACCGGCATCTGTACGACCTGCGCACATAACTTCTACAGGGTGATTCGCGACAACTGAAAGAGCCTTTTCCAATTCTTCTTGGACACTTTTCACGTCTCGTTGGCGCTGCCAACCAAAGTAGTGGGTACCGTTATATTCAATACCTAAAGCAATTTTCATGTTCTTGTTCTCTTTGAAAATGGGCGAGAATTATATACGGAAATCAGTGCTAGCCCAAATAGGATGGGGCTAAAACTTCAATAAACAATCAGCATCGACCGAGACGATGCTGTTGAAAAACCAAATGAAACGATAGCGCTCTGTATCGCCTTAAAATAAAGGGTAGCCAACGCTACCCTTTCTGATTTGTAAATTTATCGACCGTTTAACGTATCGATAAGATTTTTTGCCTCTCGACGAATATCATCGCTGCCGTCAACGATTGCCTCTTCTAGAAGCTTAATTGCCCCTTGCGAGTCACTCATCTCGATGTAGATTTTGGCCAAATCAAGCTTACCCGCAGCTTCTGCATTGCTGTCGACATCATAATTGCCAATATCACCGATAACATCAGGGAATTCGTTAAGACCCACATCCAGTTTAAGCTCTTCATCGTCTGGATTAATGACTTCTTCACCTTCTTGCTCGACTTGAGCCATTAGCTCATCAATCGTCATGTACTGCTTATCACGACTGTTGCCTGATTCGGTTAGATTGTCTTGTTCAGCCCAATTCTCTTCTTTGATTTTCGGTTCAGCTTGCTGTTCAGCCGATGCCCAAATCTCTTGTTGGTCATCAGGCACATCATTATGCATGCTCGATTGTTGTTCTGGCGCTAGGTTAAAGCCTTTCCAGTCTTCGCCGCCGACTTCAAGCATGGCGTCAATATCTAACCCTGCGCTATCAATCGAAGTTGCGTCCAATGGCTTATCGAACATGTTGTCGACAGAGTCTTGAACATCTTCAGAAAGCAACTCAGCTAATGCTGTCTCATCAAAGTCATCAAAGCCTTCTAGTGGCTCGTCTTGAACCGCTGCAGGCGTTGAGTTTGGCTCTGAAGCCGCGCTCAGTGATTGTTCTGGCTGTGCAAAACCAGCCGGTTCAGAGTCTTCAGCATTCGAGAAATCATCAGCCTGACTATAGCTCTGCGGATTTGAGAACAGATCATGCAACGCATCTTGCTCTTCGCCTTGTGGGCTGAAAGAAGTCAGTGGTGTTGGCTTCTCAGCAAACGCATCAGAGATGGCTTCATCTTCACCATATTCCGGTAAATCAAACTCATCGAACTCTACGCCTTGGGCTTCCGCCACCGGCTCGGCATTGCTTTGCTCAATATCATCTAAAACAGAGTCTGCTTTTGCGCTTTCTTCATCGTACTCCGGAAGATCAAGGTCATCGAACTCGAACTTCTCTGTGTCAGGCGCTAAGTCTTGCTCTAACTGTGCTTCATCTGGTTCACTCACCACTTCCGCTAACGCATCGTCTTCACCAAACTCTGGTAGTTCGAAGTCATCAAGCGAGAATTCTTCTTCGCTTTCTGGTTTCGCAGTTTCAACTTGTGGTGCAGCATCTAACTGAGGCTCAGCGGTAGGTTGCGATTCAACACTTGATTGAGAGTCTATAGCAGGCGTTGCTGGCTCTGTTGTTGATTCAGCATCAGCTTCCGCTAGTGCGTCTTCTTCACTAAACTCTGGTAAGTCGAAATCATCAAACGAGAACTCTTCGTCGTCTTGACCCTTAGCTTCAGCTTCAGCTTGAGTCTCAACAGCAGGTACTACTGATTCCGATGGTGATTCAGCATCAGCTTCCGCTAGTGCATCTTCTTCATTAAACTCTGGCAATTCGAAGTCATCAAACGAGAATTCTTCTTCGCCTTCTTGTCCTAGAACTTCAGCTTGTTCTGCTACTTCCGCTTGTGGTGTAGCTTCAACTTTCGGTTCAGCGACAGGTGTCACTAGCTCTGGTGTTACGTCAGTTTCCGCTAATGCTTCTGGTTCAGACGCCTCATCTTCAATCAGCCAATCATCGTCTTCTGGCACACCAAATTCATTTGGAATGATCTCTGGCATGTTTGCAGCACGAACTGGCTCTGGCTCTGGCTCTGGCTCTGGCTCTGGCAAGGATTCAACGACATCTTCAAGCTGATCGCTACCTTGGATTTTCGGTTCAAAGTCAAAATCAGAGTCAATGTTCGCTGGCGACTCTACATCGTCGATGGCTTCAGCTAACCAGTCTTCAACCGTTTCTTCTTCATCTTCAGAGATATCGTTCAAAGACGATGGCGAAGCTTGCTCTTGTACGTCGGCTTCTTTCGGCTCTGGTTCTTGTTGTGCGGTTTCTTCTTTAACTCGCTCTTCAAAATCTGGTTTGTCAAAATCAGAATTCTCAGATAACAGCGAGTCGATATCCAGTTCATCATCTTCAACCGATGATGCGGTTTCTTGCGCTGATACTTCGTCGCTGTCTAAAAGAGACGCTTGCTCTGGTTCAACCGTATTGTCAATTGATGGTTCAACAGGCTCTTCTATTGCTGGCAACAAATCATTGTCATCAGAAGTCATTAACTCATCAATCAACGCTTCGTCTGTTGTTTCTAGCGAGTCATCAAGCAAAGCATCCGTTGCCGGTGCGACACCGAACAAATCATCGATAAAACCATCACGATTAAAGGCTTCATCATTTTCTGGCTTAATGTCAGAACTTTCTTGAGTCATTTCAGAATCTAACGATTCATCAGTAACGACTTCAGGTTGTGGTGTTTCACTAATGTCCGGATCTTGCTCAGGCTCACCTTCAGAGGTTAACGGAGTAAGCTCAACGTCTGAGTCCTTTTCAGGCTCCTCATTGGCGTTGTCCAAACCAAAGGCTGCGTCTAACTCTTTATCAAACGTCTTATCTTCAGATTCAAGCTCGTCTTCAATGCCACTTGTCAGTAAGTCATCAAATGGGTCTAGAGATTCTGATTTTGATGCATCCGCTAAAAGCTCATCATCTGACAATTCACTATCAAGGAAATCATCCAATAAGTCGGTACTTTCGGCGTCGAGTTCGAAATCATCCTCGTCAGAGTCACCTATTAATTCATCCAAGGTTTCCGTGCTGTCTTCTGCGATGTTGAGGTCATCATCGGTCGATAAACCAGAAAGCTCTTCAAGCTCAGACAGAGAATCAAAGCCAAGAGGTTCGCTTTCAGACTCATCATCCGAATCGTCCCCTAGCATCTCATCAAGAAGGTCTGTCGAGTTACTTAGGTCTACGTCATCGCCTGCCAGTTGCTCATCAAGCAGATCAACGCTGTCTTGAGGTTCTTCATTTACGATGGGCTTATCGAACTGAGACAGAATGTTTTCGATATCATCATCAGACGCCAAACCACTGTTTAGGTTAGTGGCAATCTCATCGTCGCTATCGAGGTTGAAAGGGTCATTCGCTTGATCGTTCTGAGCAGCAACTTGGGCAAAGATGTCATCAATATCATCATTCGCTGTCGGTGAAGCTGGCTCAGGGGACTGTTGTTCAGAGATTAGAGCATCAATATCAAAATCGTCATTGCTCAAATCAACAGGCTTAGTCTCACTTTGTTGCTCAGAGATAAGCGCATCGATGTCAAAATCATCGCTTGCTGGTGCTTCAGTGTTAGACGGCGAATTACTTTGCTCTTCCGAAATCAGAGCATCAATATCGAAGCTGTCGTCATCTTCGTCATCAAGAGCAAACAGATCATCTAATAAAGATTGGTCTAGCTCGTTGGAACCGAGATCTTCAGTTTCAGACTCTTGAGATAGTAAAGCTTCAATGTCATCAGCAGACATTGCGTTATCATCAGAAAGATCAAAGTCGACATCATCAGTATCGACGGCGCTTTCCGCTGTTTTGTCTAGCGCACGTTCCATCTCTTCAAGGCCAAGCGCTTTCTCTTCGCCATTAACACTAATGCCGTTGCTGCTGTCTAAATCTAGATCGTCGAAGTTGGTGTCTAAATCACCGTTTTCGCCAATGCTAGCAAATGGGTCATCGTCTTCACCATCTAGATTGAAATCGAGATCAGATTCATCTAAACCAGCAAAGACATCATCCTCTTCGGCTAGCGCTTGATCGTCAAACAGCTTGTTGGCGTCATCTTCCGTACCAAACAAGTCATCATCTAAAGACAGCTCGTTAAGGTCGTCCATCTCGTCGCCCAATGTAATAGGTGCAACGGTACTTGGTTCTGGCTGGAGCGGTTGTTCTTGAGTCGTCTGCTGTTGCTCATCATTTTTAGAACGACGGCCTAACAGCATCACAACGATCAAACCAATGAGCAGACCTGGAATAATCGCAAGAGCCGCCACTAACCAAGCATTCGATAACAGTTCGTCCATGACACTTGGTGCCATCTTTTCAATTTCGGCGTTCTTTCTGCGCTCTTCATCAAGCAGCTTTTCCACTTCGCTACGAATGCGGTCTTCATCACTGAGCTCTGTTTTTAGCTCATCCACTTCCGATTGAACATTCGATAACATCAAACGAAGTTGGTGATTTTTCTCTTCAAGTGACAGCAGTTCAGTTTCTGAAAGCTCTAGCTGCTTCTCTAACTTGTTCATCTCTTGGGTTGGTGCAGATTGAGCTAGAGATGATTGAGTTGGAGACAATGGCTTTTTAGCAGTTTCAGTAGTGCTTACTTGCTTAGCAGGAGTAACATTTTTTGCATCAGAACTCGGCGCTTTGGGTTTTGAAGCGACAGGCTTACTTGCAGGAGCATCAAGCTTAGCAAGATGTGAGTTCATGATGTTGATAGCTTGCTGCGTCGAGCTTGCACGTGCTTGCTCTAAAGAAGGCACGCGTAGATTGCTCGCAGGCAGCAGGCTATGGATATTCTGGTTTTCAAACGCTTGTGGGTTTAAGCGATAAATAGCCAACAGAGTTTGTTGGACTGAAACGGAGTTATCAGGGCGTAACTTTGAGGCAATAGACCACAATGTTTCTGAGCCGCGAGTTGGACCATAGAAACGTGAAGGCTCAGCGCTATTTGATTGCGCTCTTTGAAGTGGTTCTGAAAACGTAGGCGCTGATTGTATCTGGCCATTAGGCCCTACAACTCGAATGGAATCTGCACGAACAACGGAAATCTGAGTCGCAATGATAAAGGCAAAAGGCATTAACCACGGCTTGAAAATTTGAAACATAAAAGGCTCAGCTAGGTGCTTAAATTCGGAAAAGTGATGATCTATTAAATATATCGGATAAATGACGTAAAACTATAGAGATGAAAACAAAAAATGTGTTGCAGCAACAATATTCGCAGCAATTTCACACAATTTGACTAACAATATTTTTAATCGATTAAAAAAGCCCCACTAAAGAGTGAGGCTTTTTTATCAAAGCAATAAAGCTTAGAAGTAATCGCGAATCAGAACTTCAGCGATTTGAACTGCGTTTGTTGCTGCGCCTTTACGAACGTTATCAGCGACAACCCACATGTTTACGCCACTGTGATGGCTGATGTCGTTACGAATACGACCAACCATTACGTGGTCTTTACCACCTGCATCACGAACTTGAGTTGGGAAGTCTAGCGCTTGGAATACTTCAACGCCTTCCGTGTTCTCTAGAAGCTGAATAACTTGCTCTGCACCGATTGGCGCGCGAGTTTCAACATGTAGAGATTCAGCGTGGCCGTAGAACACAGGAACACGAACACAAGTCGGGTTCACCGTGATTGACGAATCAGCAAAGATTTTCTGAGTTTCCCAAACCATCTTCATTTCTTCACGTGTGTAGCCGTTCTCTGTAAATTCATCAATCTGAGGAATACAGTTGAACGCGATCTGCTGTGAGAATGCTGACTTGTCAGCTGGCATGCCGTTAAGAAGCTTAGCCGTTTGACCTGCTAGCTCATCGATACCCGGCTTACCTGCACCAGACACAGATTGGTAAGTTGAAACGTTAATACGCTCAAGGCCCACTTCATCGTGAATTGGTTTTAGCGCTACTACCATTTGGATAGTCGAGCAGTTAGGGTTCGCGATGATGTTACGGTTACGGAACTCAGCAATCGCTTCAGGGTTCACTTCAGGCACAACCAGAGGAACATCGTATTCGTAACGGAAGCGTGATGTGTTATCGATGACAACCACACCTTCATCAGCCGCAATTGGAGCCCAACGCTCTGAAAGCTCGCTACCTGCAGAGAAAAACGCAATATGTACTTGAGACCAATCGAAGTCTTCTACGTTTTGTACTTGTATTGTTTTGCCGTTAAAACGGGAAGTTTTGCCTTCACTACGTTCACTTGCTAGTAAGTGCATTTCACCGACAGGGAATTTACGCTCTTTAAGTACTTCAAGAATGGTTTCACCAACCGCACCAGTCGCACCTAAAATAGCAATATTAAATTCTTGGCTCATTGTTTCTCTCTTTTATAAAGTTGGCTTTACCATAAAACCGAGTTTAGATAACGGCGTTAAATTACAAGATTCGTCGCCCGTTAACTCGACTGCACTGTACTCTCTGCGGTCCCAATATTCTTTACGCATCTTGTCAAAAGAACCCGGCGTAACGATATTGCGACGGAATAAGGCGTCGTCTTTGCGCACATCATAGATCAACTGAGTCAAATTGTGCAGTGTTGCTTCATCCCAAGCTCTATCTAATTTCATTTGAGGTACAGGCGCTGTCGGCAATAAGTCGCTTGCATACGCACGCTGTTCAGTACCTAAAAATTCACAATAACTGTTGAAGATCATCGTGGTACCACGCGCTTTACCTTCTAAACCGTAGCCCGCTACGTGAGGCGTTGCAAAAGCGAGTAACGGAAGAAGCTCAAAGTCGACTTCAGGTTCAAACTCAAACACATCAAGCACTGCAGTGAAACCATCGGCTTTTTGCAGGCGAGCTTTTAGCGCTTGGTTATCAACCACAGGACCGCGAGCTGCATTAATCAGGATTTGATCAGCACGTAAGTTGTTCAGCACTTGCTCACTGATCAAGTGATGCGTTGGATACTCACCCGTCTTAGTGATTGGCGTGTGTAATGTAATAACGTCTGATTGTTCAAGCAAAGTCTCTAACTCAGTAAATTCGCGAGTATCACCCTCTTGCTGTTTTAGAGGGTCGTTCAGCAGAACTTTGATACCAATACCTTCAAGGCACTTCGCTAAGTAACTGCCCACTTGACCACAGCCGATAATACCAACCGTTTTATCAAAAACAGAAAAGCCTTGTTGCTGCGCAAGCACCATCATCGCACTGAACGCGTACTCAGCAACACCCACCTTGTTACAACCAGGTGCCGCAGTAAAGAAAATACCACGCTCTTTCATCAACTCTTGGTCAACGTGATCCATGCCAGCCGTCGCAGTACCAACAAACTTCAGCTTATTGGCTTTGCTGATCAATGACTCGTTTACCTTGGTAACAGAGCGAATCATCAATGCGTCTACGTCAACTAGGTCGTCAGCTGTTAATGTGCGACCAGACTTCATTGTCACTTCCCCTAGCTGGCTAAAAAGCGCTTCAGCGTAAGGCATATTTTCGTCGATTAAGATTTTCATTTGGCGAGTACTTTTGTTGGGGTCTATCGACCTAAATGTGAATTGAAATGATTGTGCAAAATTCCACACACGGTGTCGAGTAGCAATTGGAATACATTATAAATAAAGGGCTGAATCACTGAGTCTGCACAAACAACAGGCATAAGATTCCATACCCAAATCTCAAACGGCTAAAACGAAAAATGCCCGATTGAATAAACAATCGGGCAAACATCCAGAACAAAAGGATCCTATCTCGCTCTCCAGGAGACAGAGTCTTGCGTCTGTTCAACCAGTACTAACCAAAGTCAGTACTGGTCAAGCTCTGGAAACCTTTCAATCTCTAAACCCAGATTTAAAAACTATGTTCAAAAAACACGTTTACCAACCTGCGTCTAAAAACTTTGTTCTGATGGTCATTATTACTGGGTGACCTGTGCGTGTTGAATCGGCACTAGCGCAACCCTTTAACGATTAACCTTGTCTCTGTAACTCAAGCTTAAGTTAAGCTTGGTACTTTTTGATTACTAGCGTTGCGTTCGTACCGCCGAAACCAAAACTGTTAGACATAACTGTAGTTAGCTCTTGATCACGAGCTTCAGTTACGATGTCTAGGCCAGCAGCAGCTTCGTCTAGGTTCGAAACGTTAATGCTTGGAGCGATAAAGCCGTTATCTAGCATTAGCGTTGAGTAAATAGCTTCGTGTACGCCAGCAGCACCTAGAGCGTGACCTGTCATCGCTTTAGTTGCAGAAATTGCTGGGCTGTTGCCACCGCCATTGCCTTGAGAGAAAACTTCTTGGATAGCGCCAAGTTCTTTAACGTCACCAACTGGAGTTGAAGTACCGTGAGTGTTCACGTAATCAACGCCATCAACGTTTTGCATCGCCATCTTCATACAACGAACCGCACCTTCACCAGAAGGAGCAACCATGTCGTAGCCATCTGAAGTTGCGCCGTAGCCTACGATTTCACCGTAGATTTTTGCGCCACGAGCAACAGCGTGCTCAAGCTCTTCGATAACTAACATGCCGCCGCCACCAGAGATAACGAAACCATCACGGTCTGCATCGTAGGTACGAGAAGCCAGCTCTGGCGTATCGTTGTACTTAGTAGAAAGTGCGCCCATTGCGTCGAACATCATAGTCAGAGACCAATCCAGTTCTTCACCGCCACCAGCGAATACAACGTCTTGCTTACCAAGTTGGATAAGCTCCATTGCGTGACCAATACAGTGTGCAGATGTCGCACATGCAGAGCTCATAGAGTAGTTCACACCACGGATTTTGAAAGGAGTTGCTAGACAAGCAGAAACCGTAGAAGCCATTGTACGTGGAACCATGTATGGACCAACGCGCTTCACGCCTTTCTCACGGATGATGTCTACCGCGTTTACTTGGTTTAGAGATGAAGCACCACCTGAACCCGCAACGATACCCGTGCGGTCATTAGATACTTGATCTTCAGTTAAGCCAGAATCAGCAATTGCTTGCTCCATTGAAAGATAAGCGAATGCCGCTGCATCACCCATAAAGCGCATTTTTTTGCGATCGATATGGTCAGCAGGGTTCATTTTTAGGTTACCCCATACTTGAGAGCGCAAGCCATTTTCCTTGAACTGCTCTGAAGCGGTAATACCAGATTTACCCTCTTTCAGTGATGCTAAAACTTCTTCGACGTTGTTACCGATACTTGAAACAATACCCATACCGGTGATTACGACTCGTTTCATGTGACATTCCTATAATTCTAAATTCAGCTAGATGATAACTAAGAAGCCTAACAAAAGTGGTCAGCTTTCCTAGAAATTCGTACAATCCCTACCAACATATCGCTTCAAATCACAAAATGATAGATTTTATGACTTCAATTACTAATGCAGAACTGGAATGGAATGAGTCTGGCACGCCAGTTTCAGACCAATTTGACGACGTTTACTTCTCCAATGTTAACGGTTTAGAAGAAACTCGCTACGTCTTTTTAAAGCAAAACCACCTTCCAGAGCGTTGGCTTGAACATGAACAACGCCGCTTTGTGATTGCTGAAACCGGCTTTGGCACAGGTTTGAACTTTCTTGCAGTTTGGCAATGGTTCGATGCTTTTCTTAAAGATAACCCACAAGCGATGACCAAAGAGTTACATTTCATCAGTTTTGAAAAATATCCTTTAAATAAAGAGGATCTCATCAAAGCACACCAATCGTGGCCAGAATTAGCCGAGTATGCGACGCAACTCCAAGAACACTACCCTATTGCTCTACCTGAATGTCACCGCATTGTGCTGGGCGACGGTGCAATCACGCTTGATTTGTGGTTTGGCGATATTAAAGATTGCATGCCCAACGTACCAACCCCGCGTGAAGGTTTGGTTGATGCTTGGTTCTTAGACGGTTTTGCTCCGAGCAAGAACCCAGAGATGTGGAATCAAAACCTATTCAACGGCATGGCTAAGCTCGCTAAGCAAGATTGTAGCTGCGCCACCTTCACCGCTGCTGGCTTTGTTCGCCGTGGCTTAATTGAAGCTGGCTTTGAAATGAAAAAGGTCAAAGGCTTTGGTACTAAGCGAGAAATGATCGCCGGCCGACTTGGCGAAAAGCACGCTCACACCAACATCAAACCTTGGTATGGCCTCGCTCAACACACTGAATCCCAAGACATTGCGATCATTGGTGGTGGTGTCGCCAGTGCTGCATTAGCCAAAACGCTAAGCCGTCGTGGTAAAAACATCACCCTTTATTGTGAACATCCACAAGCTGCGGGCAATGCCTCAGGTAACAACCAAGGTGCGATTTACCCGCTATTAAGCGAAGCGACCTCGAACGTGTCTCGCGTGTTTGGCCCGGGATTACTGTTTGCTCGTCAATTTATTAATCAAGCGGCTCAGTCTATTCAATTTGATCACAGTTGGTGTGGCGTGAACATCTTGATGTGGGATCAAGGCTCCACTAAAAAGCTCAACCGCATGTTGGAAGGCAACTTCCACACCGACCTGATTCAGCGTTTATCGCCAGAGCAAGCCAACGAAAAGATTGGCTTACCCGTCGATAAAGAGAGTGTTTACTTTCCGCTGGGTGGTTGGCTAAGCCCTCTGCAACTGACTCAAGGCTTGATTAGCAAGTTAGAAGAGAACAACCAAGTAAGCGCGCACTATCAACATCAAGTAACGCAACTTGAGTGGCTCGAAGCTGAACAACAATGGATACTGACGATGGATACACCTCAAGGTGAGATTCAAACCAAGCACGACCAAGTAGTTGTCGCAAACGGACACAAGTTCACTCAGTTTGAACAAACTCAGCCAGTACCACTGACTCCGGTTAAAGGCCAAGTGAGCCATATTCCGACCACGGAAAATCTCAGCCAGCTAAAAACCGTGTTGTGCTTTGATGGCTATTTGACGCCACAGAACCCCAACAATGGTCATCACTGTATTGGTGCGAACTACGACAAAACCAATATCGACCAAGAATTTGATATTGAGGTTCAGCAGCACAATGGCGAGCGCCTACATGGGTCACTACCAGACCAAGCATGGACAAAAGATGTCGATACCAGTGACAACTTAGCGCGCCAAGGTATCCGAAGCGTAAGCCGTGACCACCTTCCGTTTGTCGGAAACGTTGGTGACTTTGAAGCCATTAAGGAGCAGTACCAAGATCTCCACAACTTCAACCCGCAGCGTGACTCGGTTGAGGATGTAGAAACGGTAACAAGCTTCCCTAACCTTTATTGCTTTATCGGACTGGGTTCACGTGGTTTGAGCTCTGCACCATTATTGGCTGAAGTATTAGCATCACAGATCTGTGGCGATCCGCTGCCCTTGCCTGTTGATGTGCTTGAGGCGATTCACCCAAGTCGAATGTGGGTACGCAGACTGCGTAAAGGTAAGGCATTAACGGCTGGATGGGTTGCTGACAAGCATTCTAAATCAAAGCCGTAGTTTCTAGTTCAGCTATTTTGAACATCTGAAATTTCTGAATATCTGAAACTAATAAGTTAAAAGCTAAAAAGCCCTACGTGACTAAGTTAAGTCGCTCGGTTTTTTTGTTATTCGTGTTGATCTAAACTGATGTTCTAAATGGAGCAGTATTTACAGCTTAGCAACCGCGTCTTTAATCTGTAGAGCAATCTCTTCGTTGCTGATAGAGCCCGACTCAAAATCAAAGTTATCGTAGAAGCTTGGTACTGAAACTGACGCTTGCACGTTGCCACCGAAGTAAGGTGCAGAACCTGTCGCTGCACCAAGTACCGTTTGTGCGCCACCAGGGCCCGGTGAAGTCGCTAGGTAAACCGCCGGCTTCTCGCCAAACACTGAACGCTCAATACGTGTCGCCCAGTCAAATAGGTTTTTATACGCTGCTGGGTAGTGACCATTGTGTTCTGCGAACGAGATAACAAACGCATCAGCTTCAGCTAGGTCGCGTAGGAATGCTTGAGCACCTTCCGCTTGGCCAATCTCTTTTTCAGTGTCTTCACTGAACATAGGAACATTGTAATCGTTGATGTCTAGGACTTTTACTTCAGCACCTTCAATCAAGTTTGCTGCGTAAGTTGCTAGTGTTTTGTTGATTGAGGTAGAACTTGTGCTTGCGCCAAATGCGATAACTTTCATGATGTGACCTTTCTGTAATTCCGTTAAGTGGGATTAGAATAACGTAGTAAGAAAATGTAACCATCACAAGAAATGAACGGACTCATTCAAAAATTTCGAACGAGTCTCAAATAAACCAGTTCGCTCAGCAAAATGGGAAAGGAAGGGACTGAGCGGATAGTATTAATACATCGAGATTAAGCTTGGTTTTGTAGCTCAACCCAAAGGTCATTAACGATAGTGCGGTCTGCTGGTGTTAGTTCAGAGCGAGCGTCGTCTAGGCTCTGTTCAATACGAGCTTTTACTTCAGCCACATCTTCAATGCCTTCTTCTTCACATGAAGCCACTGAAAGAGAAATATGACCACGTAAGTAACCACCAGCAAACAGTTCATCGTCTGATGCGTTTTCAATGCGAGCATCAATTACTTCAAGTAGTTTTTCTTCAAATTCGATAATCATAATATTCTCTTATTTCACAATAAATTGGCTAGTACATAAAGGTTCTACATCGTAGAAGCTGCGCAATGCTTCAGAGAGCATTTTTACTCGAGGCGGAAGACCAGCGTCAAAGATACCCATGACTTCACTGTGTACTTTATTCATAAAGGCCAAACGATCTGGCTCAAAATCGCCGTGTAGATTGTCACAGCTGACATTAAAAGGAAAGCCCGCACTCATCGCAATTATCCATTCATACGCTTGTGGGCGAATTTCTACTTTTTCAAACTCAGCTTGAACCGCCTCAGTTCGACCATCAGGCTCATACCAATAGCCAAAATCTTCCAGTAAACGACGCTCAGGCCCAGCAACGCACCAGTGTGCGATCTCATGGAGTGCAGAGGCGTAAAAGCCACGTGCGAACACGATTCGATGGTGTGGGATAGTATCATCAGCAGGCAAATAGATCGGCTCATCAGCCCCTAGCTCTAGTTTGGTATTAAAGCTTTCAAAAAAGGTCTGATTGAAGATATCGATAATGTCTGAGTATTGGTGTGTCATAAAATCAAATTTAAGTAAAAATAACTGGGGCATTTTGCTTTTTTTTAAGCGCTCGGTAAAGCCCTATCAAGCGTAATGACATCGGGTTCGCCATTATACTTTGCAGTGACAATCGATTGCCATTCCCAGATTACACCACTTTAAGGTGAATGATTAGTTTAGCTAATCTGAAACGCCCATTCACGGTACAAATATTCATTCGTCAACAAGCATTTTTACTACTACACTCGCGCTTCATTTTATATCCCTAAGGCCTATAAGACTCGAGTTTATAGACCTAAATTATAGAGCTACAGCAATGCTACTAAGTGTTTTGTATATCATTGGCATCACGGCAGAAGCCATGACCGGCGCTCTCAGTGCAGGCAAACAAAAAATGGATTGGTTTGGTGTAATGTTGGTTGCGAGCGCAACGGCAATTGGCGGCGGTACAGTACGCGATATCTTACTTGGCCATTACCCTTTAGGTTGGGTTGAAAACCCTCAGTATCTAGCCATCACCTGTATAGCAGGTGTTATTACAACCGGGTTGGCGAAATGGGTTATCAAGCTAAAAGGTTTGTTTATTCGCTTGGATGCCTTAGGCCTAATCGTATTCAGTATCATTGGTACCAAAGTAGCGATGACCATAGGTCTGCACCCGATGATTTGCATGGTATCGGCATTAGTGACAGGTGTCTTTGGTGGTTTGTTACGTGACCTTATCTGTCGTCAAACACCATTGGTGTTACATGAAGAGCTGTATGCCTCTGTCGCACTTGTCGCTTCAGGTTTGTACCTAGGTTTGCTTGAGCTTGGCATCAACGACGTCACGGCGACAATTGTGACGCTTGTAGTTGGTTACTTGCTGCGCATGGCGGCTGTAAGATTCAAATGGAGTTTGCCTTCGTTCCAGCTTGATCCTGAAAGTTCAGTGCATTAATGGATTAAGAGCCTTAAGCTGCTAGCTGTCTTTAATGACGATAGTCGCTAACCGGACGAATAATCCTGCTAATGTGAAAAAGGGTTACTTCATTACGAAGCAACCCTTTTTTGTTTCTACCAATTCTATTCTAAATAAAAAGAAGCAGAATTAGATTTGTGGTGTTTCAGTTGTCACACCAAAGTTTTGACCACGATGACGTAGCAAGTGGTCAAGCAGCACGATAGCCAGCATTGCTTCTGCAATAGGTACCGCACGGATGCCAACACATGGATCGTGACGACCTTTCGTGATTAGCTGCGTTGCTTCACCATCTTTCGTGATTGTGTCACCAGGTACAGTGATGCTTGATGTTGGTTTAAGCGCAATGCTTGCCACAATATCTTGACCAGTAGAGATACCACCTAAGATACCGCCAGCATGATTGCTGCTGAAACCTTCTGGAGTCAATGGGTCACGGTGTTCACTACCGCGTTGATTAACAACATCGAAGCCATCACCAATCTCAACACCTTTCACAGCGTTAATGCTCATTAGAGCGTGCGCGATGTCAGCATCTAGACGATCAAAGATTGGCTCACCAAGGCCTACTGGCACTTTAGTCGCAACCACTTGAATCTTCGCACCGATCGAGTTGCCTTCTTTTAGCAAGTCACGAATCAGTTGATCAAATTCTGGTACTTTGTCGGCATCTGGACAGAAGAAAGCGTTGTTTTCAATCTCGTTCCAATCCACTTTATCAATTGAGATATCACCCATTTGAGAAAGGTAAGCTTGGATTTCAACACCAAATTCTTGTTTTAGGTATTTCTTCGCAATTGCACCTGCAGCAACACGCATTGCAGTTTCACGAGCTGAAGAACGACCACCACCTCGGTAATCACGCACACCGTACTTTTGATGGTACGTATAGTCAGCGTGGCCAGGGCGGAACTTGTCTTTAATTTCGGAATAGTCTTTAGAGCGTTGGTCTGTATTTTCAATCAATAGACCAATAGAAGTACCCGTAGTTTGGCCTTCAAATACACCTGATAAGATTTTCACTTCATCCGCTTCACGACGAGCCGTTGTATAGCGAGAAGTGCCCGGACGACGACGGTCCAGATCTTTCTGCAGATCTTCTTCGGTAATTTCTAATCCTGGTGGGCACCCGTCTACGATACATCCTAGTGCGATACCGTGACTCTCTCCGAATGTGGTCACTCGAAAGTGTTGTCCGATACTGTTTCCTGCCATTGCTTCCTCTAAATCAGCCATCAATCAGAAGGTTTGATTCCTAAACCGACTGGCTAATAGCTTTACTTGTCTATTCTTCGTGAATTCATAGTGGCTTTATTACCAAATGATGTAAACCCCAAAAAACGAACAATTTTAACTTTCTATTACATAAGCCGAATGAAACGAATAACAGAAGAAAATGAGTCGCGCTTGAAAAGAAGTGTTTTATGATATGTAAAATGCAAAAAACCCGACAACTCGGAGAGTTATCGGGTTTCTTTAAATAATGGCACGCCCTGAAGGATTCGAACCTTCGACCACCTCCTTAGAAGGGAGGTGCTCTATCCAGCTGAGCTAAGGGCGCGCTACAGGAACGAATTATACGAATTCGAATCAGTAAAGCAACGGCTTTATGTAACATTCTGATCTAAGTGGGTAAAAAAAGGCCAACAAACATATAAGTGTTGGAAAATAGAGCAAAGCAAACGTTTGCTTGATGGTAATCAAAAAGATTTTCTGGAATAATGCGCCAAAAACATCAGCCACTAACTTGAATATCAATACTAAGGAAATTCATGACTGCTCAAAATATTGATGGAAAGCTAATTTCTCAAACGGTTCGCTCCGAAGTTGCTGCACGTGTAAAAGCTCGTACTGAAGCTGGATTACGCGCTCCGGGCCTAGCGGTTGTTTTAGTGGGTGAAGACCCTGCTTCTCAGGTTTACGTTGGAAGTAAGCGTAAAGCGTGTGAAGAAGTTGGCTTCGTATCTAAATCTTACGACTTGCCAGCCACTGCGACAGAAGACGAATTGTTAACACTTGTAGACCAACTGAACGACGATCCAGAGATCGACGGTATTCTTGTTCAACTGCCTCTACCAGCAGGCATTGATAGCACTCACGTTCTTGAGCGTATCACGCCAGAAAAAGACGTTGATGGCTTCCACCCCTACAATGTCGGCCGTTTGGCTCAGCGCATGCCTAAGCTTCGCTCTTGCACGCCAAAAGGCATCATCACGCTGCTTGACCGTTACAACATCGACTTACGTGGTAAACACGCGGTTGTGGTTGGCGCATCAAACATTGTAGGTCGCCCAATGACGCTAGAACTTCTTCTAGCAGGTTGTACAACGACAACATGTCACCGCTTCACCAAAGACCTTGAAGGTCACGTGCGTCAAGCAGACGTTGTTGTAGTTGCCGTTGGTAAGCCTAACTTCATTCCTGGCGCTTGGATTAAGAAAGGCGCTGTTGTGGTCGATGTTGGTATCAACCGTTTAGAATCTGGCAAACTAGTGGGCGACGTTGAATACGACGTAGCGAAAGAAAGCGCAAGCTTCATCACACCTGTGCCGGGTGGTGTTGGCCCAATGACGGTGGCGAGCCTAATCGAGAACACCATGATCGCTTGTGAGCAATTTCACTCGAAATAGTCCGCAGCGCATATAAATAAATTAGAAAGCCGAAACGTGATGAACGTTGCGGCTTTTTTGATGCTTTGGTACTTAGCTATTCGTTTTTAAAACGGGGTGACTCGCTTTTGATGAAGCGCTCGTTGCTACTTATCTGGACTCTCAACTTTTTCCGTCTGTTCAGAAGGCGGTAATAAACTAATAAGCTCACACTCCGTTGATATGAGTTTTTCCAACTCAGATCCTTGTGTAATTAAACGGAAATCACCGCCATTAATCACCCCAAGAGGAATGGCTTTAGGATACAAAGCGTTAAACTCTTTTAAATCAAATGCCTCGGTCAAACCTGTACTTTTAATTTGGCTACCCTGAGCCATCAACGAGTTAAGCTTAGAATAGGTGATCCCTTCCGAAAACAGACTTCTATTGCCATCGCGGCTCACTTGGTGCCTTTCATGTTTATTCTCTGAGGATTCAAGCTCAAACACCTTATTCTCACCAAACTCGTCTTGATAGTGCATGCTAACTAACGGGTTGGTTTGACGATAAGGCGACACGATCATCGCACGCCCTATTCCATCCAATTCCAGATTATTTTCAGCGTGGCTCGAAGCTGGGTTACCAAAATAAACATTCAAGTTTTCCATGCGCGCTAAGCGAATGCTTTCCCAGTTGGTATCGGCAAGCACACTGTTGATGTTGTGTGTCGCCAACACTTTGGCAAATTGTCTTGCAAAGTGAGTGGCGCCAAAGAAGATAACCCCTTGCGCTTTCTCTTGAGTGACCCCTAGCCTTCTCGCCCACCAGCTCGCGGTTAAGCTCTGAATCACAACCGTACCAATAATGACTAAGAACACCATGGGCACGAGCAGATCTGCGCCTTCAATCAATTGCTTCTCTTGCAGTTTTATCGCAAACAGAGAAGAAACCGCGGCTGCTACGATCCCGCGAGGTGCCATCCAACTCAAAAACCATTTATCCGCCGAATTAAGATCCGTACCGATCCCGCTGATCCACACGCTTAACGGGCGAGCCACCAACATAACCACCGCTAGCAACCCAATACCGCCCCAACCTATCGAAAGGAAAGCCCCCGAATCGAGTCGACTGGCTAACAGAATAAACAACGCAGAAATAAGTAACACGGTCAGGGTTTCTTTGAATTCGATGATGTCTTCGATGTCCAAGCCCTTCACGTTGGCAAGCCAGATCCCCATGATGGTCACGGTTAATAAACCCGATTCTTCACTCAGATCATTAGAAAACGAGAACGCCGCCAACATTAGCGTCAGCACAGCCACATTACGTAAATAGTGCGGTACCCAATGCCCTTGCAGCATCTTGGCAATCAAATGGCCACCGATGATCCCTAAGCCTAAACCTATGACTAACGTCAGGCCCAGAGCTGACAGAACATGTCCGGTAGGGTCGGCAGAAGAAACAATGTACTCGTAGACGAGAACCGCAAACAGAGCGCCAATCGGATCAATTACTATCCCTTCCCATCGCAAGATACTGCCTAACGAAGATTTAGGCTGAATACTGCGAAGCATGGGCACGATTACCGTAGGGCCAGTTACCACAACTAATGCACCAAACAGTGCGGCTAACGGCCAACTGAAGTCCACAAAGTAGTATGCCCCCACCACGATACACGCCCATGTAATCAACATGCCGAAACTCACGAGGTGAGTCACCATCCGGCCATGGCCTCTGATTTCTTTGAAATTTAGGGTCAATGCTCCTTCAAACAAGATGATGGCAACCCCTAAGGAGATCATAGGAAACAGCACATCACCGAAAATGGCATCGGGATTTAGAATATTCAGGCCGGGACCTAACAATAGGCCAACGATAAGGAGAGGGAGAATGGCGGGAAGACGTAAACGCCAGCCGAGCTGCTGACAAGCTAAAGACAAGAGTCCAATTAACGCCAAAGAAGAAGTAATCGACAAATCCATTTGTGCCCCTAAAAGGTTTGCACCACACCCTGTGGTACAAACTATTCAATGAAATAAGAAAGCCTACGTTCTTACACTATAGGCTCTCTTTTTCACGCTAACCGAATATTATTGTGATTAATCAGTCACTTTACTATAGGGGGAGTAAAGTCATGATCAGTTAACTATAGAGAAAGTACAACACCAGCAATAGCAGCACTCATTAGGTTAGCAAACACACCTGCACAAATTGCTTTGAAGCCATATTGTGAGATGAAAGAACGACGCTCTGGAACTAAGCTGCCCAAACCACCGATAAGAATCGCCATGGTAGAGATGTTAGCAAAGCCACATAGAGCGAAAGTTACGATCGCTTGCGAGTGCTCACTTAGTGCCTCTTTAGCATCCATTAGTTGGATGAAAGCCACGAACTCGTTCACGACAATCTTGTTACCGATCAATGAGCCCGCAACCACAGCCTCAGACCACGGTACACCGATCAGCCATGCAACGGGTGCAAACACATAACCTAGGATAAGTTCGAAGCTTAGGTTTACGCCAAACCAGCCGCCAACGATACCTAGCAAGCCATTCAGCATTGCAATCACACTGATAAAGGCAAGAAGTGTTGCACCCACCGCAACGGCAATACGAAGTCCAGACATAGCCCCATCTGCCATCGCCTCAACTACGTTTGTTGCTCGTGGAATTTCTACATCAGACTCAATATTTTCTTGAGCGTCATTTGGGCTGCCAGGTACTAAGATTTTAGCCATCAATAGGCCGGCTGGTGCAGACATGAATGCCGCAGCGATCAGGAAGTTTAGGTCAACGCCAAGCGATGCATAACCCACTAGCGTACCACCAGCTACAGACGCCAAACCACACACCATCACAGCAAACAGTTGTGAATCTGTCATGTGTTTTAAGTAAGGCTTAACCACCAATGGCGCTTCAATCATGCCGACAAAGATATTGGCAGTCGCAGACAATGATTCCGCACGACCTGTGCCCAAGAACTTCTGTAGCGCACCACCAATAAGGTTGATCACCTTTGGCATAAAGCCGATGTGGTACAAGCCTGAAATCAGTGCAGAGAAAAAGATAATGATGCCAAGAACATTAATCGCGAAAACAAATCCGTTATTAGTTAGGCCACCAAATAGGAAGTTAATCCCCTCTTGACCGTAGTTGATCAAGCTAGATACCGCACCCGTGGCTGCATTCAACGCTTCTTTACCCATTGGTACATACAGAACCAATAGCGCGAATGAGATTTGTAATAAGAAAGCCAAAGAGACTGTTCTTAGTGGAATATTTTTTCTGTCCGTAGATAGTAACCAAGCGGCAACTAAAATAGTGATAATTCCAAGTAGGGAAGCCATGTGCGTCAACCTAAAAGTTGTAGGTAGGAAAGGCGACGCATTCTATAGAGGAAATCGTTTGCGGCAAGCTGAGGTTGTTAATGTGATGTTGGGGTAATCACGATTTAACTATGAGTATAATTAAGTTATTGAATTTTAATAATTAACTTTGATTAAAAAGCGTACTTTTTCCATATGGAAATTATATTTATAGATTAGGAAACAGTTAGCGATGCAGTTCAACGCAAGTTTTGAGGTTTTTGTCCCAATACGTCGGCGACCCGATATGATCTTTAATGAACTCAATCACTGCCGAAAGCTTCTTCGGCATATTCTTTCGGCTCGGGTAAACGGCATAGAATGGCATCAGCTGACTGGCTCTCCACTCTGGCAATACTTGAATGAGCTTGCCCGTTCTAAACTCTTCTTTCACTAAGTAAGTCGCCAAATAAGCAACGCCCCACCCTGATACTGCCGCGTCTCGTACTGCCTCAGCCAAATCGACTGAGTAATCGCCCGCGACTTTGACGCTGAGGTTTTCTTGCCCGTTATCAAACGCCCACGATGTGTAATCTCGTTCACGGCTGCGATAGATAAGACAGTTATGGTCAATCAAATCGGAAGGTACATGTGGCGTCCCGGCCTTAATCAGATAATCCGGTGACGCAGCCACCACAAACTGGCTGTCTGCTAAACGCTGCGCAATGTAACCTTCAGGCAAGTCTTCATTGTTGGTGATCCAGAGATCCAATCGCTCTTCAATCATGTCCACCTTATAGTCGAACAAGTGGACCTCGATTCTCAATTGAGGATAAAGCTGTCTGAGTTGATCAATCGCCGGAATGATATGGAGTGTGCCAAATGACTGCGACAACCCGACGCGTAGTATTCCAGAGATATCATCGCGCTGGCTGTCCATATCCATCTGAGCTGCTTTCACCGTGTTAAACAGCTGCTCACAATGTTGATAGAACACGTCTCCCGCTTCAGTGAGCGTTAAGCTTCGTGTTGTCCTTTGCACCAGCTTGATGCCTATAGAGTCTTCAAGCAAAGCGACTTGCTTACTGATATGGGACACCGAAACGTTCAAGCTTTTTGCAGCACTGGTAAAGCCTTCGTGCTTGATCAGCGCATGGAATATCACCATCTGTGCAGCTCTATCTGTTAGCACAAGATCACCTTATTAAATCTCTGAAATATAAAATCAAAAAGGACTCCGAAGAGTCCTTTAGTTCGTTCTGCCTATGGTAGGCCAAATGCTATTCAAAGCGACTTAGGTCTGTTAATCAAACTTAATTCTGTCGGCTAGATGGCTTACTGCCAAAGCAAAGTAGTAAGAACGATTCCACTTCATTAACACATTGTAGTTGTTGTAAATGAGGTACGAACGTCCGGTTTCATCATCCGGCATTATCAACCAAGCTTTAATGTCTTCATCAAGCGTTGGCAGTGGGCGATCGTCATAGCGTTTAATACCGAGTTCAGACCACTCTTTTAAGTATTTCGCTTTGTCTTCGTCTCGACCTTGTAAATCGATCGACACATTTGACGGAACATGAACCTGACGACCCCAAGTGTACTTATCATCCCAGCCTGATTGGCTAAGGTAATTGGCTGCCGAAGCAAACACATCTTCTTCAGTGCCCCAAATATCTTTCTTACCGTCGCCACTACCATCAGCGGCAAACGCTAAGAATGAGCTTGGCATAAACTGAGGTTGACCCATCGCACCAGCCCAAGAGCCTTTCATCTCTTTTGGTGCAATATGGCCTTGATCAAGAATCTTCAATGCCGCCATCGCTTCGCTACGGAAGAAAGCTTCTCGGCGTCCTTCATAAGCCATGGTCGTTAGGGCGTCGATAACGCTGTAATTGCCCGTGAACTTACCAAAATTACTCTCAACGCCCCATAGCGCGACAATGAATCTTGGTTGAACACCATATTCATCACCAATACGCTTTAACGCGGTGTAATGCTCCTTGTAGAGTGACCTTGCTTGCTTCACTTTCCAATCTGGAACCGCTCGTGGAATGTATTCATCCAGAGTCAGTTTTTTCTCAGGTTGGTTTTTGTCGGCTTTTACCGCTCTTGGCTTAAACGTTACACCATCAAAGGCTTCATCAATGATCGCTTCAGAGATGCCTTCTTCACGGCCTTGTTGTTTTAGTTTTTCTACATATTGCTCGAAGCTCAGTTCTTCAGCTTGTACTGAAGTTATGGTCAGGCTATTACCCAATAGTAATGCCGACACAGCCAATATGGTTTTCGAAAATTTACTCAACGATCACTCCTCCTTGAATTGAGGTGGCTATCACTCTTCGTCTTGAGATTTCTGTTGAGCTTTACGCTCTTTATGAAGCTCAAGTTCGTTAACTGGTGGTGGCGGAACCTGTAAAAAGAAACCATCGGTATTCAGTGATTCTTTCACTTTTTCGATGTTTACTTGAGCCAGTTTACGGCCATCCATTTTAATTACCATTACAAAACTAGGTTTACCAAACATTTGCATCAATGCGTCAGGAACTTGTGAAAAATCATCCTTCTTAGGGATATAAAGGTATGTTCCTTCTTTCTTTGAGCTTTTATATATAGAACACAGCATGACAAACCTTTTAATTGATTATGACTACAAAACTCTCACTTGCGAGATCAATAGTTTATGTTAGGGAAATATTGGGAACAAAACGTCCATTTGACAACAAGATTACTTGCTGTGCTTGGTTTGGGAATATAACATGATAAACCTAGTTTCAGGCAATGCCCTTTATTTTATTGATAAAGAAATTGTACCAATCCGCTATTGAGGTCCTGTAGTTTTTCGATGTCTAGTAACCCAGATCTAAAAGGTAGCAGCTTTACGCTATCTGTTTTGCACTTATCCGATGATCAAGTCGAAAATGCAGTCTCTTTTCTTCAAGAGAAAGTAGACCAAGCACCTACGTTTTTCGCTGCCGCACCTGTTGTTATCAACATCAGTAAAGTCGCGGGCGATATCGATTTTGTGCAACTTAAAAATGGTATATCTCAAGCGGGCATGATCCCGGTTGGTGTGGCAGGCTGTTCTGATAAGCGAATGCAAAACCTCGCTAAAGAAGCCGGTTTTGCAGTGATGACGGCAAGCAAGTCGCCATCTCAAGCTCCAGCGAAAATGGCACCAATCAAAGTGATTAGAACCCCTATTCGTTCTGGTCAGCAGGTTTATGCGAAAGATGGCGATCTATTGATACTCAGCCATGTGAGTGCAGGCGCGGAAGTGATTGCCGATGGCAGCATCCATATTCATGGCACTTTACGCGGCCGTGCGATTGCAGGTGCAAGTGGTCAAACTGAAGCAAAAATAATTTGTAATGACTTACAAGCCGAGCTGGTTTCCATTGCTGGAAATTACTGGCTCAGCGATCAAATTGAAAGCGAGTACTGGCAGAAGAAAACCATGTTCAGTATGGCAAACGATGTATTACACGTTGATGTCCTCGCAATATAAGAGAAATAAAAGGAAAACAGAATGGCACGCATTATCGTTGTAACGTCAGGTAAAGGCGGGGTAGGCAAAACGACCTCCAGTGCAGCTATTGCCTCGGGTCTGGCTTTAAAAGGAAAGAAAACCGCAGTTATCGACTTTGATATCGGTCTGCGTAACCTAGATTTAATCATGGGTTGTGAGCGTCGTGTTGTGTACGACTTCGTTAATGTTATCAATGGTGAAGCGACGCTGAACCAAGCGATGATCAAAGACAAGCGCACAGAGAACCTGTTCATTCTTCCTGCTTCTCAAACTCGTGATAAAGACGCACTAACAAAAGATGGTGTTCGTCGTGTATTTGATGAACTGGATGAAATGGGCTTTGATTTCATCATCTGTGATTCTCCTGCGGGTATCGA
This sequence comes from Vibrio sp. 10N.261.55.F4, assembly GCF_041470465.1. Lineage (NCBI taxonomy): Bacteria > Pseudomonadati > Pseudomonadota > Gammaproteobacteria > Vibrionales > Vibrionaceae > Vibrio > Vibrio sp. 10N.261.55.F4. The sequence goes on along the minus strand of NZ_JBFRMM010000015.1, from coordinate 83,262 downwards.
ACAAGGCGCTCTTATGGCGTTGTACTTCGCTGATGAAGCGATTGTAACCACCAACCCAGAAGTCTCTTCAGTACGCGATTCAGACCGTATTCTAGGTATTCTTGACTCTAAATCTCGTCGTTCTGAAGACGGCTTAGAGCCAGTGAAAACACACCTTCTATTGACTCGCTACAACCCAGCACGTGTAACTCAAGGTGAGATGCTCAGTGTTGAAGACGTTGAAGAAATCCTGCACATCTCTCTACTGGGTGTAATTCCAGAGAGCCAAGCGGTACTGAACGCATCGAACAAGGGTGTTCCAGTTATCTTTGACGAAGCAACCGACGCAGGTATGGCTTACAATGATACTGTAGAGCGACTACTGGGTAGCCAAGTTGACTTCCGCTTCTTAACGGAACAGAAGAAAGGCATCTTCAAACGACTGTTCGGGGGCTAATGCACAATGTCATTATTAGAGTTTTTTAGACCACAGAAAAAGACAACCGCAAACCTAGCCAAAGAACGTTTGCAGATCATTGTTGCCGAACGACGCAGCCATGACGACCCAGCGCCGTCTTACCTGCCGCAACTAAAAGAAGACATCTTGAAGTGTATTGCCAAGTACGTTGAGGTCGATCCATCAATGGTTGATCTGACTTTTGAACACAAAGATGACGACATCTCAGTGTTAGAGTTGAATGTTAAGCTTCCAGAAGAAGATCGATAATCTTTCTGAACAAGATTGGCAGGTAATACACTTGCTTGTATTGATTGAATAAAAAAGAGAGCCTAGGCTCTCTTTTTTGTATGTGCAGTTTATAACTGTAACTAAGTTAGGCTTTAAAGCAGCAAGCGGTTATTTGATCGCTTTACTCAGCTTTTCGCCAACCACATCTAAACGCCAGCCTTGCATAACATCAGGCAGCTTTTCTGGGTTACGATCGTGCTTCCACACCCAGCTTAACATTTGGTTAAGTTGCTTCTTCGATGCCAAGAATTCCGTCGCCAAACCACTGTGTTGTGATGCTGTTTTCACTTCATCTTTCAGCACTTTGAAGAGTTGCTTGTAGCCAGGGAAGTCCATTAGACGTTCTACTGGTGCTGGGTACTCTTCTTCTGGTGTATGTTCCGCTAACTTTACGATTGAGCTGATCTTCGCACCATGGCGACGCACAGAGCGGTAATCAAAACCCTCTTGCTCCATGTGCTTGGGATCTTTCATCGCAAAACGCGCCACAGCCCATAGGTCTTGTTCTTTGAAGACAAAGTTCAGCGCTAAATCGCGCTTGATTGCTTCTTTTAGACGCCAAGTTGCTAGAGGTCGTAAGATCGCTAATTGCTTAGGTTTAAGCTGCCACGCCCCTTTAATATCAAGGTAGGCTGTATCTGGGTTTACTTTACGAATGCGCTTGGCAACTTGTAAATCAGACTCTTGCTGAGCCGCTTCCCACCAGCCAGCTTCCATCACTTTTTCTAGAAGCTTGTTGTACATTGGCATTAGGTAATGCACGTCTGCTGCTGCGTAGTCCAATTGTTTTTGAGAAAGCGGACGCGCTAGCCAGTCTGTGCGAGATTCACTCTTATCGAGATCGACACCGACAAACTCTGAAACCAGAGCAGCAAAGCCCGTTGATAAACCATGACCTAAGAAAGCCGCCATGATCTGTGTATCAACCATTGGTGTTGGTGTACAGCCAAATGCGTTCTGGAACACTTCCAAATCTTCACCGCACGCGTGCAGCACTTTCAATACTGATGCGTCTTTCAACAAGGTAACGAACGGTGTCATGTCATCAAGAGCAATAGGGTCAATCAGTGACAGCGTTTCACCATCAAATAACTGAATCAAGCCTAATTGAGGGTAATAGGTTCTAGTACGAACGAACTCCGTATCAAGCATAACGACATCGGCTTCACGTGCTTGTTGGCAAACTCGCTCAAGGTCTTTCAATTGGGTAATGATTTGATAATCCACAAAAACTCTCACAGGTTTCTATTTGATCGCCGGATACAAAAATGCCGACATTAACTGTCGGCATTCTAACACCATTTTTCAGCGCTCGCTTAGATTAAGCGCCTCAATGGTTTTGGTGCAGTACTTTCGCGCAAACGGGCTAATTATTCGCTAGCGCGTTTCGCAAGTTCTGCATCGTTTTCTTCACGCAGTACGCGGCGTAAGATCTTACCTACGTTAGTCTTTGGAAGATCATCTCTGAACTCGACTAATTTAGGGATTTTGTAACCCGTTAAGTGCTCACGACAGTGCGCGATAATGTCTTCTTTGGTCAGGCTAGGGTCACGCTTCACAACGTAGATCTTAACCAATTCACCAGACACTTCATGAGGTTGACCGATAGCTGCTACTTCAAGCACTTTACCATGCAGAGCCACAACGTCTTCAATCTCGTTCGGGTAGACGTTGAAGCCTGATACAAGAATCATGTCCTTCTTACGGTCAACGATGTACAACAAGCCTTCGTCATCAAACTTAACGATGTCACCTGTCGATAACCAACCGTCTTGATCGATCACTTCTTTGGTCGCTTCAGGGCGCTGCCAGTAACCTTGCATCACTTGAGGGCCACGAACTTGTAGCTCGCCTACTTGGTCATTAGCAATAACCTTACCTTCATCATCAACAATACGAACTTCTGTCGATGGTACTGGTAGGCCGATAGCACCTGTGTAGTCTTTCAGGTCGTATGGGTTACCCGTTACCAGTGGTGAACACTCAGTTAAGCCATAGCCTTCCAATAGGTGAATGCCTGTCGCTTTCTTCCATTGCTCAGCAACAGCGCGTTGAACCGCCATGCCGCCGCCAACAGATAGGCGTAGGTTACTGAAATCCAACTCGTGGAAATCTTCGTTATTAACTAGCGCATTAAACAAGGTGTTTACGCCGGTAATTGCGGTAAACGGAACCTTTTGCAGCTCTTTAATAAAGCCAGGAATGTCACGAGGGTTAGTAATTAGAAGGTTACGACCACCCATCTCAACAAACAGTAAGCAGTTCACCGTCAGTGCAAATACGTGGTAAAGCGGTAATGCCGTTACAACCAACTCGCGGCCTTCTTGCAGAACAGGACCGTAAGCCCCTTTCGCTTGAAGTACGTTCGCAATCATATTGCGGTGCGTTAGGATTGCGCCCTTCGCTACACCTGTTGTACCACCAGTGTACTGTAGGAACGCGATGTCATCACCCGCCATGAACGGTTTCACATATTGAAGACGACGACCTTTGTGCAGCGCTTTTCTGAATGAGATAGCACCCGGCAGATCATACTTAGGCACCATGCCTTTTACGTATTTCACTACAAAGTCGACAATTGTCCCTTTCGCGCGTGGCAGCATTTGCCCTAGGCTAGTTAGAACAACGTGTTTAACCGGCGTGTTATCAACGACTTTCTCTAGCGTGCTCGCAAAGTTAGATACGATAACAATCGCCTTTGCACCAGAATCGTTCAGTTGATGTTCAAGCTCACGAGGTGTGTACAGTGGGTTGACGTTCACTGCAATCATACCTGCACGCAATACACCAAATAGTGCAATTGGGTATTGCAGTAGGTTTGGCATCATTAGCGCGACGCGATCGCCCTTCTTCAGTTTCAAGTCATTCTGTAGGTAAGCGGCAAAAGCACGGCTGCGCTCTTCAAGCTTACGGAATGTCATAATCGAGCCCATGTTCTCGAATGCAGGTTGGTCCGCGTACTTCTGTACCGACTGTTCAAACATTTCTACAAGAGATGGGTACTGATCTGGGTTGATCGTTTCTGGTACGTCACTTGGATAACGTGAAAGCCAAGGTTTATCCACGATGTTACTCCTCGTTTATCAGCTGACGACTGCTTCGCCGCTTTTTATCATTGCGGTATTACAGCACAGCTTTAGTGCATGAGCACTAAAAGGCTCAAACACTTGTTTAAATTTTGTTAACTACACCAAGAATTAGCTCTGAAACTAACTCTGGGCTCTCTAAATGACAATGATGTCCGCCAGGAACAGTCTCTATATGCAGAGGACTATGCACTGATTTGTAGCGATTATGCTGCAAATGTCGGAATCCACCATTCCCTAGGATTATTAATTGAGGGCATTCAATAGCCGCCATAATCGCTTCAGCGTGCGCCTGTGACATTCGATATAACGAGTCACATTTTAGATTAGGGTCACATCGCCATTGCCAAGAGTTCTCGAACTCGACAATACCTCGCTCAACAATAGGAGCGATTAATTCAGCATTAATTTGGTTGGCGTGAGCTCTCAGCTTAATAGCATCCTCAAGGCTTGCCAAAGGACGTGAAGGCTTTCTTCGCTGTCGAAGACGACTGAGTACCCCATCCCTCAAGCGAGAGACTGTTTCGTGGGGAGCTTCAGAAAGAGGTCCGTGACCTTCAATTTGAATTAATCCTGACACCTTTTCAGGAAAGGCGGCACTATAGCAACTTGCTATCAATGCACCAAGTGAATGTCCTACCAGTACCAGTCTGTTTGGCGATAATTTAGTCACCAACTGATGCAAGTCATCAATATAATCATGAAATGGGTAGTAACTTCCCGATTTGTGCGACGAGAAGCCGTGTCCGAAGAGATCGATAGCAACAAGGTGAGCATTGGGCGCAAACTTGGCGACTTGCTGCATAACCGGATTAAAGCTGGACGAATTATCCAACCACCCATGAATAAAAACGACCGTCGTTGCGGTCGTTTGTGGGTTGCCAATCTGTTGTGTTGCAAGCGTCCCGCTCGCAAGGGAGTATGACTTTTCAATCATCAAACACTTAGTTCCATCTGTTTGCGCAATCAACGTCTAAAAAGTTAATTACTCTACGTCCTGTATCACTCGACCTTGTCTTGGCATCGTTTGAAAACTGCGACAATGTAAACTTCTGCACGAGTAGTAGGTTGGTGCAAAATCGTTAACAACAACACGCTCAGTGATGTTCCACAGTCGTTGGTTGTCCACTTTCATCACAGGGAAGATGTAAGGGTATTCCCCTATTTTTCCATCTTCACTTCCGCTTGACTGACCAACCAGTGTAATCAGACGGCCTTCTGCAAAACTTAGAGGCTCAACATACCCTTCAATATAACCAACAAAACGTCCGCTTGGCTCTGCGTCTAGGTCTGGCTTACCGCTACTCGAAATCGGCATATTAGCAACTTCGATTCGAGTCTTATCTTTCAAGTTGGTTACTTTAGAGATAACGCCACCCAATCGAACACTTTTCGCCTCCGGTAGTTGGTCGACCCACTGTTGGTAATCACTAATTACAGGCTCTGATTTTGCTTCAAGTTCGCTAGGAAGTGATGAACACCCGGCAAGTACCAAGACACCAAGAGAAAGGGCTATTAAGCGTAATTTAGAGAGATAATTTGACATGGTTCTGGTCCTTAAACAGGCATTAATAAGAAGCTCTAGATGTAGATATCGACACCGATAAGCTTTGCAAGTTCTTCTTTCTTCGCCTGATTCATTACATCCATATACTCTTCCATAGCCTTACGTCCTCGGCCTTCTGGAAGATCATACTGGATTTGAGCCTTGTGTAGTTCAGACTCTTTAACTTGACGAATAGAGTGAGAAACAGCATTAGCGACCTTAGTCGGTTGCCCAACCGCAGTGCTAGCATCAGATTTTTTTGCCTGCTCCTTCTTTTTAATTCGATTCGGCTTAGACGTGCTGCCTATCGAAGAAGGAGGTAAGTTGTTAATTGATACCATGACTAAATATCTGCCCTCTCAAATCTAAATAATACGCATTTAGACCTAATTTGCATCAGAACCTTGTAAAAATTATTCGCGACCTGGCAGTTTCTTCCAAGTCACTTTGTCACGAAGATAAACTGGCTCAGATTCTTCTGCTGCAACCGCTTTACCTTCTGCGTAAGCAAATTGAGCAAGGAACGCCATATCTTGAGCTTCTGGGAATAGCACTTCACACGCTTTGGTGTTGATCGCAAGTGTATCCATATGCTCGGCATAAGCTTCCCAGCCGGTACCGACTTTCGCCCATATTTCAGAATCTGCTTCTAACTGCGCAGCCAGTTCACTTGGTGGCGTTACACATTCGGCATCAACCGCAGTCCAACGACCATCTTGTTCGCGGCTGTAACGAGCCCAGTACACTTCGCTCATACGCGCATCAATCGCTGTTGCTACATGAGTTTCACCAAATTTACGGTAGCTGCCTTGCGCCATCGCTGCCAGTGTAGAGACACCAATCATTGGTAAATCCGCACCAAAAGCCAAGCCCTGAGCAATACCAATACCAATACGCACACCCGTGAAACTGCCTGGGCCTTGGCCAAACGCGATAGCATCGATATCGGTTAAAGCGACATTCGCTTCTTTCAGTACTTCATCCACCATAGGTAGAATTTTCTTCGTATGGTCTCGAGGAGCCTCTTCGCTACGTGCGAACACCTGGTCACCAATTACTAATGCAACTGAACAGTTTTCAGTTGCGGTATCTACTGCAAGAATTTTCGCGCTCATTTGTGTCTCAAATATTCGTTATCTAATCTAAAAATAATGGCTAAACTCAACAATGCCAATTACTCAGCAGCGGTTGAATGGTCTTTAGCTAAGAATTCCTTAATGACCCCTAAGTCACGTGTACGAGGGATAGGCGGTAAACTCGCCAAAAATATGCCACCGTAATCGCGAGTCACCAATCGGTTATCGCAAATAATCAAAGCACCATTATCGCGCTTGTCACGTATCAATCGGCCGACACCTTGTTTCAAGGTAATCACAGCGTCTGGCAACTGTACTTGTGCAAAAGGATCACCCCCTTTTAGCTTACAGTCCTCGATTCGAGCCTTAAGTAAAGGGTCATCAGGGGCTGTAAAGGGCAATTTATCGATGATAACACAGCTTAATGCGTCGCCCCTAACATCTATCCCCTCCCAGAAAGCACCTGTAGCCACCAGCAATGCGTTACCTAATTCCATGAATTCGGCTAAGGTTTTTTGCTTACTTGTCTCACCTTGCAATAGAACGGGAACCGAGAGGGTTTCACGGAATCGCTCCCCCAACTCTTTCATCATGCTGTGTGAAGTACACAAGAAGAAACAGCGGCCTTGGTTTTGCTCAATCACAGGAGTCAGCATTCTTACTAGCTTATCCGCGAGACCGGGGCTATTCGGTTCTGGAAGATAACGAGGCACACACAAGCGCGCTTGATTCGGATAATCAAACGGGCTCGGCAGTGAAAACTGTGCCGACGGTTTTAACCCTAATCGAGAAGTAAAGTGTTCGAAATCATCCGACACCGCCAAGGTTGCTGAGGTAAACACCCATGCGCCCGGCTTCAGCTCAATCTGTTCGTGGAATTTATCGGCGACAGAAAGCGGTGTGATATGCAGAGCAAAGTGGCGCGGTGTAGTGTCATACCAATACGAATAGCCAGTGATCGACACATCGCACACACGTTCGATACGCGACTTAATCATATTTGCGCGTTCGAAAGCGGTATCTAACAACTGGCTTCGCCCAAGTGCTAACTTCAATACATCAACAGCAAGTTGCAGAGCATCTTGCAAACGAACTAACTCGCGTGCAATCGACTCGGATTTCAAAGCTTCGCGCCAGTTACCACGAAAGCCGGTATCACCAAGCACAATACGCAGATCGGCTGACGATTGAACGAGCCTATCCCCTACTTTCTGTAGCTGACGCATGTCTTTGGCTTCAGTTCGGTAAGCAATTTCAATGTCTTTGGCTAACTCTTGGATCTGTCGACTGGAAACCGATTGTCCGAAGTACTGGCTGGCGATGTCAGGAAGTTGATGTGCTTCATCGAAAATAAACACGTCAGCTTCAGGTATCAATTCGCCAAATCCGGTTTCTTTGATCGCCAAATCAGCTAGGAAAAGGTGGTGGTTTACGACCACCACATCGGAATCCATCGCTTTTTTACGCGCTTTAAGCACAAAGCAATCGGTATAGCTTGGGCACTCTTTACCCAAGCAATTATCATTGGTCGAGGTAATGGTTGGAATAACCGGGCTGTCTTCAGCGATATCATCACAATCGCCTAAATCACCCGTTTGAGTGGATGACGACCAACTACGAACTTTGACTAACTGAGCCAGCAGCGTTGGATCGGTATGAGCACCATGACTCTCGATCATTTGGCGGCTGAGTCTGTCCAAACACAAATAGTTTGAACGTCCTTTGAGCAACGCAACTTGACCATAAAAGCCAAGCGCATCGACCATCAAGGGTAAATCTCGGTGAAACAGCTGCTCTTGAAGGTTTTTAGACCCCGTACTAATGATGGTTTTCTTGCCACTAAGCAGCGCAGGCACTAGGTAAGCAAACGTCTTACCAGTACCTGTTCCAGCCTCAACAACCAACTGGCTTTGATTTTCAATAGCTTGTGAAACCGCTTCAGCCATGTCTAACTGAGCTTGTCTTGGTTGAAACCCAGGGATAGCTTTGCCCAGAGCGCCATCAGCAGAAAACGTTTTAGATATCATAGAGTACGAAGTTTAGAAAAAGAGAAGGAGAATTATGGCAGGTTTAGTGAGCCGGCGCGAATCAAGAATGACTTCGCACCGGAGGTGTTTGGCTTGGCTTGACGTGGCTTAAGTTACCTTGAAGGTAAGAATTGAAGAAGTAGGAATTAGAGAATCGTTTTTATTTTCGACTGAGATAACGTGATAGCCAAGGAGCACCTTCAAAATGGTTATCACCAGGCTGTATGGCTTTCGCTGCATCGGTTGGTGAGGTCTTACTTTCCCACATTTCATCTAGAACATGACCATCTAATTCGGTACCTCTCGCCAATGAATTCACTCGCTTGCAATACAGTTTTTTGGCTAGTAACTCTTTATCCATAAGTATCACCTCTATTTTTGGCCAAGGCGTAAATGCCTCGGTTGAAGTTCAAATGCGTACTACGGTCAAAACTTTTAAAAATGAAGCTTCTGCCTGTTTTTCTATCTAAAAACTGATATTTCTATATCAAACAATTTATCAAAGCGATAAATCAGCAGCAGAATTTGTTGAAACCAACTTGATAATAGATTAATTATAACGGTGATATTGCGGCTCAGTTCACCGTTCGACGGCCTGCATTAAATTTGAAGAATCCCGATTTCATATAATAAGTGCAACATTTCATGGAAGTAAGATGCAAATGGAAAGAAAAACTTTACTAACACATTGTACTGATGCCCCAGGCCTCATCTCGAAGATCACCAACATTTGTTACAAACACCAACTCAATATTGTGCACAACAATGAGTTCGTAGATAACACAAGTGGCCACTTCTTTATGCGCACCGAGCTTGAAGGGTATTTCAATGACGAAACCTTACTTGCCGATTTAGATCAAGCCCTGCCACCAAATACGAAACGTAAGCTTGTTGATTCGTCTCGCAAGCGTGTTGTGATACTCGTGACCAAGGAAGCACACTGCCTTGGCGACATTCTAATGAAGAACTTCGATGGCAGCTTAGACGTTGAAATTGCGGCCGTTGTCGGTAACTACGACATTCTACAAAGCCTAACCGAGCGTTTTGACATCCCTTACCACCATGTTTCTCACGAAGGGCTAAACCGTGAAGAGCATGAGAAGAAGATGCTAGAAGTGATTGACCAGTACGAGGCGGATTACCTTGTTTTGGCTAAGTACATGCGAGTGCTGACACCAGGTTTTGTTGAAAAATACCACCACAAGATCATCAATATCCACCACAGCTTCTTGCCAGCATTTATTGGCGCGAAGCCATACCAACAAGCGTATGAGCGCGGCGTGAAGATCATTGGCGCAACGGCACACTTTGTGACGAATGATTTGGATGAAGGTCCAATCATCAAGCAAGATGTTATCCCTGTGGATCACAACTTCAGCGCGAAAGACATGGCACAAGCCGGTCGTGACGTAGAGAAGAATGTATTAAGTAAGGCGTTAAACAAGGTGATCAATGATCATGTGTTTGTTTACGGCAACAAGACTGTAATTCTGTAAATCGGATATTCGATTTCCGGTAAGACTTCCAGTTAGAACCCAATAAAAAACGCGCAATAGGGAAAGCCCATCGCGCGTTTTTTGTATCTGATGATCAGACTCGCTTTGAGAGATTCCCGACTACGCTCCTTCGTCGCTATCGGGAATGACGAACTCGGTGATGAACCTTCGAGCTATAGGCTCTAACATACGCTCTCGAACGCTCAGTCTGTCACTATCCAAAGATAGACTCTGGAAAATTTCATCGAACACCCCGTCATTCCGACGAGCCAAGGCGAGATCAGGAATCTCTTTCCTAGCAACTCTCTATTCAAATTAAGCCTGTTCTGATTCCACAATCTTCTTCAAAGAGTGTGGATGCAGCTTGATGCAAATCCCTTGATGTTTAAAAGCCACTGTTGGATTATTCAAGCGTTCACCCTCGCCTTTCGGGCTAGAGAGTTTGATCTTAACGCCTTGCTCACCCAGCGTTTCAAAGTTAGCAGCGAACTGCGGGTAAGTTTCTTTAAGATCCGCTAGATACTCATCAGCTGTTTGGGCATGAGAAGGAATCACAAACTCTACATGTTCCCAATCTTGGCTTGGGTAAATCTTACCTTCTGCTGGATATGGCAGCTCCAAACATTCAATTTTCCAGCCAAGGCTTTGCAAGGGTTCATCGAAAGCCAACACCACAATTGGACGACCATTAATCATCGCCTCAGAAATCATAGAGCCGTACTCAGACCACGCTTGATGGGCAGATTTCGCTAGCTCAGTGTCATTGATTCGCAGCGCAATATGATCCGCTTGAGCAAAGCTTAAATCCAAACCTAATGTATTTCCTAGGCTCTCGATTTTTGCCATAAAAGTATCAAGGCGGGCGATCATTTGTTGTGGTTCTAGTTCAGCTTGCTTCAGGCTCATCATCATTGTCTGTGTTCTCCAAATAATGGCTGCATGTTATCAGTTTTGCCTTTTGCAACAAGCGTTGCTTTTACAAAAAACACTCAATAACTATGTTCTTTTCGCTCCTTAAACATGCAAACGCGTCTTGCTAAAAGTCGATTGTCAAAAACCACTCAGGAAATGTTAATTTTCTATCAATTCGACCTATAAGAAACCGCACAAAATTGGTATGATTACCGCCATTTCTGTGAACTTAAACAGAGTCTGCTGCTGATTTTGGCATTAAATCGTTAACTAGAAGCATAATTAACCAATTTAATGACCAAGAATTAACGGCCACTCTTATCATCCTTGAATTGAAGGAAACGCGTGTGAATATCCAAGCACTTATTAATGACAAAGTATCTCAGGCTCTAGAAGCCGCTGGCGCACCTGCAGGCTCTCCTGCGGCTGTTCGCCAATCTGCAAAACCACAATTTGGTGACTACCAAGCAAACGGCGTTATGGGCGTTGCTAAGCGACTAGGCACTAATCCTCGAGAGTTTGCTCAAAAAGTATTGGACGTTCTAAACCTAGACGGTATCGCGTCTAAAGTTGAAATCGCAGGTCCGGGTTTCCTAAACATCTTCCTAGATGAAGCTTTCCTAGCCAAACAAGCAGACGCAGCATTGGCTGACTCTCGCCTTGGTGTTGCCGTTGCTGAAACGCAAACTATTGTTGCGGATTACTCTGCGCCAAACGTTGCTAAAGAAATGCACGTTGGTCACCTACGTTCAACTATCATCGGTGATGCAGTAGTTCGTACTCTAGAATTTCTAGGCCACAACGTTATCCGCGCTAACCACATCGGTGACTGGGGTACTCAATTCGGTATGCTTATCGCAAACCTTGAGCGCGTTCAGGCTGAGTCTGGTGAAGTTTCAATGGAACTTGCTGACCTTGAAGGCTTCTACCGTGAATCTAAAAAGCTCTACGATGAAGACGAAGAGTTCGCAGTTAAAGCACGTGGCTACGTTGTTAAACTGCAAAGCGGCGACGAGTTCTGCGCAGAGATGTGGAAGAAGCTTGTTGACGTAACAATGATTCAAAACCAACGCAACTACGATCGTCTAAACGTGTCTCTAACACGTGATGACGTAATGGGCGAAAGCATGTACAACCACATGCTTCCAACTATTGTTGCGGATCTGAAAGAGCAAGGTCTTGCTAAAGAAGATGACGGCGCACAAGTTGTATTCCTAGACGAATACAAAAACAAAGATGGTGACCCAATGGGCGTTATCATCCAGAAACGCGACGGCGGCTTCCTTTACACAACAACCGACATTGCTTGTGCAAAATACCGTTTTGAAGAACTAGGCGCAGACCGCGTTCTTTACTTCATCGACTCACGTCAACACCAGCACCTAATGCAAGCTTGGACTATCGTTCGTAAAGCAGGTTACATCCCAGAATCTGTTTCTCTTGAGCACCACGCATTCGGCATGATGCTAGGTAAAGACGGTAAACCATTCAAGACTCGTGCAGGCGGTACTGTTCGTCTTGCTGATCTTCTTGATGAAGCCGAAGTTCGTGCAGCGCAGCTAATCGAATCTAAGAACCCAGAACTAGCAGAAGACGAGAAGAAAGCGATCGCGAACACTGTTGCTATGGCAGCGGTTAAGTACGCAGACCTTTCTAAGCACCGCACTACTGACTACGTGTTCGATTGGGACAACATGCTTGCATTCGAAGGCAACACAGCACCATACATGCAGTACGCATACACTCGTGTTGCTTCTGTATTTGCTAAAGCTGGCATTTCTATGGACTCGCTTGAAGGTGAAATCAAAATCACTGAAGAGAAAGAGAAAGCGCTTATCGCGAAACTTCTACAGTTTGAAGAAGCAGTACAGTCTGTTGCTCGTGAAGGTCAACCACACATCATGTGTAGCTACCTATTCGAACTAGCTGGTCAATTCTCTAGCTTCTACGAAGCTTGCCCTATCCTAGTTGCTGAAGACAAAGCTGTTAAGCAGAGCCGTCTGAAGCTTGCTGCACTAACAGCGAAGACGATCAAGCAAGGTCTATCGCTTCTAGGTATCGACACTCTAGAGCGCATGTAAGCGATTCGAGATTCGAGATTCGAGATTCGAGATTCGAGATTCGAGATTCGAGAAAATTAGAAAGGTTGACGTGAAAGCGTCAACCTTTTTTTTGTCTGGAGGTTTGTTTACTCGATTATTTAAGCGATTAGCTAACCTACACAGCAAGAGATCTCCTATTACGCTCATTCGTCGCTCTAGGAGATGACGAGAATAGGTGTAGTGAATCCAAGACAACATCAATGATGCGCCATCAAACCACACCAAATCGTTATCCCTCTTCTCACCATCATTCCCTACAGTGAGGGACGAACGTGATAGGGAATCTGCTTATTGAGAACGTAAGCCCTAGCCACATTCAAACTCCGACCTTATACTCATGTAAAACAATTAATTGGAAAGATCATGAGCTTCGAACTTCACCCGCAACTTGCGAAAGACACCACACTTATCGGCGAATTTCCACTGAGCTTAGCCCTGCTACACAAAGATAACGCAGTGCCTTGGGTTATCTTGGTACCAAAACGTGCCAACCTAAAAGAGTTGCACCACTTACCAATGAAAGAGCAACAGCAGTTCCTACATGAATCTCAGGCGGTAAGCCAAGCATTAGAAGCAACGTTCCAACCAGACAAATTGAACCTTGGTGCGCTGGGTAATATGGTGCCACAACTGCACATCCACCATATTGCACGCTTCAAAGACGACATTGCTTGGCCCGGCCCAGTATGGGGTAATACAAAAGGCGAACAGCGCAGTGAAGAAGATCAAGCCGCTATCCTGACTCGTATCCAAAACGTTCTGTCACTGAGCTCTATCTTCAAGAAAGCATAATTCGAGTTCATCTCATTGAGCTTTAAAGCAAAACACTTCAGAAAAGACACATAACAAAAAGCCGCTCATCTTAGATAAGCGGCTTTGTCATTTTCTAATCTCGCCTTTTTCAACGAGAGTCTGAAGACCGAACTACATCATCACGTTAAGCGACAAACCATCTTGTTTGCTGATGGTGTAGCGAATACGCGTTGTATGACCATGCTTATTCGTATCGACCAAGCGAGAAACTTTCCCTTTCTTGACCCAAACACTCAGCATCGCATCGACGCCATCTTCACTCATGCCAAACTTTGCAGCGAGCTCTTTACGAGCCGCAACGCCGTGGCTATCAATGTATTGATGAAGTTCAGTTAAAATCATACTACTTGCACCTCTAGTGCTTTCTGCTTACTGCCCACTTTCTTGAAGACGCGATACGTCACCACAAAACCACCAGCAATCGCCACCATCCATACTGCACTTGTCACAGGATGCGCAGCAAAGTTTGCCGCTTGGTAGTAGAAAGTCGCACCAAAGTAACCAAGAGCCATCGTCCAAACCGCGATGAAGCGTGCAAACGTCTGACCAAATTCACGAACATAAGCACCCATCGCGGCCACACAAGGCGTGTAAAGCAGGATAAGAATCAAGTAAGCGAATGCCGCATGACCAGATACAAACTTGTCTTTCAAGTTACCAAAGATAGAGGTATCGACTTCTTGGTCAGCTGCTACAGAATTAGAGTCAGACAAGTCGCCAACTTCAATACCTAATGGATCTGAGTAGCTCAATCCGGCTAGGTTTTCAGGGATCGTCATTACCGCTTCTTGCAGGCTTGCTGCTAAGTCAAACTCAGCTGCTTCTTCATCAGAAGGCGTTGTATATAGGCTATTTAATGTACCAACAACGGCTTCTTTAGCGAAAATACCTGTGATGATACCAACCGTTGCAGGCCAGTTCTCTTCAGTAATACCAATTGGTTGGAATACAGGTGTTACAACTTGAGCTGCTCTAGACAGTACTGAGTTTTCGCTATCTTCGTTACCAAAGCTGCCGTCCATACCTAGAGAGTTTAGGAAGCTAAGAATAGCCACAACCATCACGATTGTTTTACCTGCACCAAGTACGAAACGCTTCAGCTTCTGCCAAGTTTTCAACATTACGTTTTGCACTGTCGGCAATTCGTAATCTGGCATTTCCATCACTAAGCTATCACTGCTACCTGGGTAGATCGTGTTTTTCAGGAACAAACCCGTAAATACAGAAGCAACGATACCCATGATGTACAGAGCGAATACTACGTTTTGTCCTGCACCTGGGAAGAACGCCGCCGCGAACAGTGCGTATACCGGTAAACGAGCACCACATGACATAAACGGCGCCATTGATGCTGCTAGTTTACGTTCGCGCTCTTGGTCAAGAGTACGAGTTGCCATGATTGAAGGCACGTTACAACCAAAGCCCAGTACAAGTGGGACAAATGCTTTACCCGGTAAACCAATCTTCTGCATCACTTTATCAAGTACAAATGCAGCACGAGCCATGTAGCCTGAGCTTTCTAGTACCGCTAAGAATAGGTAAAGCGCTGCGATAACAGGAATAAAGGTCGCAACCGTTTGGATACCGCCGCCAATACCATCAGCAAGTACAGTGACTAACCAAACTGGTAAATGGCCATCTAATAAGTGGTGTCCACCATCAACTAATATTGCTCCAACACCAATATCGAAGAAGTCGATAAACGCACTACCGATATTGATAGAGAACATGAACATTAGGTACATGATAACGAAGAAGAAAGGAATACCGACCCATTTGTTCAAAATGAATTGGTCTGCTTTCTCTGTAAAGTTACGGCTTAGTTTGCCTTCGCTGCGACGAACACGTTTACAAAGGTCATGTAAGAAAGTGTATTTAGCGTCAGCAACAGCAAGGTCAATATCGAAATCGGCACCAAGACGCACGCTATCAATTTGAGTGCGAGTTTGTGGGGCTAAACCATTCAATACCAAGTAATCATTTTCTAAAGCACGAATCGCTAGCGCTCGGTGAGATACGTCAGCATCATCAAATTGTGACTCAACAGAAGGGATAAGAGCTTCTAACGCGGCATCGTAATCAATAGAGATAGGGTCAAGGCTCACACCTTGAACAAGCAGTTTATGCAGACGCTCTTTAAAGCGAACCACTTGACCTTTATCGTTTGCAGACAAGCTTAGAACTGGGCAACCTAGCTCTTTCTCTAGTGCTTTAAGGTTAATCACCTGACGTTCGCGCTTTAATACATCCATTTTGTTCAACACAACGATCATTGGGCGACCCAACTCACGCAGCTGTAATGTCATATATAAGCTTCGTTCTAGACAGCTAGCGTCGACAACATTGATGATCACATCTGCTGGGTGAGTTAAAACAGCGCGAGACGCGATAGACTCATCGATGCTGTTCGCATCATTACCACTGTCTAGTGCGTAGATACCCGGTAAATCCGTTAGTTGAAACTGATCACCAGCGTGCGAGTATAAACCCGTCTTCTTTTCAACAGTGACACCAACCCAGTTACCAACGTGCTGCTTAGCACCAGTCAGTGCGTTGAACAGTGTTGTTTTACCACTATTCGGGTTACCAACGGTAAGAACTTGATAATCCATTTAGATAACCTCGATTTGTTCTGCAATGCTTTCACGAATGGCGATAGAAACACCTCTCACTTCAACTTGAAGCGGATCACCCATAGGTGCACGGCGGATAAGCGTCACCTCGGTTTTTGGCAACATACCCATGACCATAAGTTTCTTCCTTACGTCTGGTGTTAAACCTGTTAGTGCAACAATAGAAGCCGCCTTTCCTTGCTCTAATTGTGAGAGTTTCATAAGTACCCAATTCGTGACTGATAATGAGAAAGATTGTTATTAACGCCATGATACACATACATGCCCACAATTCTATTGTGTGAAATCAATGTTTTCGAAAATACATACTCGTAAGTTTCGTTAAAAACGTTTACGTCAAAAACGTTACTTTCAACAACTAGCGAGAACTACCTCACTAGTACAAACCCTCCCAAACAAAAACAAATCATTAATTATCAATCACTTGGGACAATGTCGGTTTTATCATAGGTATCTGTCGTTAATTTTATAAGTAAAATAAGTAGCTGGACGTATAGTTACTCCATCGAAGAGAAACTACTTCTCTTTAATTTTATTCCAGAGGTGATATGGCTTTGCTATATCACTCCGGCAGCAAGCGAAGGTGTCGTTGGCACCCGTGGTATAGTCCCCCGGCTATGCCACGATATTTTTTTCTTCCCTTTGTTTTATCCCAACAACCTTTTTAAACTCCCCATTTATCTCATATCTCATATCTCATATCTCGTATCTCGTATCTCGTATCTCGTATCTCGTATCTCGTATCTCGTATCTCGTATCTCGTAGAAGCATAAAAAAGCCCCAACACGAATGTCGAGGCTAAAGTATCTTTATTTATGTTCTAGCTGAGTATCCGCTGCGTGCTACTCTTCGTTGTTTTCAGCAAACTTAGATGGTGACATGCCAAAGTGGTGCTTAAACCTTTGACTGAAATAGGAAGGGTCATTGAACCCCGAATCAAACGCCACATCAGAGATCTTCTCTCCAGCGAGTAAGCGCTCACACGCATGCTCTAGACGTACTTCATTCAAGTGCTCTTTGAAGGTCTTGTTGTAAGCCGATTTAAAGCGTCTCTGTAAGCTTCTCTCAGACATAAACAAATACTTAGCGGCAGTTGCAGTACTGAACTCGGCATCAGCGTAGTTTTCACTCACAAGCTGCGACACTCTGTTCTTCCACTCTTGTTCCGCTGTCAGTTTTTGTTGCTCTGGTGTTGAGGCGGCAAGCTTAATGGTTTCAATCTGTTCAATTGTGCTGGCTTCAAGATTGTCGAGTACTTGATACTCAATTGGCCACGAAAGCTGAACCTTATTTTGAGACTCCGAAACAAAGGCATTAAGCTCACCACCGCTCTGATTCATCAATAGCGGCAGCTTTTCGATGTTAAGGTCGGTCGACTTTCCGGTATTGTCACCCATGCTTGATGCCAGTTTAGGGAAAGGCATCCCATGATCTCGAATGGTCACAACAAGATGCTCCTTAACCTCTTCAACCAGAACCACCATACTCTGCGACTTAAAGTTTCTCTTGATGATGCTCGCAACCAAGCTATTGAAGATAATATCGAGATTAAAATACAGCAACGAGACATATCGTTGTTTTGTTTCGACTTTAATATCCAGTTCAATACCGGCTTTGGTTAAGTCATCCTGCCAAGCTTTGAGTACCACCTCTAAGATTAAAATTATATCGTAACAAACTTGCCCTTCTCCTTGAGGCGTATTACTCAATTGAGCTAAGCCATTTTTCAAGGTTAGAATCGGCGACTTCCCGAGCTCGTCATTCCAATTCGGGAGCATCGCAGCAATATGATTCACTTCAGAAGAGAGTTCATTGGCAGTGTGAGACACAAGCGCATTCTTCACGGATAGCTGCTTTTTAAGCTGTTGATTAGTGGCGAGTAATATCCGGCTTTGGTGCCTCAATTGGTCTGTCTTCAGTGCAACTTGCGCTTTTAAGTGCCGGTTGGCAAAAGTGACATAACGCGAACGCCAAAAGACTAAGATAGTCACAACGCCAATCAGTAATATCAGAGAGCTTGCTGCAGCCCAATTGGTCAGATACCAAGGCTCCGCAATCGAGAAGCTTTGATTGGTTGACACAAAGCGATAATGGGAGTCTTTAACCGGCTTCACTTCAAGTGTGTAATCCCCTGGAAGAAGATGATCGAGCGTTAACAAGCCCCCTTCAAACTCACTCCAAGGTTCATCGTCGCTCAGTCGGTATTCCATCGCAGGTGCGAACGTTGCTGGTAAGATACCTAGCTTAAACCCCATCGATGAACCATAAGGAATCTCATCCAGCTCTGCCGTTTTCCCGCCAAGTGATACCGTTTGTTGGTCGACACTTATCTTACTCAACAAGGCACGGCTATGAGGTGTAGTTGATACCAGTAACTCGTTAGATAACGCGCTGACTACACCATACTTTGAGCCGAAAACAAGCCTCGAAGGTTGGCTATCTTGACTGTAAAAAAGAGCACACGCTCCTGCCGCCAGTTCATTGGTGATCAAACCAAATGGCGAACCTATGTGTTTATGCAGTTGCCCATCCAATCCGTAATAACTGATGCCTTTCGAAGAGCCTAACCAAACACCATTGTCATCGCTTATCAGGCAGTTGGGGCTAATATTGTCTTCAACAAGAGTGATTTCTTGAATAATAGAGCTGTCATCCGGGATTCGATACACGCCATAACTGCTCGCAAACCACTGCGCTCCATCCTTCGCTTTTTCAATATCGACGACTTTGCCAAACCGTTCGCTGGAACGACTAAAGCTAATTCGTTTATCAATGAACGAGTAGAAGCCATGATCCGTTCCTATATAGATGCGACCTAGCAAGCCTACATTGAGAGCGGTGATCTTCGCAGGCAAGAACTTGTCGACTAACCAGTCAGTGCCATAACTCGTCAGTTTCATGGTTTCGATAGATAACGAATAGAGGTTTTGCCCAGAGGTCATCCAAAGAACGTTATCGGCTTGAAGCGCAAGGTTTTCAACACGCACTCCCTCAATTGGCCTTGGTAAATCAAGGGCTTCGGGTTGTAGTGTTTCCGTATTTAGACTGATGATACCTTGTTCGGTCGCTAACCAAATGGAAGAGCCAAAGATCTCAAAATCATTAACAGGGTTAGAGTAAACACGAATTGGGTTCTCTTCACTTTCAGAATCAACCAAGTAGAGCCCCATTGAAGACGCGACCCAAGATAACTGGTCACTGACAGTCAGTACTTTATTGATCACCACACTACTCGAATGCATGCCCATTCCAGTTAGGGGTGTTCTCGAGAAGGTTTTGCTGAACAGTGAGAAGTATCGGATACCGTTGTTTGTCGCAACCCACATACCACCAGCATGATCGTTTATCAACGAATATATTTTCTCACCCGGTAACGAGAAGTCTTGACTAGCGGCTTGTTCGAATCGAGTAATTTGTCCCGTAATAAAGTTGTAGCTAATAAGGCCGTGCTCTGTACCAATCCAATACTGGTCCGAAGTTTCGGCCAACGAGAGAACATGCGACCCTTTAACGATGGTCTCTTTGTCTGGGTTCGCGAGATCAACAATCACAGCACCATTTAAAGTACCGATCACTAACTCACGTCGAGCATTCGAAAAATAAACCGTCTCAATATGGTTTTTGTCTGATGCGGTGACATGGGTAAACTCTTGATTCTCTGAAAGGTAAACGCCAGAACTGGTCGCTAGCACCCACTTTGATAGTACCCACTCAGCGTCGTTAATCGCAATGTCACTGCTGTTATTGTATCGGTACAGTTTAAGTAGAGAGTAGGTGTTGAATTCTAAAGATTGAGTGTTGTAGGTATAGAAATTACTGCCGTCAGTAACCCAAATATAATCGCCTGATGCACCGATATTCGCTATTTCAGCGCCGGGACTTAGGCTAAACGCCAATTCGTTGCCAATTCCAGGGTTATGTCGATAGACCTCATTGTCGAAAAATGTCCAAAACTCATCGTTCAGAAAGGCGACTCTTTCCGAAGAAAATTGCAGTAAGCTTCCCTTGCGAGGGAATAGAGTTCGACCATCGTAAAAGAGTACTTTTCCATGCACATCATGAACCCAGAGCCCACCTCCGGCACCTAAATACAAGTTTTTAGCCGCAAGGAAATTCCCTTGCGCTTGAGCGGGCAAAGGATAGAAAACGGAGGGCGAGGTATTTACCGCTAGAACGCTAAATGAAATGCTCATTAACATGAACATTTTGAAGATAATTCGATACAACTCTTAATCCTGAACAGCAACAACACATGAAATTTTGGGTACCACAACGTCTTATCGTTGCTAAACCAAAAACTGAGTTTTTTTGTGCTTATTATTATCTTTCCATTTTAGCGGAAATTAGAAAAGGAGAAAGGAGGTTTGTTATTTGTTAGGAGGTTTTATCTTAGCGGTCACGAAAATGCCGCAAAAAGCGGCATGATTCATAAATTAACGAGAGCAAAGTAGAGTAAAGAATACTCGTTTATGACTTACTTCTCGTCTAAGCAACTTGTATAGCTATCTGTAAGTTGCTGAAGAAAATCGAAATAGCTTCCACTCTTCACTTCAACTGTTGAACCGATAGGGTCAAGCTGACCTTGTTTTGCGTTACTTCCGCGCGTCACTGATTCAATCACAGCAGGAGTGAATTGAGGCTCAGAAAACACACATTGAACGTTTTCACGTACTATCGTTTTCTTAATAGCGATCAGGCTTTTTGCACCCGGCTTACGCTCTGGGCTCACCGTAAAGTGACCTAAGTTATTTAGCTCAAACTCTTGCTCAAAGTAACCATACGCGTCATGAAAAACGTAGTAACCTTTGTCTTTCACGGGTGCAAGTTGCTCTCGAATAGACTGTTGCTTCTCTTTCAATGCAATCAGGAATGAATCGAGATTCTCTTGGTACGCCATTGCGTTGTCTGGATCAGATTCAATCAACTTAGCTGAGATGTATTTTGCAGCTACTTCAACTTGCTCGATACCTAACCAAAAATGCGGGTCATGGCTACCGTGGTGGTGCCCTTCATGTGCATCGTGGTCATGCTCTTCGTGTCCGAACTCTCGCAAGTTGATTCCGGGAATATCACTGATCTTGATAACATTTTCTTTTGAACCAATCACCTTAGTCAGAAAGGCTTCTAGGTCAGGGCCGAACCAGATGACCATATCGGCACTATGAACTTTTTTGACATCCGATGGCTTAAGCGCATAATCATGCGGCGAAGCATTGCTGTTCATCAACACATCCGGCTCACTAACGCCTTGCGTTAATTCTGTCACAATCATTTGAATTGGTTTAAAGCTTGTTAGAATAGTATTGGCACTTGCGACACTTGGCGCTAAAAGCAAAGTAGCAAGTATAAAAGATGAACGTGACATAATACCTCGATAATAGAAAAGTAGCTTAGGCTTGAGGTAAATGTTACATTATAACATTAGCGAATTGCAAATGAGTTCTATTCATGGATAACTTAATCCAACTAGATTCTGTGAGCGTCGAATTTGACGGTCGAAAAGTTCTAGACAACATCTCTCTAAATTTAGAGCGCGGCAGAATCACCACCCTGATTGGGCCAAACGGTGCAGGAAAGTCGACATTAGTAAAAGTGGTACTGGGTTTACAGACCAAATTTTCAGGCACAATAACAAAAGCTAAAAAACTGAAAATTGGCTATGTACCACAAAAATTAAAGCTCAATGATTCCCTACCGCTCAACGTAGAGCGTTTTCTAAAACTCACTGGCAATTTCAGTCAGCAAGAGATCCTTGAAGCATTGAAGCTTGTTGGTGCTGAACATCTGCAGAAGAGTAACATGCACCAGCTATCCGGCGGAGAAAACCAACGTGTACTCATTGCTCGTTCATTGCTAAGAAGACCAGATCTACTGGTTCTCGATGAACCGGCTCAAGGCGTCGACGTTCAAGGGCAAATAGACCTGTATGACTTGATTGACACCATTCGCCACCGCTTTGGTTGTGCCGTATTTATGGTTTCACACGATCTGCATTTAGTGATGGCAAAAACAGACGATGTTATCTGTTTACACCACCACATCTGTTGCTCAGGCGCACCTGCAGACATCAAACACCATCCTTCGTATATTGCGCTCTTTGGCACCGCGACCCAAGAGACGCTAGCGTTTTATCATCACCAACACGAACATCACCATCATGATCTCGCAGGCCAGCCTGTCGAAGGCGACGTGCATGAATGTTCAAACCATAAACACGGACACCACTAATGCTTGAGTTTCTTCTTCCCTCTATTTTGGCGGGTTTGGGTATTGCACTAATTGCAGGCCCACTAGGTTCATTCGTGGTGTGGCGTAAGATGGCTTACTTTGGTGACACGCTTGCTCACGCTTCTTTGATGGGCTTAGCACTTGGCTTTCTGTTCAACATTAACTTGTATTTCGCGCTGCTGATTTGTTGTTTGATGCTGGCCGTGTTGCTAGTGACTTTACAAAAACAAAAGCTGGTCGCGACCGATACCCTACTCGGTATTTTGGCGCACAGTGCGCTATCACTTGGTTTGGTTGCTGTCAGTTTCTTAGATAACGTTCGTGTTGACCTAATGAGCTACCTATTTGGTGACTTGCTGGCAGTATCTCCAACGGATTTAGTGTTCATCTATGCGGGTGCTGCTGTGATTGGATTAGTACTTGCTATCTTTTGGCGACCACTACTATCAACGACGGTTAACGAAGATCTCGCGGCGGTTGATGGCATCAACATTGATTTAATGCGTCTGATTCTGATGCTATTGGTCGGTATCGTGATTGCTGTCGGTATGAAGTTTGTTGGTGCGTTAATCATGACATCGCTACTGATTATTCCTGCAGCAACGGCAAGGAAGTTCTCGAGCACACCTGAGCAGATGGCCTTCCTTGCATCAATTATTGGCTCTATCGCTGTATTCGGTGGATTAAGCTTGTCTTGGTTCTATGATACGCCTGCTGGCCCGTCTGTGGTTATCAGTGCGGCAGCAATGTTTATGCTATCTCAAATGGTTAGAAGTCGAGCTTAGCACTTAGCAGTACGATCTCGTATCTCGAAAACATAAAAAAAGGCTTGGTCAGTGACCAAGCCTTTTTAATATCGTTTCAATTAACTTCTATCTCAATCGATAAAAGCCAGCTGATTACCAACCCGTGATTTCACGTAGGCCTTTACCGATGTCAGCAAGAGACTTAACAGTCTTAACGCCTGCTGCTTCTAGTGCTGCGAATTTATCTTCAGCAGTACCTTTACCGCCAGAGATGATTGCGCCTGCGTGTCCCATACGTTTGCCCGGAGGAGCAGTAACACCAGCGATGTAAGATACAACTGGCTTAGTTACGTTTGCTTTGATGAAATCAGCCGCTTCTTCTTCCGCAGTACCACCGATTTCACCAATCATTACGATTGCTTCAGTTTCTGGGTCTTCTTGGAAAAGTTTCAAGATATCAATGAAGTTTGAACCTGGGATAGGGTCACCACCGATACCAACACATGTAGACTGACCAAAGCCTTCATCTGTTGTTTGCTTAACTGCTTCGTATGTCAGAGTACCGCTGCGAGATACGATACCTACTTTACCCTTCTTGTGGATGTGACCAGGCATGATACCAATCTTACACTCGTCTGGAGTGATAAGACCTGGACAGTTAGGACCGATCATGCGAACGCCAGTTTCTTCTAGCTTCACTTTAACGTCGATCATATCTGTTGTAGGGATACCTTCAGTGATCGTTACGATCAGTTCGATACCTGCATCAATCGCTTCTAGGATTGCATCTTTACAGAAAGGAGCTGGTACGTAGATAACTGTTGCTGTTGCGCCAGTTACTTCTACCGCTTCACGTACTGTGTTGAATACTGGAAGGCCTAGGTGAGTTTGACCACCTTTACCAGGTGAAACACCACCAACCATTTGCGTACCGTATGCGATAGCTTGGTCTGAGTGGAATGTACCTTGACCGCCAGTGAAACCCTGACAGATTACTTTAGTGTCTTTGTTAATTAATACAGACATTATTTAGCCTCCGCAGCAGCAACAACTTTCTGAGCAGCATCTGTTAGAGATTCAGCTGCAATGATATCAACATCAGAATTAGCAAGTACTTCGCGACCTAGGTCTGCGTTTGTACCTTCTAGACGAACAACTACAGGAACTGTTACGCCGACTTCTTTAACTGCACCGATAATACCTTCAGCGATCATGTCACAACGAACGATGCCACCGAAAATGTTTACGAGTACTGCTTTAACATTGTCATCAGAAAGGATGATCTTGAATGCTTCAGCTACACGCTCTTTTGTCGCGCCGCCGCCTACATCAAGGAAGTTTGCTGGCTTGCCGCCGTGTAGGTTTACGATATCCATCGTACCCATCGCAAGGCCTGCACCGTTAACCATACAGCCAACGTTACCATCTAGTGCTACGTAGTTCAGTTCCCACTGTGCTGCGTGTGCTTCGCGCTCATCTTCTTGAGATGGATCGTGCATTTCACGTAGTTTAGGCTGACGGTACATCGCGTTTGAGTCGATGTTGATCTTGCCGTCTAGACAAAGCAGGTTGCCTTCGCCAGTAATTACAAGCGGGTTGATTTCTAGTAGAGCTAGGTCGTACTGAGAGAACATTTTGCCAAGACCCATGAAGATCTTAACGAACTGTTTGATTTGATCGCCAACTAGACCAAGTTTGAACGCAAGTTCACGGCCTTGGTAAGCTTGAGGGCCTACTAGAGGATCGATCGCTGATTGGTGAATCAACTCTGGAGTTTCTTCAGCGATTTTCTCAATGTCCACACCGCCTTCAGTTGACGCCATGAATACAATTTTACGCGTTGCGCGGTCAACAACAGCACCTAGGTAAAGTTCGTTAGCAATGTTTGATGCTTCTTCAACTAGGATCTTTGTTACAGGCTGACCATTAGCGTCTGTTTGGTAAGTCACTAAGTTTTTACCTAGCCACTTTTGTGCAAACTCTTTAACGCCTTCTTTGGTGTCATGTAGCTCTACGCCGCCCGCTTTACCGCGGCCACCAGCATGTACTTGACACTTAACGACTTTCTTGGCTGTACTGATACGACCTGCAGCTTCGAAAGCTTCTTGTGCAGTATCACATGCGAAACCTTCTGGTACAGGCAAACCGAATTCTGCAAACAGCTGTTTGGCTTGGTATTCATGCAAATTCATTTTGATATTCCGTTTATTTTCCCTTAAGGGATTATTATTTCCATAACGACACAGTTTCCTGTGTTACGTCTGTAGGGTCTTCTCAAAACAACTGCTGTCCATTTTCTAATGGCTTTACAGTTCAATTGAAGGCCAGACGTTGAGCAGCCTAGCCTTTGAAACTTTTTACGTCTAGCTAACGGGGTTAACTAGACGTTTTAGCGATACTAAACGTCTAATAGCAGACGTGCAGGATCTTCTAGAAGCTCTTTGATGGTCACTAGGAAGCCAACTGATTCACGGCCATCGATTAGACGGTGGTCGTAAGAAAGCGCTAGGTACATCATTGGTAGAATCTCTACCTTGCCATCAACAGCCATTGGACGGTCTTGGATTTTGTGCATACCCAAAATTGCCGCTTGAGGTGGGTTGATGATTGGCGTAGACATTAGAGAACCAAATACACCACCGTTTGTGATAGTGAAGTTACCACCCATCAGTTCATCAACCGTTAGCTTGCCGTCACGGCCTTTGATTGCTAGCTCTTTGATGCCTTTTTCGATATCAGCGAAACCTAGTGTGTCACAGTCTTTAAGTACTGGAGTCACTAGACCACGTGGCGTAGATACCGCCATGCTGATGTCGAAGTAGTTGTGGTAAACGATATCTGTACCATCAATAGAAGCGTTCACTTCTGGGAAACGCTTCAGTGCTTCTGTTACTGCTTTCACGTAGAAAGACATGAAGCCAAGACGCGTATCGTGACGTTTCTCGAATTGGTCTTTGTACTGCTTACGAAGGTCCATGATTGGCTTCATGTTCACTTCGTTGAAAGTAGTCAGCATTGCTGTGCTGTTTTTCGCTTCTAGAAGACGGTTTGCAACTGTCTTACGCAGGCGAGTCATAGGCACGCGTTTTTGGCTGCGAGCCGCTGCTGGCGCTTCAACTGCTGGTGCAGATGCTGCTGCCGGAGCCGCTTTCGCTGCTGCTAGGTGTGCGTCGATGTCTTCACGAGTAATACGACCACCAACACCAGTGCCTTTAACGTCAGCTGGTTGTAGGTTGTGCTCAGCAAGCAGGCGACGAACAGCTGGGCTTAGTGCGTCGTTGTTCTCTTCTGTTAGCGCAGCTTTATGGCGCTTATCAGGAGATGCTTCTGTATCTTCAGTGGTGTCTTTCGTTGGTTCACCAGCGACAGCACCCGGCTTGATTTTAGCCAAAAGCTGCTTAGAAAGTACCGTAGCACCCTCTTCTTCGATGATAGCTTCCAGAACACCCGCTTCAGGAGCCGGTACTTCTAGAACTACTTTATCTGTTTCGATATCTACAATGACTTCATCACGTGCAACCGCTTCGCCCGGTTTTTTGTGCCAAGTAGCAACTGTTGCATCAGCCACAGATTCAGGTAAATCTGGAACCAGAATTTCAATTGTCATGTGCGTATTTTCCTTTTACTTCTAGTTCTTAAGTAGGGTCAAAGCGTCGTCAACTAACGCTTTTTGTTGTTTCAAGTGTACTGACATATAGCCAACAGCTGGTGATGCTGATGCAGGACGACCTGCGTATTGAATATCAGCACCTACTGGGATAGCAGCTCGGAAATTATGTTGGCTACTGTACCAAGCACCTTGGTTTTGTGGCTCTTCTTGACACCAAACGTAATCGACTACATTTGTGTACTGTGCGATGGCAGCTCTCACGTCCTCATAAGGGAACGGGTAAAGTTGCTCAATACGTACAATAGCGACATCGTCTTGCTCGTTCTTACGTCTTTGGTCAAGCAGGTCAAAGTAAACCTTACCTGAACAGAACACGACGCGTTTTACGTTCTCAGGAGCCAGATCATCAATTTCTGCGATAGCTGGTTGGAACGTGCCTTCTGCCAAATCTTCAAGAGAAGAAGTACACAGAGGGTGACGAAGCAATGACTTAGGTGACATTACAATCAGTGGACGACGCATTGGTCGAACAACCTGACGGCGAATCATGTGGTAAACCTGAGCTGGTGTTGAAGGAACAACAACCTGCATGTTTTGTTCAGCACATAACTGAAGGTAACGCTCAAGACGTGCAGAAGAGTGCTCCGGGCCTTGGCCTTCATAACCGTGAGGAAGCAGCATAGTTAGACCACATAGACGTGCCCACTTTTGCTCACCTGATGAAATGAATTGGTCGATAACAACTTGTGCACCGTTTGCGAAGTCACCAAATTGAGCTTCCCAAAGGGTTAGACCGCTTGGCTCTGCTGTCGCGTAACCATACTCAAATGCGAGTACCGCTTCTTCAGATAACACAGAGTCAAACACTTGGAATGGCCCTTGTTTATCATGAATGTTCGCAAGAGGAACATACGTGCTTGCATCTGATTGATTGTGCAGTACTGAGTGACGGTGGAAGAACGTACCACGACCTGAATCTTGGCCTGAGATACGAATACGCTTACCGTCGTCAACAAGTGTTGCGTATGCCAGAGTTTCAGCCATACCCCAATCGACTTGTTTCTCACCATTCACCATGGCAGTACGATCGTTGTACAGTTTATTTACTCGGCTTTGCAGCTTATGGCTGTCTGGGTATTGGCAAAGTTTGCTACCAAGCTCTTTCAGGCGCTCGATATCAATCTTGTTATCCCACTCGATGTTCCAGTCGTGACCTAGGTAAGGAGACCAGTCTACTGAGTGAAGTGCCATTGGACGCCACTCTTTAACCACAACTTCACCGTGATCAAGTGCATCACGATATTCGTTAACTAGCTGAGTTGCTGTATCAATACCAAACTCACCGCGCTCCATTAGCACGTCAGCGTAAAGCTTACGTGGTGTTGGGTGCTTCTTGATTTTTTGGTACATCAAAGGCTGTGTTGCATTCGGCTCATCGGCTTCATTGTGACCGTGGCGACGGTAACAAACCAAATCAATAACAACATCACGCTTAAACGTATTACGGTAATCCAATGCAAGACGCGCAACAAACGCAACCGCTTCTGGATCATCAGAGTTAACGTGGAAAATCGGAGCCTGAACCATCTTCGCGATATCGGTACAGTACATCGTAGAGCGTGTATCGCGAGGGTTAGACGTTGTAAAACCAACTTGGTTGTTTACAACGATACGAACCGTACCACCTACACAGAAACCACGAGCTTGAGACATGTTAAACGTCTCTTGTACTACACCCTGACCAGCGATAGCTGAGTCACCGTGGATAGTAATTGGAAGTACACGGCTACCATCATTATCACCAAGGCGATCTTGACGTGCACGTACTGAACCGATAACTACCGGGTTTACGATTTCTAAGTGAGATGGGTTAAATGCTAGTGCTAAGTGAACGTTGCCGCCTGGCGTTGCGAAGTCCGCAGAGAAGCCTTGGTGGTATTTCACATCACCAGTACCCCACGTGTCATCGTGCTTGCCCGCAAACTCGTCAAACAGGTCTTGTGGCTTTTTACCAAGCACGTTGACCAACATGTTTAGACGACCACGGTGAGCCATACCAACAACAACTTCACGCATGCCTTGTCCACCAGCATGACGAATAATTTCTTTCGTCATTGGGATAAGAGCATCACCACCTTCCAACGAGAAGCGTTTTGCGCCTGGGAATTTCGCACCAAGATAGCGCTCAAGACCTTCAGCAGCAGTTAGCTCTTCTAGGAAAGCTTGCTTTTCTTCTTTGTTGAAAGAGGGTTGACCAGATACAGACTCTAAACGTTGTTGGATCCAACGCTTTTGCTCTGTATTTGTCATGTGCATGTATTCAGCACCAATAGAGCCACAATAAGTTTGCTTTAGAGATTTGTAGAGATCTTTAAGCACCATCGTCTCTTGGCCAATGGCGTAAGAGCCGACGTTGAACGTCTCATTGAGGTCATCTTCGGTAAGAGTGTGGAAAGAAGGGTCCAGTTCATCAACTGTCGCTCTTTTCCATAAACCTAGGGGGTCTAGATTTGCTGCTTGATGCCCTCGGAATCGATAGGCATTAATAAGTTGCAGAACCTTTACTTGTTTCGCATCGACATCTGGATCACTAACTTGGACACTGTAATGCTTTGTTTCTTGAGCGAGTCGACGGAAGTATTCACGAACACGAGAGTGTGGTTGTTCCACTGTCTCTGAAGCTTGCACAGGCAGTTCTTCAAAAACACTTCTCCATTCGTCACTTACCGAATCTGGGTCACTTAGATACAGTTCATAGAGTTCTTCTACGTACGTTGCATTGGCGCCAGCCAAGTGTGAAGACTCGAGCCATGCCTTCATCACGCCGTTGTGCATATTTTCCCTTAACCAGTAGTTTTCACGTTTGCTGCGGTCTATGCCGAGCTATTAAAAGGCCGCCCCAAAACTTCTAGGGCGGCAATTTTTATATAACTTAAACCGAACGATTCACTAGCATGGTCTTGATGTGACCAATAGCTTTCGTCGGATTTAATCCCTTAGGACAAACACTTACACAATTCATGATGCCATGGCAACGAAAAACGCTAAATGCATCATCAAGATCGGACAAACGTTCGTCTGTCGCTGTATCTCGGCTATCAATTAGCCAACGGTACGCTGCAAGCAGGCCTGCTGGTCCGATGAATTTGTCAGGGTTCCACCAGAATGATGGGCATGACGTTGTACAACATGCACACATGATACATTCGTACAATCCATCTAAATGAGCACGCTCATCAGGGCTTTGTAAGTTTTCACGAGCCGGTGGCACATTGCCATCAGACACTAAGAATGGCTTCACTTTTTCGTAGTTATCGTAGAACTGAGTCATGTCTACAATCAGGTCACGAACAACGGGTAAGCCAGGCAGTGGGCGAATCACAATCTTGTCTTGGCCCGAAAGCGCAGACAATGGCGTGATACACGCTAGGCCATTTTTACCGTTCATGTTCAAACCATCCGAGCCACATACACCTTCACGGCATGAGCGACGGAATGAGATTGTTGGATCTTGCTCTTTCAACAGTATAAGCGCATCCAAAAGCATCATGTCTGAACCTTCATCCACTTCTAGAGTGTATTCCTTCATATAAGGTTTCTGGTCGACATCTGGATTGTAACGATATAAAGAGAAATTCAGTTTCATGGTCATATCTCCTTAGTACGTACGTGCTTTTGGTGGGAACGCTTCACGATGGATAGGTTCCATGTTTACACCACGCTTAGTCATGCTCTCTGACTCTGGGTTGTAAAGTGAGTGGCATAGCCATTGCTCATCATCACGGTCAGGGAAATCGAATCGAGCGTGTGCGCCACGGCTCTCTGTACGGAAATTTGCAGCAACAGCCGTTGCGAATGCCGTTTCCATCAAGTTTTCAAGCTCTAGACACTCGATACGTTGAGTGTTGAACTCTGTAGACTTATCAGATAGGTGTGCATTTTTCAGACGCTCGCGAATCGCTTTTAGCTCTTCTAGGCCTTCAGCCATTGCTTTGCCTTCACGGAATACTGAGAAGTTGTTCTGCATACATTGCTGAAGATCTTTACGGATTTGCGCTGGATCTTCGCCGTCTGTGCTGTTTTCCCAGCGGTTGTAACGCTCTAGTGAACGCTCAATGTCAGCTTCAGTTGCAGGTTTCGCTTCGTCTTGCTTCTTCAGTGTCTCACCTAGGTGTAGACCTGTCGCACGACCAAATACCACTAAATCAAGCAGTGAGTTACCACCTAGACGGTTGGCACCATGTACTGATACTGATGCGATTTCACCACAAGCAAAGAGACCTTGGATTTCAACATCGTTGCCGTCTTCGGTTTGCTTAATAGCTTGACCAGAAACTTGTGTTGGAACACCACCCATCATGTAGTGACATGTAGGGATTACTGGGATTGGCTCTTTCACTGGATCAACGTGAGCAAAGGTACGAGAAAGTTCACATACACCAGGAAGACGAGATTCAAGTGTCTCTTTACCTAGATGATCAAGCTTAAGCTTGATGTGTGGACCCCAAGGGCCATCGCAACCGCGACCTTCACGAATTTCAACCATCATTGAACGAGCAACAACATCACGACCCGCTAAGTCTTTAGCGTTTGGTGCGTAACGTTCCATGAAGCGTTCGCCGTCTTTATTGAGAAGGTAACCACCTTCACCACGACAACCTTCCGTTACCAATACACCTGCACCAGCGATACCCGTCGGGTGGAACTGCCACATTTCGATGTCTTGCATAGGAACGCCAGCACGAATCGCCATACCAACACCGTCACCAGTGTTAATGTGTGCATTGGTTGTTGATGCGTAGATACGACCAGCACCTCCGGTAGCAAGGATTGTTGCCTTCGCTTTGAAGTAGCAAACCTCGCCCGTTTCCATACAAAGCGCGGTAGTACCTAAAATTGCACCATCTTCGTTTTTAACAAGATCCAGTGCATACCACTCAGAGAAAACCGTCGTTTTGTGTTTAATGTTTTGTTGGTAAAGCGTATGAAGCAGTGCGTGACCAGTACGGTCGGCTGCAGCTGCGGTACGAGCCGCTTGCTCACCACCAAAGTTTTTAGATTGACCACCGAAAGGACGCTGGTAAATAGTACCGTTCTCAAAACGAGAGAAAGGCAGGCCCATTTTTTCGAGTTCGATTACCGACTCAGGACCGTTTTTACACATGTATTCGATAGCGTCTTGGTCACCGATGTAATCAGAACCTTTTACTGTGTCATACATATGTTGTTCCCAATGGTCTTCATGCGCGTTACCAAGAGCAACAGTGATGCCGCCTTGCGCTGAAACCGTATGAGAACGAGTAGGGAAAACTTTAGAAAGCAATGCACAAGAAAGGCCTTGCTCAGAAATTTGCAGTGCGGCACGCATACCTGCACCACCAGCGCCGATCACTACGGCATCAAACTCACGAACAGGAATAGTCACTTACGCACCCCACAAAATAAACAGACCAGAGAAGAAATATCCAAGAAGAACTGCAACAACACCGACTTGAAGACCAACACGCAGTTTTGCGCATTTGATGTAGTCAGTTAGTACTTGCCATAGGCCGATCCACGCGTGAACCAAAACAGAAGTAAGCGCTAACATGGTGAAGACTTTAGTGAAGGTTCCACCAAAGAATTGCGTCCAAGATGCGTAAGAGATATCACCAGAGAAAGCACAAAAGCTAACTAGGTAGATAGTGTAAAGCGTCATAATGATGGCAGTAGCACGAATCAATAGATAATCGTGGACACCATTACGACCAAAAGTAGAAACGTTGTTTACCATACTAAGATCCCCGCTAGTAGAGACAATACCGCTGTTGCTGCGAATGCAACCTTAGCGCTCTTCGCGCCAGATTCCAGCTCTTCAAAGTGACCAAGGTCCATAAGAAGGTGACGAATACCACCAGCAATGTGGTAAGCCAAAGCGGTTAAAATGCCCCACAGAATAAACTTCACGAAGAAACCATCGACAATGTCGCTAGCTTCGGCAAAGCCTACTGGGGATGAGAGGGAAATGGATAGTAACCAAAGCAGAATTCCAATCGCGACAAAAGTTATCACCCCAGACACACGGTGTAGGATGGAAGCTATTGCTGTGATTGGAAAGTGGATGGTCTGTAAATCTAAATTAACAGGTCTTGTCTTTCTTTCTTTCACGGGCTTGCTCACTCAGCTCCATTGAGCATTATGGTCATTAAATAACCTTATGATATTGTTATGGACAAAATTTGATTGTAAACCTTCAAAATTTAACATTAACTTAACAAATAACTGAAGTTGAGCCTTAGATAATTGTAAAATAATTGTTAACTGCTCGATTAAGAAAGACACCTCACATTTCTTCTTAGCCTTGCATTTATAAGGTTTTAACCAAACTTTTCAGCGTCACTATACGACTGGCAACATTCTAATACAATTGATGTAACAAATAATGCTACACAGACCAGATTTTTAACGAATTTAATGTAAAAAACACTAACAAGTGCACACAAAGCTTCAGAAAAATTGACTTTCCCACGTAAGACCAGTAAAAAAATGGCACATAAACATCCTGGACGGATTAAATAATAAACAAAGGAGATTGTTATGGCGGATAAGAAAGCTACCCTTCACATTGAAGGTCAAGCGCCAATCGAGCTGCCGATTACAGAAGGTGTACTTGGTACTCCAGTGATCGATGTTCGTACACTAGGTTCTAATGGTTTTTTCACTTTTGACCCTGGTTTTCTTGCCACTGCATCCTGTGAGTCTCAAATCACTTTTATTGACGGTGGAAAAGGCATTCTTTTACATCGTGGTTATCCAATCGACCAACTTGCCAATAACGCTGATTACTTAGAAGTATGTTACATACTTCTTTACGGTGAAGCCCCATCTCGAGCTGAGTACGAAAAGTTCAAGACTACCGTGACACGTCACACTATGGTGCACGAGCAAATCGCTAGTTTCTTCCACGGCTTCCGTCGTGACGCTCACCCTATGGCTGTAATGTGTGGTGTTGTAGGCGCTCTAGCGGCGTTCTACCACGACTCACTTGATGTCAACAACGATACACACCGTGAAATTGCGGCATACCGCCTGATTTCAAAAATGCCAACACTGGCTGCAATGTGTTACAAATATTCAATCGGTCAGCCGTTTATCTACCCACGTAACGACCTAGGCTACGCAGAAAACTTCTTACACATGATGTTTGCAAACCCATGTGAAGAGTATGAAGTGAACCCTATCGTTGCTCGTGCAATGGATAAGATTTTCACTCTACATGCTGACCACGAACAGAACGCTTCTACGTCTACAGTGCGTCTTGCTGGTTCATCTGGTGCTAACCCGTTTGCGTGTATCGCAGCAGGTATCGCATCACTTTGGGGCCCAGCTCACGGCGGTGCAAACGAAGCTTGTCTGCGCATGCTTGAAGAGATCGGTAGCGTAGATAACATTGAAGAATACGTTGCGAAAGCAAAAGACAAAGATGACCCATTCCGTTTGATGGGCTTCGGTCACCGTGTTTACAAGAACTACGACCCACGTGCAACAGTAATGCGCGAAGCGTGTCACGAAGTGCTTAAAGAGCTAAACATCCAAGATCCACTACTAGACGTAGCGATGGAACTTGAGCGTATCGCTCTTTCTGATGAGTACTTTGTTTCTAAGAAGCTATACCCGAACGTAGATTTCTACTCAGGTATCATTCTGAAAGCAATCGGTATTCCAGTATCTATGTTTACAGTAATCTTCGCGATGTCTCGTACCATCGGTTGGATTGCTCACTGGAACGAAATGCACAGCGATCCGACGAACCGTATCGGTCGTCCTCGTCAGCTATATACTGGTGAAGAACAACGTGACTTTAAAGCACTTCACGAACGTGAATAGTTGCTATAAATCATAATGTTAAAAGGGGTTGATGTGAGAACATCAACCCCTTTTCTTTTGTACGCTCTCAACCCCGTCATCCTCAAGAATGCGAAGTGAACGAATAAAATAATATCGTCATCCCCAAGAACGAGGGACGAATGAGTTGGGGATCTCCTTAAGCGAGCAGATAAACTATACAGGTTACCTGCTCAATTCTAGAGAACGACGCATACACTCGACTCGTACCCCTTATCTCGCATCTGCTCTTAAACTGGGTTATCGATATCGATAAACTCAACATCCAAGCAGTGCTCTTTTGCTAACCACTCACCTAGTGCCTTCACGCCGTAGCGTTCTGTCGCATGGTGACCTGCAGCAAAATAATGAATGTCTTGCTCGCGTGCTGAGTAAGTAGTGCGCTCAGAAATTTCACCAGAAATAAAAGCATCAATGCCTTGAGAAGCCGCTAGCTCAATGTAGTCTTGACCACCACCAGTACACCAACCGACGGTCGTTATCATTTTGTCTTGGTTTTCTGGAGCGATATGCAGTGGTTTACGATTTAGAGCTTGATCGATTTTTGCTGCGAATTCAGTACCTGTCATTGGTGTTTTTAATTTACCAAACATAGCAACCGATTGTGGGTGCCCTTCCAAACCGCCTTCGACTTCTATCTCAAGTAACTCCGCCAGTTTCGCGTTATTACCAAGCTCAGGGTGGATATCAAGCGGCAAGTGATAACCTAAAAGATTGATGTCATTTTTAATCAAGGTACGAATGCGCTTGCCCTTCATGCCACGAATCGCTTCTGACTCGCCTTTCCAGAAAAAGCCGTGATGGACTAACAAAGCGTCTGCGTTCAGTTCTACCGCTTTATCAATCAAGGCTTGAGAAGCCGTAACACCAGTAACGATTCGCTTCACTTCTGTCGCGCCTTCAACTTGAAGACCATTAGGACAGTAATCTTTAATCTGCTGTGGCTGCAGTTTTTCGTTAAGTAGCTTTTCTAATTGTAAGTTAATCATTTTTCTTTCCAGCTTACCTTTATAATAACGTCGTTATATCAATTTACGGGTAGAATGTCGAAAGCCCCACGATGAGTTTATGAGGAAGAGATGACAGCACTGCAACGTTTTTACCAATGGGTCATCGACTCACCGCCATTACTAGAAATCAAGCCACCGGTTTCGGATCTCAGTGCATTCTCTAGCAACCATGCCATCGACTCATCACATACTTATGAGGGTAATCCTAGATTAGGTTTCCTCTACCAATATCTATGCGAGCAAGTGATCGCTGCCTCACCGAATTACTCGATAAAGCACGACGAGATTCAGATCAATGTGGAAGGCAGAACTCTCGGTGCAATCGACTTTATTCTTAAAGAAGAGAGCAGCCAAAAGCTGGAACATTGGGAAGTGGCGATTAAGTTTTATCTGCTCCACGAACAAACATGGTTTGGACCCAACTCTCACGACCAATTGGATAAGAAACTCGACAGGATGCTCAGCCACCAACTCGAAATGTCCTCTTCTGCCGCCTTTGTTGAGCAATATCCAGAAATCGATGTCGACTCAAAACACTTACTGATGCAAGGTCGTCTGTATACCAACCCTTTCTTAGAGCAAAACATACCGACAAAATGCTTGGGCTATGACATTAACCCAAGCCAAGTAAACGGCTTTTGGTGCTATCAAGATCAGGCTCATTTAATCAGTGAACCACTGTATCCACTCACCAAAGAGCAATGGGCAGCAGGGACGGATGATTTCAGCAGTCAGCCTATCACCGAGTTCGGTGATCGCTTCGTCCATGGGCAAACAAAGTCGGGGCAATTCTGGTTTGTGATGCCACAAAGTTGGCCACACGGTTAGTCGTCTGAGCTAACTCAGTTACCTTTTCCCGCTTATACGTAACTAACACAAACAAAAAGGGCTGATGCTTTCACATCAACCCTTCTTCTATTTACGTAGCAACTCTAGTAATCGAGATTCGATTATAGGCCAGCCGCTGCAAATACTTGGTTCACAATCTCTTGAGCTTCTGCTTCGATTGCTTTCAGGTGCTCTTCACCCTTAAAGCTTTCACAGTAGATCTTGTAGATGTCTTCAGTGCCTGATGGACGAGCAGCAAACCAGCCGTTCTCAGTTGTCACTTTCAAGCCACCAATCGCAGCACCGTTACCTGGAGCGTGTGTTAAGCGTGCAGTAATTGCATCACCAGCCAACGTCTCAGCAGAAACCATCTCTGGAGATAGTTTCTTCAGCACGTCTTTCTGTGCACCATTTGCTACCGCTTGAATACGGTTGTACTTAGATTCACCGTGTTTAGCGGCAAGTTCTTCGTAGTATTCTTGTGGGTTCTTACCTGTCACTGCTGTGATCTCAGCCGCAAGCAAGCAAAGAATCAGGCCGTCTTTATCTGTTGACCAAGGCGTACCGTCTTTACGTAGGAAAGAAGCACCTGCGCTCTCTTCGCCACCAAAACCAAACTGGCCGTTGTATAAGCCATCAACGAACCATTTGAAACCAACTGGCACTTCACAAAGTTCGCGACCTAAGTCAGAAACTACGCGATCGATTAATGCACTTGATACTAGTGTCTTACCAACAGCAACGTCTTTACCCCAACCTTCACGGTTACGGTATAGGTAATCAATACAAACCGCTAAGAAGTGGTTTGGATTCATCAAACCTTTAGGTGTCACGATACCGTGGCGATCGTAATCTGGGTCGTTACCAAATGCTAGAGCGTACTCGTCTTTAAGCGCCAGTAAGCCTGCCATTGCGTATGGAGAAGAACAGTCCATACGAACTACGCCATCTTTATCTAGAGACATGAATTGGAATGAAGGGTCAACCGCTTCACTTACCAGAGTAAGATCTAGATTGTACGCTTTACCAATTTGACGCCAGTAATCAATACCGCTGCCACCCAGTGGATCAACACCAATCTTGATGTTTGCTTTCTGGATCGCTTCCATATCCACGACGTTAACCAAATCAGCGACGTATGGCGCGACTAGGTCAACTTCTTTTACTAGCTCAGACTGTTTAGCCTGTGCGATAGGCGTACGCTTAACACCTTGCATTTGCTCAGCAATGATCACGTTCGCACGGTCTTCAATCGCTTGAGTCAGTTCAGCTTCAGCTGGGCCACCGTGTGTCGGGTTGTATTTAATACCGCCGTCTTGAGGTGGGTTATGTGAAGGCGTGATAACAATGCCGTCGGCTTTTTTGTCATTCACTAGGTTGTGCGTAAGAATCGCGTGCGAGATACCAGGTGTTGGAGTAAAGCCGTTGTTTTCTTGAATAATAACTTCAACACCGTTCGCTACAAGCACTTCGATAACCGTAGAGAACGCAGGCTCAGATAGAGCGTGAGTATCTTTACCTAAGAAAAGAGGGCCAGTTGTACCTTGCTCGGCACGAACTTCAGCAACCGCTTGTGCAATTGCTAGAATGTGGTTTTCGTTAAATGTTGATTTGTCTGCTGTACCGCGGTGACCTGAAGTACCGAAAAGTACTTTATGATCTGGGTTCGTAGCATCCGGTTGCTGTAAGAAATAGTTAGCAACTAAAGCCGGGATATTATGAAGATCTTCCTGCTGAGCTTTCTGCCCAGCACGAGGGTGCATAGCCATTTTTCGACATCCTTATATATAAAATTTTAAAACAAAAAAACCTCATAATATCTTCTTATCCATGGATATTATGAGGTTTAAATCAGATTTCGTTAAATTGAACCTGTTACTTTTTCTATCAATTCTGCTTGGAAATTCATGCGGCTCATAAGCTGCTCAACCATCTGTCTTTTTCGGCTTGTATTGTTATTAGTAATAACCCAAAAAGGACTTTGTGGAATAGCTTTAGGCTTAGTCGTGTTGCCGTTTGCTAGCAACGTCGCTTCGTTATCTGCAAAGTAAACGCGCTTACGGCCTTTTACTTGAGTTGCTTCTGAAAAGCTTAAAGGGTCGATTTTATGCAGTGTTGATAACACAAGCATGAAACGATCAATGGCTTTCTTTAGTGATGCAAACTCATCTGATATTAGTAGTGAGCGCATTTCTTTAACGCCATCGAACTTCTCTGGAGTAAAGCCTACCTCTTTGCTAACAACGATACCTTTTGGCTCAACGATCTCTTCGATCGGAGCCATGCCTTGGCTATCAACCTGTAACAAGCGGCGCAGAATATCTGAAGCGCTTTCGCCAATACGTTCTGTCTGACCCGCAATAAAACGGTATAGGTCCTCATCAACCTCAATTGTTTTCATTCGCTTTTCACAATCTCAATGTTTAAACTCTGGGGGATTATAGCGAGATCCGCGCGGATACTCTACGTCAAACCCACCATGAATAAGATAAAAATGTCAGTACAGCTCAACTATAAAATTGAAGGTGAGGGTCACACCATTGTTTTGATCCATGGATTATTCGGTAATCTGGACAACCTTGGCTTGCTCGCTAGGGATCTAAAAGCCGATCATCAGGTACTTAGTATCGATCTCCGCAACCACGGTCAATCCTTCCATAGTGACACTCATAACTATCAAGCGATGGCACAAGACGTGGCTCAACTGCTGCATGATCTTAAGTCAGAAGACGTCACTGTGATTGGTCACTCGATGGGTGGCAAAGTAGCGATGGCACTGACACAACATCTTGCGCTGCATAAATTGATTGTCTTGGATATGGCTCCGGTCGCGTACACTCAGAGTCGCCACGACAACGTATTCGCAGGCCTGCAAGCCGTGATAGAAGAAGAGCCGACTTCACGCTCAGATGCACTCAAGGTTCTCGCAAAACATATCGAGATCGATGGCGTTCGCCAGTTTTTAACCAAATCTTTGTTCAAAACAGAGCAAGGCATCATGGAATGGCGCTTCAATGTTGCTTCGTTATTGAGCAACTACCCACATATTATTGGTTGGGAACCGATCGAGAAAACCTCGGTCAAAACCTTGCTCATTAAAGGTGGGGATTCAGATTACCTCACCGCAGAACATCAAGCAGCCGTTCAGCAGCAATTTTCTAACGCAAAAGCGCATGTCATTGCCAACACAGGTCACTGGCTGCATGCTGAAAAACCAGCAGAAGTACTTAGAGCAATTAGAAAATTCATCGCTTAACTGCGCTTTTTCGTGCAGATAAATGAGAGCTGTGTAATTACTGCAGATTAACTTTATCTCACAACAGTGATATAGTGCGCCCAAGCAAAATTGGTATATAAGGTTCCCATGCTTTACGACTACATGAACATCATCGAATCTGTTGGTTTAGATCTCCTGTTTGCCGCGATTTTCTTTTTAATCGGTATGGCAATTAAGGACGTTCTCAAGCAGGGAAATGTTCCTCCATTTGGTCGTCGCATCGTATGGTTAGTACTTTTCCTTGGCTGTGCGGGTTTTATCGCCAAAGGGATAATCCAACTAAGCTGGGAAGGAACTGGGATCTAACGATTCTCTTCCGAACTTTATTACACCGACAACAGACAAAATGAAAGGTAATGATTCTATGGCAAGTGTAGGTCTCTTCTTTGGTAGCGATACAGGTAACACTGAAGCTGTTGCTAAGATGATTCAAAAGCAATTGAGCAAACAGCTCGTTCACGTTCAAGACATTGCAAAAAGCAGCAAAGAAGATATCGATAACTTCGATCTACTGCTGCTTGGTATCCCTACGTGGTACTACGGCGAAGCACAATGTGATTGGGATGACTTTTTCCCAGAGCTAGAAGCTATTGATTTCTCAACTAAGCTTGTTGCTATCTTTGGTTGTGGCGACCAAGAAGATTACGCAGAATACTTCTGTGATGCTATGGGTACTATCCGTGACATCGTTGAAGCGAAAGGCGGTACTATCCTAGGTCACACATCAACTGAAGGCTACGAATTCGAAGCATCGAAAGGTTTAGTTGAAGGCGATGACAGCCAATTCGTTGGTCTATGTATCGATGAAGACCGTCAACCTGAGCTAACTGATGAGCGCGTATCTAACTGGGTTAAACAAATCCACGAAGAGATGTGCCTAGCAGAGCTAGAAGACTAATTCTCTAGTGGTTGTTAATTGTTACAGTTAATAACCATTATGTAGATATGAAAAAACCTCCTTATAGGAGGTTTTTTGCTATTTAAAATCTATTAATTAGCACTCAGCCTCTAATGCTTCATCATCATCTCTAAATTGCGGCTTCTTTCTTACATAGAGGGTGCGTTGAATTTCTGAAACCACATTACCCTGCTTATCTTTCACGTGAATAATAAATTCGGGGAAGCACTTTTCACCGAGTTGCGTCTGACGATAGATATCGTCAAGCTGCCCTTGCCTTATCTCAAAATCTGCATACAAGTCCGATTGCCCCGGCTTGATGAAGTTAATGCTCGCTTCTTTATCCCAAACATAATATCGTTCACCTAAAATTCCCATTAACATCAATGAGTAAACGGGATCGGTAAGAGAAAAGATACTGCCGCCATATTGAGTACGATTGGCGTTCTTATTCCACCAGCGTAGCTTAAGTACTGTCTTAACAACCCTAAAGTCAGTGCTAATGTGGGCTATTCGAATACCCGCTCCCCAAAAGGGAGGCCAAATATTAAGAGCAAATTTTACAATGTTGGGTTTATATATTTTTGCGAGTTGCTTATTCATAACAACATTCCATGTTCATATCAGAAACACCGTCACCTTGACTGGTCGTACCTCCACTATAAGTGAGATACTTCCAATTTACAAAACAGATTGTGATGTCAGTAAGTAACCCTTTGAAGTTCGTGGTTTATTGTTATGCCTGACTAAACTATAATGGTATTAATATTGAATTCTGTTAATTGCTGCAGATCATCAACAGGAAAGTATATGTCAGACAATAATCAAGCGCTAAAAGATGCAGGTCTTAAAGTGACCCTTCCACGGCTCAAAATTTTAGAAGTATTACAACAGCCAGACTGCCAACATATTAGTGCTGAAGATTTATATAAGAAGCTGATCGACCTAGGTGAAGAAATCGGTCTTGCAACCGTTTATCGAGTACTTAACCAATTCGATGACGCTGGCATTGTAACTCGTCACCACTTCGAAGGCGGCAAGTCTGTATTTGAACTTTCTACACAGCACCACCACGACCACCTTGTATGTTTAGATTGTGGCGAAGTGATCGAATTCTCTGATGACATCATCGAAGAAAGACAGAAAGAGATTGCTCAGCGTTACAACGTGCAACTAACAAACCACAGTTTGTACTTGTACGGCAAAAGCATTAACGGAGATTGCAAAGGCAATCCAGACGCGCATAAAGCGAAGTAGTAATACAGAACGCTGGCTTAGGCCGGCGTTTTTTATATGGTCACTACATAAGACGATTAATCGCAACTTATTCTATAATTGACGACTTTATTCAGATACAAAAAACCGGCTCTAAGCCGGTTTTTTATTAGGGTGCTTATCGAAAGCGAATCACTTTAGCGATTAAGCTTCAGTTTTACCCCATGTGTCACGTAGACCAACCGTGCGGTTGAAGACTAGTGCATCTGCTTTAGAGTCTTTCGAATCCACACAGAAGTAACCTGTACGTTCAAACTGGTACGCTTGCTCTGCCACACCTTCTGCTAAGCTAGGTTCAACAAAACCATTTAGCGTAACAAGAGATTCAGGGTTTAGCGTTGCAGCGAAGTCATCAGCAGCGGCTGGGTTTGGCACTGTGAATAGACGATCGTACAAACGAATCTCAGCAGGCAGTGCTTTATCAGCAGATACCCAGTGGATAACGCCTTTCACTTTGCGGCCATCTGCAGGGTTCTTACCCAATGTTTCATTGTCGTAAGAACAGAAGATAGTCGTAATGTTGCCTTCTGCATCTTTTTCGATACGTTCAGCTTTGATCACGTAAGCACCACGCAGGCGAACTTCTTTACCTAGAACCAAACGCTTGTACTTTTTGTTTGCTTCTTCACGGAAGTCGTCACGCTCAATCCAAACTTCACGTGTAAATGGTACTTCACGAGTGCCCATTTCTGGCTTGTTTGGGTGATTTGCAACCGTTAACGTTTCTACTGTATCTGCTTCGTAGTTTTCGATAACGATCTTAACTGGATCCAGAACAGCCATTGCACGAGGTGCATTTTCGTTCAGATCATCACGGATGCAAGATTCAAGTGAACCGAACTCAATCATGTTCTCTTGCTTAGTTACACCAATACGCTTACAGAATTCACGAATCGAGCTTGAAGTAAAACCACGACGACGTAGGCCAGAAATAGTAGGCATGCGTGGGTCATCCCAACCTTGAACTAGGTTTTCAACCACAAGTTGGTTCAGCTTACGCTTAGACATCACTGTATATTCAAGATTCAGGCGGCTAAACTCGTACTGACGAGGTTGGCAGTCAATCGTGATGTTATCTAGAACCCAATCGTACAAACGACGGTTATCTTGGAATTCAAGCGTACAGATAGAGTGCGTAATACCTTCCAGCGCATCAGAGATACAGTGAGTAAAGTCGTACATTGGGTAAATGCACCACTTGTCAGCCGTTTGATGGTGGTGAGCAAAACGAACACGGTAGATAACAGGATCGCGCATAACCATGAACGAAGAGCTCATGTCGATCTTAGCACGTAGACACGCTTTACCTTCTTCAAAGCCACCGTCACGCATTTTTTCAAACAACGCTAGGTTCTCTTCAGGGCTGCGGTCAC
Source organism: Vibrio sp. 10N.261.55.F4 (assembly GCF_041470465.1). Taxonomy (NCBI): domain Bacteria; kingdom Pseudomonadati; phylum Pseudomonadota; class Gammaproteobacteria; order Vibrionales; family Vibrionaceae; genus Vibrio; species Vibrio sp. 10N.261.55.F4. Next base: position 39,715 of record NZ_JBFRMM010000015.1, on the reverse strand, counting down.
GGTATGGGCTCGCTTTACCAGGCTCTTTTAGCGTGCCACGGTACTCACGGATTTGATCAGGACTTAGCTCGTCAACATACGCTAAGCCTTTATTAATTAATTCCACAGCATAAGCGTAAAGCGTATCGAAGTAGTTTGATGAGTAACAAATATCACCAGACCATTCGAAGCCTAACCAGCTTACATCATTCTTAATTGACTCAACGTATTCAACGTCTTCTTTTTCAGGGTTTGTATCATCGAAACGAAGATTACATTGTCCCTGGTAGTCCTGAGCAATACCAAAGTTCAAGCAAATAGATTTAGCGTGACCAATGTGCAGGTAGCCATTTGGCTCCGGCGGGAAACGAGTATGCACGCTACTGTGTGTACCATCCGCTAAATCTTTATCAATAATTTGGCGAATGAAATTCGATGGACGAGCCTCAGCTTCACTCATCTATAGCACCTCTATGTATTTAGTATTGTCAGAGAAAGTTATCTTTCGTCCCCAAGAAAACGGTCGCTTATAGCGCCAGTCAAAGATAGAAAGATCATTGTTGCTAATCATCCACAATTCTTAGCCTTTGCACAATAAGAACCGTCCGTTAATTGCGATTATTTCTGCTATTCGATGAAGAATAGAACGAACCGTGTTCGCTGGTCTTAAACTGCAGGCACAAAAAAGCCTCCCGTGTGGGAGGCTTTCAATTTGACACTTACTTAAGAGTAACTTTACGTCTTAATTAAGTACTTCCCTTACTGTGGAAGTTTTACATCAGATAGGTCTTCGCCTGCACCAATAGCTTTCATTTCGCCAGCTACGATTTCAGCTAGTGGGCCTAGGATAACCTGTAGGTTGTTTTCACCTAGTTTAACCACACCTTTAGCACCAAGTTTCTTAAGAACAACTTCATCTGCAACAGAGCGGTCTTTAAGAGTTAGACGTAGACGAGTGATACAAGCGTCGATTGAAGTTAGGTTGTCGTGACCACCTAGAGCTTTAAGGTATTGACGTGCAAGGTCGCCCTTTGGTGCTTCGCCAGCAGGAGCTGCAACAGCTTCGTCATCATCTTCACGACCTGGCGATTTCAAGTTGAAAGCGCGGATTGCGAAAGAGAAAGTGAAGAAGTATAGAGCACCGAAGCCAAGACCGATTAGTAGTAGTACGAATGGTTTAGTTGCTAGACCCCAGTTCAATACGAAGTCGATAAGACCAGCAGAGAAACCGAAACCGTGCAGAGTACCAAACATGTTAGCAACTACTAGAGACAAACCTGTAAATACAGCGTGCATTGCGTATAGAGCAGGAGCTAGGAATACGAACATGAATTCTAGCGGCTCTGTGATACCTGTTAGGAATGAACAGAATGCAACTGAGAATAGTGCGCCACCAACTTGGCTACGTTTTTCAGCAGGAGCAGCTAGGTACATTGCAAGTGCAGCACCTGGTAGACCGAACATCATTACTGGGAAGAAACCGTTCATGAATACGCCAGCGCCTTTATCGCCGCCGAAGAAACGGTGTAGGTCGCCAGATTTAACTGTTTCAGTTACTTCTTTAACAGTTGCAACAATTTCTGGGTTAACTGAGTTAGCAAATTCAAATGTGTACTCTTGACCAACAACTAAAGTTTTAGCTAGTGCAGGGTCAACACAAAGTTGAGAGAAGCCTTCTGCAGCAACTACGATCTCTTGACAAGAGCCCATACCGAACCAGAAGTACGAGTTCAGTACATGGTGTAGACCTACTGGGATAAGTGCACGGTTAAGAGTACCGTAAACAAATTGACCGATAGCGCCAGACGTTGAAACTGCGTGAGCAAGTGCATCTAGACCAGATTGAACAGCAGGCCATACAACACCAAAGATTGCGCCAGCAACTAGAGCAAATAGACCAGCCATAATAGGAACTAGACGTTTGCCAGAGAAGAATGCTAGCCACTCTGGAAGACGAGTCGCGTGGAATGCATTGTAAGAGTGACCTGCGATGATACCTGCAAAGATACCGCCGAAGAATGACATATTTACACTAGCATCGATGTTTGTTGCGGTTGCTGTCAGAACAAAGTAAGCAACTGCACCAGCAAGACCTGCTGCGCCGTTACCGTCTTTAGAAAGACCAATAGCTATACCCAAACCAAACAATAATGGTAGTTGACTGAAGATTGCGTTACCAGCAGATGCCATGAATGCGATATCGAGTAAGTCTGGTTGACCCAGACGTAGCAGCAATGCCGCAATCGGAAGCGTTGCGATTGGTAGCATTAACGCCTTACCAAGCTTCTGCGCATATCCTAGAATATTCACCAGTTGTTTCCCCCTATAGGATTTTTTAGAATTCGTTTGAGAAACTTATTTTAGTCGCTCAATTTAGTCCTATTCAGTGTATTCAATTAATTTTGCTCCGCAAATTAAAACCTTACCATTTGTGATCCTAATCACCAGTTTTTACCAAATCCAGAGGTTTTTGCTAGCGAGATCATAAAACTTATTTTATCATTCAAAAAAATGAACATTTATGGATAAAATCCAAATCTAATCATTAGGCAAAAAGATGGTAACTCCGGGCTTATAGAGCACCGTGAATAATCATTGTTGATGGACCTAAATGTATAATAAAAATCAATTGTTCATATGTTTTTCAACAACTTAAATCGCTTCTCATTTTGAAGCCGTTTGCCCATAAAAGATAAATCGTTACGTAAATGATGCTCGCAAACTAAGTCCGCATTTAGGTAACGAACGAATTTAAAAGATCTCACGAAATAAGGATTAGCTGACTATGTACGCGCTAAGTAACTGTAAAATTTACACTGGTAGTGATGTTCTAACCGATCATGCTGTTGTAATCGAAAACGAACTGATCAAAAAAGTCTGTCCTATCTCTGAATTGCCAGAAGGAATCGAGCTTCGCGACCTAGACGGAGCAAACCTAAGCCCAGGTTTCATTGACCTACAACTGAATGGTTGTGGCGGTGTAATGCTTAACGATGAGATCACTGCAGAAACCATGCAGATCATGCACAAAGCAAACCTGAAATCTGGCTGTACTAGCTTCCTACCAACGCTTATCACCTCTTCAGACGAAGATATGCGTGCGGTTATTACGGCAGCTCGTGAATACCATAACCAGTACCAAAACCAATCTTTAGGTCTGCACCTTGAAGGCCCTTACCTAAACGTTGCGAAAAAAGGCATCCATAGCGTCGATCACATTCGTAAATCTGACAACGAAATGATTGAGCTTATCTGTGAGAACCGTGACCTTGTTGCAAAAGTAACATTGGCTCCAGAGCTTAACGACCCTGAACACATCGAACGCCTGCACAAAGCTGGCGTTGTCGTTTCTATCGGCCACACCAACGCAACTTACGCAGAAGCGCGTCAAGGTTTCGAATCTGGTATCACGTTCGCCACTCACCTGTTCAATGCAATGACGCCGATGGTTGGTCGTGAGCCTGGCGTTGTTGGCGCGATTTACGATACTCCTGAGGTTTACGCTGGCATTATTGCCGACGGCTTCCACGTTGATTACGCAAACATCAGAATTGCGCATAAAATCAAGGGAGAAAAGTTGGTATTAGTGACGGATGCCACAGCTCCTGCAGGTGCTGACATGGAATACTTTATTTTTGTCGGTAAGAAAGTATATTACCGTGATGGTAAGTGTGTTGATGAAAACGGCACACTGGGCGGCTCAGCTCTGACTATGATTGAAGCAGTTCAGAATACAGTTGAGCACGCTGGTATCGCTTTAGACGAAGCTCTTCGCATGGCTACGCTATACCCAGCTACGGCTATCGGTGTAGAAAGCAAGCTAGGTCGAATCAAAAAAGGCATGGTTGCAAACCTAGCTGTATTTGACCGAGACTTTAACGTTAAAGCGACTGTTGTTAACGGACAATACGAGCACAATTAAGTATGAATGGCGGACAAATAGGTAACGTAGACTTAGTTAAACAACTAAACAGTGCGGCGGTATACCGACTTATAGACCAACAGGGACCTATCAGTCGTATACAAGTGGCTGATGTAAGCCAACTCGCACCGGCAAGTGTTACAAAAATTACCCGCCAACTTTTAGAGCGCGGCCTAATTAAAGAGGTTGCGCAGCAAGCGTCTACTGGCGGTAGACGCGCTATCTCCCTAACCACAGAAGTAGAGCCTTTTCATTCTGTTGCTGTGCGTTTGGGTCGAGACTACATTCAAATAAGCCTGCATGACCTTGGTGGTCGTGAATTGGCTTTCCAACAGCAAGACCTGAATTATTCAGACCAATCAGACCTTACCCAAGGCTTGGTCAATAACCTCAAAGCTTTCATTGCTGAGCATCAACCAAAGATCGATCAACTGATTGCTATTGGTGTCACGCTTCCAGGCTTGGTTAACCCAACGACCGGTGTTGTTGAGTACATGCCGAATACCGACATCGATAACCTCGCATTAAGCGACATTATTCGCGATACATTCCATGTTGCTTGTTTTGTTGGTAACGATGTTCGTGGAATGGCGCTTGCTGAGCACTACTTCGGTGCAAGTAAAGATAGCCAAGATTCTATTTTGGTCAGTGTTCACCGTGGTACAGGTGCAGGTATTATCGTTAATGGTCAGGTTTTCCTAGGTCATAACCGTAATGTGGGTGAAATTGGTCATATCCAAATTGATCCGCTAGGCGAGCAATGCCAATGTGGTAACTTCGGCTGTCTTGAAACAGTAGCGGCAAACCCAGCTATCGTTGAACGCGTGCAGAAGCTGATTAAACAAGGCTATGAGTCTTCTTTAACAGAGCTTGAGCATATTACGATTCAAGACGTTTGTGACCACGCGATTAATGGTGATGAGCTAGCCAAGCAAAGCTTAGTTCGAGTAGGAAACCAGTTAGGTAAGGCTATCGCGATGACGATTAACTTATTTAACCCTCAAAAAGTTATCATTGCTGGTGATATTACCAAGGCACAAGAGATTGTTTTTCCTGCAATTAAGCGCAATGTAGAGAATCAGTCGTTAACGACTTTCCATAGCGGCCTGCCTATTGTAGCATCACAGATCGATAAACATCCTACGATGGGAGCTTTTGCTATGATTAAGCGCGCCATGCTTAACGGCGTGTTACTGCAGAAGCTTCTCGAAGACTAGAGAAAACAATTCTGATTTTCCGCGGGCCGTGTTTGTATAAACACC
>NZ_JBFRMM010000015.1:0-33758 GCF_041470465.1 Vibrio sp. 10N.261.55.F4 | reverse complement strand
GTGTTTGTATAAACACGGCCCGTTTTTTTAAGCTAGGGAACTACAACAACAAGTTATGGAACTTATATTAATATCCACTGCGTTTATCGCAGGATTTATTGCTTTAAAGTGTCACCTTCCCCCATTAGTTGGTTTTTTGGTTGCAGGCTTTGGGCTTTTTGCCTTTGGCTTTGAAACCAATGACACCATCATTACTTTAGCTGACCTTGGTGTCACGCTGCTTCTATTTACTATCGGCTTAAAGCTCGATATCAAAACCCTACTCTCTAAAGAGATCTGGGCTGGCGCGACAATCCACAACCTTTTGTCCACTCTGTTTTTCGCCGTCGCCCTGTTTGGCTTTAAGTTCTTAGGTATTTCATCGCTAGCTGCCATGTCGGTAGAACAGATCGTTCTGCTCGGTTTTGCTCTTTCATTCTCTAGTACTGTATTTGCGGTTAAGACTCTGCAAGAGAAAGGCGAAATGAATGCGACCTACGGAACGTTAGCGATTGGTATCTTGGTCATGCAGGATATCTTCGCCGTAGTATTCTTAACGGCTTCTACGGGCAAAATACCTGAGTGGTATGCAATTGCTCTGTTTGCCCTACCCTTATTACGCCCACTGTTCTACAAAGTGCTCGATTGGGTTGGTCACGGTGAGATGCTGGTTCTTTCCGGCATCTTCTTCGCATTAGTCGTCGGTGCTGGTTTATTCCATTTGGTTGGTGTGAAACCAGATTTGGGGGCTCTTGTTCTAGGTATGTTACTTGCTGGTCACCCAAAAGCCTCAGAATTATCAAAGTCGCTGTTTAACCTTAAAGAACTTTTCCTTGTCTGTTTCTTCTTGAATATTGGTCTGTCAGAGCAACCAACCATTCAAGGCTTTATGCTCGCAATCTTGTTCTTGCTGATGCTGCCAGTGAAAGGTGTTCTCTACTTCTTGGTACTCAACCGCTTCAAGTTCCGTGTTCGAACGTCTCTACTTGCCTCGCTATCACTGTTTAACTATAGCGAGTTTGGCCTCATCGTTGGTGGTCTCGCCTTCAAGATGGGTTGGATGTCGGGTGATATCTTAGTTGCCGTTGCCATTGCAGTTTCACTGTCTTTTCTAATCGCTGCTCCTTTAAACCGAGCTGGTCATAAGCTTTATCAGCAGTCAGGTAAATGGCTAAAAGAGCATGCGTCAGAAAAGCTTCACCGACGTGATAAGCGAATTGACCCTGGTCGTGCCCAAGTGCTTATTCTAGGTATGGGCCGAATTGGTACCGGTGCTTATGACGAATTACGTACTCGCTATGGCAAGGTCAGCCTAGGTGTAGAAGTGCGTGAAGAAGCCGCGCACAACCACAGAAGCCAAGGCAGAAACGTGATTTCTGGCGACGCGACTGACCCAGATTTCTGGGAGCGAATTCTAGATACAGCAAACGTAAAGCTGGTGATTTTGGCAATGCCTCACCACCAAGGTAATCAAACCGCTTTAGAACAATTAAAGTCACGTAACTTTAAAGGCCAAATTGCGGCTATTGCTGAATATCCCGATCAACTCGAAACACTGAAAGAGAATGGCGTTGATGCGGCATTTAACATTTACAGCGAGGCTGGTAGTGGTTTTGCTCGCCACGTTTGCGAACAGTTAAATCCAAATATCAATAAAATCTAGTATTAGACAGTGTTCAACTAAACCTCTCAAAACTGCCTATTTTTCGCAATTTTGAGAGGTTTTTGTTTAAAAAACCAACCGCAATTAAACATCACACACCAAAAGCACATAAAAATTAGATAATTTCTAACAGAACACCCTTTATATTATTTTTTTGCTCACATCCGGTTGCTTTTTTTAGCCAGAATGGCAAATTGAATGCAGTTGATTTGGAAATTATTTAAAAGGAAGTTCTATGTGTTCAGTATTTGGCATTCTCGACATTAAAAGTGATGCCGCAGCACTTCGCCCTATTGCTTTAGAAATGTCTAAGAAGCTTCGTCACCGTGGTCCAGACTGGTCTGGTATCTATGCTGGTGAAAAAGCAATCCTTGCTCATGAACGTCTTGCTATTGTTGGCTTGAACAGTGGTGCTCAACCACTATACAGTCAAGACAAAAAGCACATTCTTGCAGTAAACGGTGAAATTTATAACCACAAAGAACTTCGTGCACGCTATGAAGATAAGTACCAGTTCCAGACTGATTCTGACTGTGAAGTTATCCTAGCGCTATACCAAGAGATGGGTGCAGACCTTCTAGAAGAGCTTAACGGTATTTTCGCATTCGTTTTATACGACGAAGAGAAAGACGAGTACCTAGTGGGCCGCGATCATATTGGTATCATCCCGCTTTACCAAGGTTACGATGAGCACGGCAACTACTACGTGGCTTCAGAGATGAAAGCATTGGTTGAAGTATGTAAGACGATCAGTGAATTCCCTCCAGGTAGCTTCTACTCTTCGAAAGATGCTGAACCTCAACGCTACTACATCCGAGATTGGAACGAGTACGCTGCGGTACAAGGCAACAGCACAAGCAAAGAAGAACTGACTGAAGCGCTAGAAGCAGCAGTTAAACGTCAGCTAATGACTGACGTTCCTTACGGTGTACTTCTATCTGGCGGCCTTGATTCATCAATTACTTCAGCCGTCGCAAAACGCTTTGCTGCAATGCGTATCGAAGATGATGAGCAATCTGAAGCTTGGTGGCCACAACTGCACTCATTCGCTGTTGGCCTTGAAGGCGCACCAGACCTTATCGCTGCTCGTGAAGTTGCGGACAAGATCGGTACTGTGCACCACGAGATGACTTACACCATTCAGGAAGGCTTAGATGCCATCCGTGATGTTATCTACCACATCGAGACTTATGATGTAACGACGATTCGTGCATCAACGCCAATGTACTTGCTTGCTCGTAAGATCAAAGCAATGGGTATCAAAATGGTATTGTCTGGCGAAGGTGCTGATGAGATCTTTGGTGGTTACCTGTACTTCCATAAAGCGCCAAACGCGAAAGAGTTCCACGAAGAGACAGTACGTAAGCTACTTGCTCTAAGCATGTTCGACTGTGCTCGTGCAAACAAATCGCTAGCGGCATGGGGTGTTGAAGGCCGTGTACCATTCTTGGATAAAGAGTTCATCGATGTCGCAATGCGTCTAAACCCTGAAGACAAGATGTGTGGTAACGGTAAGATGGAGAAGCACATCTTGCGTGAGTGTTTTGAAGACTACCTACCAGATTCAATCGCATGGCGTCAAAAAGAGCAGTTCTCTGATGGTGTTGGCTACGATTGGATTGATACATTGAAAGCAACGGCTGAAGCAAAAGTAACGGATCAACAAATGGAAGCTGCTAAGTTCCGTTTCCCTTACAACACGCCAACAACCAAAGAAGGTTATGCTTACCGTGAAATCTTTGAGGAGCTATTCCCTCTAGAATCTGCGGCAGAGTGTGTACCTGGTGGTCCTTCAGTTGCTTGTTCATCAGCGAAAGCGATTGAGTGGGATGAGTCATTCAAAAACTGTGTCGACCCATCAGGCCGTGCAGTACAAGCCGTTCACAACGATGCTTACAACGCTTAGAGCGTTTTGAACAAATCCTAAAGACTAAAAAAGGCGCATTATGCGCCTTTTGTTTTAAGCCTATTTTTATTACTGCAGTTATGCGCGAGCTTGTAGTGCTTCGTTCTCAATACTGATTGGAACGACTTGGCTGATCATTTTCACCAGCATAATCGATCGAGCCTCACCGTCTTTCTGATCGAAAATAGCTTCAACCCCAGCAAATTGGCCACTCTGAATCTTAACTACCTGTCCAGATTCAAACTCAACACAACAATCTTCCACTTCGTTACTGCAGCACTTCTCAAACTCTTTAAGTTCAAACACCAAGTCTCCTTGGACCTCGTGCGGCAGTGAACCGAACTTAATAAAGTCCACAACGCCACGTGTTGAACGAACGGTCGTGAAGCTAGGACCTTGCTCATAGTCGAAGCGAACAAAGATGTAAGACGGAAACAGCGGTTCTTTGACCTGCTTTTCTTTCCCTCTCACCACCTTTTCGACTTCTATTTGAGGGTAAAAGCACTCTACCCCCTGATTCTCTAAGTGCTGCTGAGCGCGTTTTTGATCACCACGCTTACAGTAAAGCAAATACCAACGTTTCATTTGACTAGCCATTTTATATTTTTAGATATTTTACCACATGCCTAAAACGGTTAAATCACCATTAATAAAATGAATCGTTGCTAACGAAAAATAATGCGTAGCAGACCAATTTATCAACAAAAAGTTATAGGTGTCGGAGTGGTTAAGCATTGTACAGAGATCATTTAGAGATCAAAAGACTCATTGTTGTAAGCATATGTATGCCCCACCTAATGCGCATGCCACTCCCTTCAAACTCAAAATGATACACCAGAGCAATATATCTAAAGATTTTAATTCAACACAACTTTAATGAAGGTTATTAACCAACCAACTCAAATCTGGAAAATTAGTTTGCAGCACATCTAAAATGGGCAACATTAAAAATAAAGATATTTAATATCAACACCTTAGTTAAACCAAGTTGTCGTGACCATAAAATAAGTCTATTGCAGACTTTTATCCCACTGTGTATACATGAATGACCATAAAATCTTTTAATACCTAAAATTAGTAAAACTTATGCCAAGCAACCACAACATCTTTGGCCACCCTAGAGGCCTATTTCTACTTTTTAGCACAGAGCTATGGGAACGTTTCTCTTACTATGCGATGCGCGCCATCCTTGTCTTATTTTTGACTGACACTACCCTCAACGGTGGACTGGGTTGGTCAACGAAAAACGCACTCGATCTCTACGGTATTTACACCGGTTTAGTCTACATCACACCATTAATTGGTGGCTGGATTGCCGATAACTACCTAGGTCAGCGTAAATCAATTCTGATTGGCGGTGTATTAATGGCACTTGGCCAATTTACACTGGCTCTACCTAACGGCTTCATCGGTTTAGACCAAGTGAACGCTCTGTACCTTGGTTTAGCACTGCTAATCAGTGGTAACGGTATGTTTAAGCCGAACATCTCAACCATGGTTGGCGATCTGTACCAAGAAGGCGATAACCGCCGTGACGGTGCTTTCACCATTTTCTACATGGGCATCAACTTAGGTGCGCTGCTTGGTGGATTAATTTCAGGTGCTGCTGTCGATTCATTCGGTTGGAAAGCAGGTTTCCTAGCCGCTGGTATTGGTATGGTTATTAGCTTGATCATGCAAGTGACAATGGCTCAGTCTTGGTTAGGCAACATCGGTTCTGTACCTGCTGCTGCAAGAGCGAAAGCACTGAACAAATCTAAAGAAAAAGCGCCACTGACCAAAGAAGAGTTCGACAGACTAAAAGTGATTCTTATCATGGGTCTGTTCGTGATTGTATTCTGGGCGGGCTTTGAACAAGCTGGCGGCCTAATGAACATCTACACTCAACAATATACTGACCGTATGATTGGTGGCTTTGAAGTTCCTGCTGCGTGGTTCCAATCTTTGAACCCATTCTTCATCATTACACTTGCTCCAATCATTGCTGCGTTCTGGGTGAAACTGGGTAAGCGTGAACCCAACTCTCCTGTGAAGTTTGCAATGGCATTGTTCTTCTTAGCACTGGGCTTTGTGTGCATGATGGGCGCGGTAATGGAGCAAGGCGGTGACCTAACAGTGAAAACATCAATGCTATGGCTAGTCGGCGCTTTCTTCTTCCATACCCTTGGTGAGCTTTGTCTATCTCCTATTGGCCTGTCGTTGGTCACTAAGTTAGCTCCGCTTCGCCTAGCATCATTGATGATGGGTGCATGGTTTGGCTTCAATGCGGTGGCAAACTACGTGGCAGGCCTGGTTGGTTCTCACGTTGGTGAGCTTGGTGCTATGTCAATCTTCAGTGGTATTGCTATCACAGCAACGGTGAGTGGCATATTACTGCTGCTTTGTGCTGGTAAGCTTGTGTCATGGATGCACGGCGTAGAAACCAACATGACGCTTGAAGCAGAGCCTAAAGCTAAGCAAGCAACAGAGACATCTGCGGCTTAACTCTCAAGCTGTTTCAAAACGAAATATCCTGATCAAAAAGGGCTGCTCAATGAGCAGCCCTTTTGTTATTTGTATTATGCGCCTTAATGCTAACGATAAGTCATAATCAAGGCTCAGCATCTGTTAGCGATACAGCGCCACTAACTCTGCCATCATATCGATGTGCGAATCTCTGTCGTTCAGACACATAATGTAGCTAAAGTCCGAACCACCAGCGTCAATGAAAGTCTCTTTACACTGGTCTGAAATCTCTTCCAACGTTTCCAAACAGTCAACCGAAAAGGCAGGTGCCATAATGTCGATCTTCTTGATGCCTTTACTCGGCAGTGATTCAAGTGTCTCGTCAGTGTATGGCTTCAACCACTCTTCTCGACCAAATCGCGATTGGTATGTCATTGTGATATCGTCCGCTGACAAACCTAACTCTGCCGCAAGCAGCTTTGTTGTCGCTTCACAATGCTGAGGGTAGATATCGCCTTCATCAGCCAGTCGCTTCGGAATACCGTGGAAAGAACACACTAAATGATCGGCTCTGCCATTTTTATCCCAATGACTGCGGACGCTTTCAGCCAATGCTTTGGCATAGCTTGGGTGCGCGTAGTAGTCGCGAATAAAGCGATAGCTCGGGATAACTGGCATCTGCTTAAAGGCTTTGGTTAAACCATCAGAAACCGCCGCTGTGGTTGTACCAGAGTACTGCGGATATAAAGGCAGTACGATGATGTCCTCAACGCCCTGCTCCATCAGTTGCTCAACACCAGTCTTTAGGCTTGGGTTGCCATAGGTCATACCCAGTGCAACAGGCATCTCTAGCTTCTTCTGGAGCTTTTCAGCTTGTCTTTGAGAGTACACAAGCAGTGGTGAGCCTTCATCCATCCAGACAGACTGATACAGCTTAGCAACTTTAGGCGAGCGAATCGGTAAAATCACCCCATGTAATATAGGACACCAAAGCCAACGCGTTAGGTTTACAACTCGCTTGTCGTGTAAGAATTCACTCAAAAATCGACGAACGCCAGCGGGGGTCGCCGAATCTGGAGTTCCTAAGTTCACCAGTAAAACACCCTGCTTTTTATTATTTTCCATAGATACCTGAGACCAATATGTGATTTTCTGGAAAGTAATATACTAATCTGCATAAGTTTAAGATCATTGCGCCTCAATGAAAGTCTGAATAATCACTCTTCATATGAGATACACAACATCCACTCTCAATTGCTAGCCACTGCCATCGGGTCTGAACCGTTCTGAATCATGTGCAATCAAATTATCTAGATTGGTATCGTACTAAAAATTGAAACAAAAAAAGCGACCCTTAAGGTCGCTTCCAATATATCAAATTCTAAAACTGGCTGTTAGCCAATTATGCTAGTGCTTTCTCAAGTTCTGCACTAACTTCAGCAACTTGCTTAGTACCATCAAACTTAAGGTACTGAGTGTTGCCTGCTTCAGCTTCTTTACCGTAGTAAGAGATTAGCGGAGCTGTTTGATCGTGGTATACACCTAGACGTGCACGAACTGTTTCTTCTTTGTCGTCATCACGTACCACTAGGTCTTCACCCGTTACGTCATCTTTACCTTCTTCTTTAGGCGGATTGTACACAGTGTGGTATGTACGACCAGAAGGAAGGTGAGCACGACGACCAGCCATACGCTCAACAATCACATCGTCAGCTACGTCGAATTCAACAACGTAATCAACAGCGATGCCCATTTCTTTTAGGCCATCCGCTTGTGGGATTGTGCGTGGGAAACCGTCTAGTAGGAAACCTTTCTCACAGTCATCTTGAGCGATACGCTCTTTGATAAGACCAAGGATAATTTCATCAGAAACTAGCTGACCAGCGTCGATTACTGATTTTGCTTGCTTACCAAGCTCAGTACCCGCTTTGATAGCAGCACGTAGCATGTCACCAGTTGAAATTTGAGGGATACCAAATTTGTTCATGATGAAGTTAGCTTGAGTACCTTTACCCGCGCCAGGAGCACCTAGAAGAATGATGCGCATGTTTAATCCTCTTATAAAATTATGATTTATACCGAAGCTCACTATCCCTCCACTCTTGCTCATTTTTAGGATGAACAGAAAGCGTTAAGTAACCATTGAGGCTAAGCAAAACTGTGAACAGAAGCAAAACGGTAAGTTTCGGTATAACGTTTAAAAATCATACAACTGGAGTTGATAGCTTCCTAGCCCCAGCTGATTAGGTCGAGCATTCTATCACATTAATATTCAATTTGGCTGAATTTACGACTAAAGAATGCATCGACAACATTTGTTGTGACGATAACGGTGACGTTGACCACGTTAGGTCAATTTTCAACGACGTTCATAAAAAAAGCCCGCATTTGCGAGCTTTTTATTACAATCATTGGCTTAACCTAAAGTCGAAAGACTAACGCTTTGTTAGTAGCTCGTTGATTGCACCCAAGAATTGTGACGGATCTTCCATTGAGCCCTTTTCAGCCAGCATCGCTTGACCAAGTAGCAACTCAACCCAACGACCAAACGCTTGCTCGTCTGCTTCGTCAGCCATCTGTTTAACCAGTGCGTGCTCAGGGTTAATCTCGAAGATGTACTTCACTTCCGGTGCCGCTTGACCCGCAGCTTCAAGAAGCTTCGCCATTTGCGTGCCCATTTCGAAGTCGTCAGTCACAACAACCGCAGGTGTCGTTGCTAGCTTGAAGGTCGTACGAACTTCTTTAACACGACCACCTAGGTAAGATTGAGTACGCTCAACAACAGATTTGAACTCTTCTTCTGTCTCTTTTTGCTTCTCTTTCTCTTCTTCACCTTCAAACTTGCTTAGGTCTAAGCCTGCTTTAGTGATCGATTGGAACTGTTTACCGTCGAAGTCAGTCAGGTAGTTCATTACGTACTCATCAATACGATCGTACATTAGAACCACTTCAATACCTTTAGCTTTGAACTGCTCCAAGTGTGGGCTGTTCTTAGCGGCAGCGTAGCTATCTGCTGTCAGGTAGTAAATCTTATCTTGGCCTTCTTTCATGCGCTCAACGTAAGATTCTAGGCTGATGGTTTGTTCAGCAGAATCCACTTCCGTTGACGAGAAACGAAGTAGACCAGCGATCTTCTCTTTGTTCGCCATATCTTCAGCCGGGCCTTCTTTCAATACTAGGCCGAACTCTTTCCAAAACTCTAGGTACTTATCATTGTCATTCTTCGCCATGCGCTCAAGCATAGTCAGTACACGCTTGGTACATGCGCCACGAAGAGACTGAGTTACCTTGTTGTCTTGCAGGATTTCACGAGACACGTTCAATGGCAGATCGTTTGAGTCAATCAAGCCACGAACGAAACGCATGTAAGATGGCATGAACTGCTCTGCGTCATCCATGATGAATACACGCTGCACGTAAAGTTTCAAGCCACTCTTGTGGTCACGGTTCATCATGTCCCAAGGTGCTTTCGCTGGGATGTAAAGCAGGCTTGTGTAATCGTTCTTACCTTCAACCTTGTTGTGGCTCCAGGTTAGTGGATCAGCAAAGTCGTGAGATACGTGTTTGTAAAACTCTTGGTACTCTTCTTTCTCGATATCAGACTTGTTACGAGTCCAAAGTGCTTGCGCCTTGTTGATCTGTTCCCAATGTTTCTCTTCGGTGTCTTTACCTTCGTCATCTTTCACTGCTGTGAAGATAGAAACAGGAATGCCGATGTGGTCAGAATATTTACCAATCACTTCACGCAGACGCCACTCATTTAAGAACTCTTTACCGTCTTCACGCATGTGCAGAACGATGTCAGTACCACGAGACTCTTTAGTGATGTCTTCGATTGTGTAATCGCCTTCACCTGCAGAGTGCCACTGAACAGCTTCATTGTTCGGCAGGCCAGCTGCACGTGTGCGAACCGTTACCGCGTCTGCGACGATGAATGCAGAATAGAAACCCACACCAAATTGACCAATCAGTTGAGAGTCTTTGCTTTGGTCTTCAGACAGCTTTGAGAAAAAATCTGCAGTGCCTGACTTAGCAATCGTACCTAAATGCTCAATAACGTTGTCGCGGCTCATACCGATACCGTTATCAGAAATGGTTAACGTGTTTGCTTCCGCGTTGAAAGAAAGTTTTACACCTAGATCTGCATCACCTTGGTAAAGGTCACCGTTCGATAGAGCTTGAAAACGAAGCTTATCAGCCGCGTCAGATGCGTTAGAGATCAGCTCACGTAGAAAGATTTCTTTATTTGAATACAGTGAGTGAATCATTAGATGAAGTAGTTGTTTTACTTCAGATTGAAAGCCACGAGTCTCTTTATTTTGCGTTGCCGTTTCGCTCATTTTTACTCCAAAACATCTATACTTTATGTTGAATAATCATAGGGGCGTAACACTTGATGCCACTCTTCTGTTCATTAACATGAGGATGACAAATGTAAATTCAAGGTCAAAAATCATAAAAACACTGTTTTTTTTATCTGTTTTTATTATCCTTGAGCCTGATAAATATAAAAGAACATAAAATAAGCCATGATTTGGTGAAGAATTAACGGAACTTCACCTGAGATTTGTCTATTTCGCCCCCCAAAACAATCCAAAATAGAAGAATTCAATGAGTAATATCGGCACAAAGTTTATTCTCGCACAACGGTTCGTATTCGACCCAAACAGCAATTCACTTGTCGATCAAATGAGCGACGGTGAAGTCGTACGTCTTGGTAGCAATGAAAGCCGCATTCTCTTGATGCTGTCAGAAAGGCCTAATGAAGTTATCACTCGTAATGAATTGCATGAGTATGTTTGGCGAGACCAAGGCTTTGAGGTGGATGACTCAAGCTTAACGCAAGCCGTATCGACTCTGAGAAAGATGCTCAAAGACTCGACTAAATCTCCTGAATTCGTAAAGACAGTACCGAAGCGCGGTTACCAATTTATTGCGACCGTTGAGCGCTCTGCGCCACTGTCATCAAATGATCAGCCAGTAGCCGCTGAAATTGCAGAAAATGACGTTGAACCTATCCTAACGTTTGCAACGCCTGCAGCGACTGAACAAGCAATCACTGACACATTTGAACCTGAGCCAATTACAAAAGTTCAAGAGACCAAGGTAGAACTAGAACCAGCAACCGCTCCTGTTGTAGCTCCAACTAAAAGCACCAATAAATGGTTAACATTTTGGTTACTGCTTGCCGCTTTCATCATGCCGATTCTCGTTTTAACGTTTACTACCCCGGTGGAGTCCGAGTTCACGGTTTTGACTGAAGTGGATGGTGTAAAGGTTCAATCACCGGTTAACCACCCAGACCTCAGCAGTTGGCTGCCAGCAATAGAAAAGTGTGTATTAAGTTACAACACGAGTCACACTGGTGTGTTAAAGCCGGCTGAAGTGATCGCTACAGGAGGACAAACCAATAACCTTGCCCTCAATTACATTCACCCGCAAGATTACTCGAGCGAAAATGTAACCCTAAGAATTTACGCAAACCAGTCGGATGTAAACGACATTTGTAACGGTGGTAAGTAACATGAAATTAAAAGTATCGATTATTTTACTGGTTCTATCTGCGTTCTTAAGTGGTTGGTTATATTGGGGCAGCGATGCAAAAGTAGAGCGCTTACTCACTCAGCATGAATGGCAATCGAAAATGGTGACTCTGATTAGCGACAACAAGCAAGCTGATGCAATCGGCCCGCTTCGTAAAGTTGAATTGTCATCGAATGCGAAATACCTACCAAATGGTACGTACCTGAGAATGTCAGTGGTTAGGCTGTACAGCACTCAAACTGCACCTGCGAATGTGATCAACATATCAGAAACAGGTCAGTGGGATATTAACGATAACTATTTACTGATTTCGCCAACGGAGTTTAAAGATGTAACTTCGGCTGAGCGCCAAGACTTTTCGGAAGAGCAACTCGAACTTATCACTCAAGTGATTAAGATGGATGCAGAGCAAAGCCGACGCATTGATATAATTAATCAGAAAGCACTGCTGCTCACTAGCTTAAATCACGGTTCTACCGTTTTGTTCTCAAACTAAAACTCTGCAGTTATTTATGTATATCAATAGCTGAATACCATTAAACGGTAAACCAATAGAAAAGGGGCATGATGCCCCTTTTTTGTTAGCCGTTGGTATCAAATTACGGATTTAGCATTTTAAGGATTAACTATGAATACGGATCAACCAAATCTGACTCCAGCTAAAGAGACAGCAACAAAAGCGACAATCGCTATACACTATTGCCGTCAGTGTAATTGGATGCTTCGTTCTAGTTGGTTATGCCAAGAGCTGCTGCATACCTTTAGCGAAGAAATTGAACAAGTGAGCTTGCATCCAGACACCGGAGGCAGGTTCGAAATCTTTTGTAATGGTGTGCAGATTTGGGAAAGAAAAGCGGATGAAGGTTTTCCAGAAGCGAAAGTTCTGAAGCAAAGAGTGCGAAACATCATTGCTCCAGACAGGGACCTCGGCCACGTAGACTCAAAGTGAACCTTTTCTAACGCCGCCGATTGAGTTTATTTAAAGCTCGCCAATCACAATTACGTCACCTTCAAGGCTAATGACTTTAAAGGTATTATTTTCATAGATGCCATAGCTCGCTGCATGGCCATCTCGTGGGAATGTCACCGAACTAGGGTTAAAGATAAAGATATCATCTTGGTATTCGGCAACTGGAATATGAGTATGCCCATGGGCAATAATATCACCCGCTTTTAGTGCTGGTCGTTTAGTGGTGTTATACAAATGACCATGGGTTAGAAAGATACGCTGACCTGATTCCAATAACACCCATGAGTAATCCATCATCATTGGAAAAGACAACAGCATTTGATCCACTTCACTGTCGCAGTTACCACGAACGGCGATGATCTCTTGAGAAAACGCATTCAACTTCTCTGCAACCGCCGGTGGATTGTATCCTTCTGGAATCGGATTTCTTGGCCCATGATTCAGAATGTCACCCAATAGCACTAAATATTGCGCACCAGACGCTTGGTAGAGTTCTAATACCTTTTCTGTTGCTGGCAGCGAACCGTGTAGGTCTGAAGCAAAAAATAATTTCACACGTACTTCTCCATAAAATTTATGAGCCTATTGTACGTATCTAAATGCTACACGTCATCTCTCGCCATACCGTTGATCACGATATTATTGTAACTAACCATACCGACTATCTTGTGATCACGAACTACTGGCGCGCGACTGATACCAAAGCGTTCAAACAGGCGAGCGCAATACTTTACGTTCATCTCAGCAGACACGCTTAGCGCTGGCTTGGTCATGATTTCATAAACATTAGTTCGCTTCGGAGATCGATTTTTAGCCAACACTTTCTTTGCTATATCATTCATCAACACGATACCGTACTCGTCATCCTCGTGGCGTTTATCGACAATGATTGCTTTCACTTTGTGCTTCTTAGCCATCTCTATCGCTTCTAACACCGTAGTTAGCCCATCGATAATCACATACGTATTGGCCATGACATCGCCTACTCGGATCTTTTCACTGGTACTCATAGCTCATCCTCCACAACCTTTGTTAACGTCTCAACTTGATGCGCAACGCCGACTGCATCTTCCACATCTATCTGTACTGCAATACCCTGTCCCGATTCTTGGTCAAACTCCCCCACCTCACTAATTCTTTCAAGAATATGCCTTGCTAGATGCTCCTCAACGACAAACAGCAGCACATCTTTTTGCACCTCTAATGTTAATCCGAAGAAGGTGCGCTTTTGGTTTAAGCCCTGCCCTCTGGCATTATTAATCACGGTTGCTCCGGTTGCGCCCGCATCACGCGCGGCATCGAGCACAATGTCGGTTTTGCTCTCTTCTACAAACGCTAGGATAAGTTTAAAGCGCATCTTTGCTCTCCTTAGAGGTGTGTAAACGGTTTAACCATTGGGTTATTTGGGCGTAGCTCATCACCGAAATGATGGGGAACAAACTCGCAAAGGCGATTAAGCCGAAACCGTCTATTACTGGATTTCGTCCCGGTACAGTTGAAGCAAGCCCTAATCCAAGAGCCGTCACTAAAGGTACAGTCACGGTAGATGTCGTAACCCCGCCTGAATCGTAGGCCAATGGAATGATCAATTTGGGGGCGTAAAAGGTTTGAATCACCACAATGACATAGCCACAAATAATGTAGTAATGGATAGGATCGCCCGCAACGATACGGTAGCTACCTAATGAGATACCGATGGCAACGCCTAATGCCACGGCGATTCTCAGTCCGTTAACACTGATACTGCCACCGGATACTTGGTTTGCCTTAATCGCTACAGCAATCAAAGAAGGCTCGGCTATCGTGGTACTAAAACCAATACAAAACGCAAACAGGTAAACCCAGTAATAATCAAACCAAGCCAATGAAAGACCAGAACTGATCTTAAACTCAGTCAAAAAGCTTGGTTCGGTGAGTTGCATTGCCATCGTCTCCCCTAGAGGGAATAACGCGAGCTCCAACCCCATCAAAAAGAGTGATAAGCCAAGAATGACGTAAAAGAAACCGATGAGCACTTTGGCAAGGTTATTGACAGGCTTACGCAGTACCACTAACTGAAAACCGAAGATGATCACCGCAATCGGAATCACATCCATCACAGTGCCTAGAAAGGTGTCGATAAATTGCTGCACACTGATCATGTCACCACCATCCCGTACACCATGACAAACATCATCGGCAGCAGTGAAGCAAAGGCGATCAATCCAAAGCCATCAATCATCGGGTTTCGTCCTTTAATCGCCGAGGCTAAACCCACCCCTAATGCGGTCACTAACGGAACGGTGATCGTCGATGTTGTGACACCGCCAGAGTCGTACGCAATCCCAATAATGTTTTCAGGGGCGAAAGCGGTGAGCACCACGACTCCAATATAACCACCGATGATCATGTACTGAATTGGCCAGCCTTTTAAGATCCGAAGTACTCCTAATAGAATGGCAATACCGACCGATAACGCCACGGTGAAGCGCAGGCCATCGGCATATTGTTCCCTTTCATCTAAAGAGTTGGGAATAACACCACCTTCAGCTGCAACTTCTGCTGCTTCAGCAGCCACTGCGGTTAACGCGGGTTCGGCAATGGTGGTACCAAAACCTAAACAGAAAGCGAAGGTCAATAACCAAAACACGCTCCCCTTGCGAGCAAAAGCTTGAGCCATCGACTCGCCGATTGGGAACAGACCCATTTCAAGGCCAAAGATAAAGAAAGTCAGCCCAAAGACCACCAACACTAAGCCAGTTAGAATAGACAAAAGATGAGGGAGTGGTTCTTGCAAAACAGCAAGCTGGAAGAAAGCAATCACCGCCACGATCGGCAAGAGATCCCTTAGGCTACCTAACATGGCTCGAAACAAAGCAAGCACTGCCGTCATCGCAACTCCTTGTGACTGAAATTGTGTCTGGTTATTAATTACTAATAATCATGGCAAATCCTTATCATTCCTTATGTGACAAATATTACGCAGTTGGTAACATATCGGAGTAAAGTGCATAAATGTGATAGCGGTATATACCCAAGTAACCTCAAGATGCGTGGCTCAGCGAGAGTTGCCTAGTTTGCAAACGAGCTAGGTGGATTTAATTTCACTCCTGAGTAAATTGCATAAGGCGTAAATTAGGTATCACACGATTGAAACCAACTGATCGTTATAGTGATTTTTTCGTATTGATTGGCGATTAAAAACAAGCCATGTCTATAATTATGTTTAATAGGGAGATTGGTATGAAGATATTGTTAACGGGTGGTACGGGATTTATTGGCTCTGAATTGGTCAAAAGTTGGAACACTGACGACGTGACATTGTTGACGCGGAGTCCTGAAAAAGCGAAGCAAAACCTAAATCACCTCAACCAGAACAACCTTCATTACATTCAATCTCTTGATGAACTGAGCGATCTCAATGACTTCGATGTAGTGGTCAATCTTGCTGGCGAACCTATCGCTGACAAGCGTTGGAGTACGGAGCAAAAAGAGAGGATCTGTAACAGCCGCTGGCACATTACTGAAAAACTGGTCGAGTTAATTCATGCCAGCAGCAACCCGCCGAAGGCTTTTATTAGCGGCTCAGCCGTGGGTTACTATGGTGATCAACAGCAACATCCGTTTGACGAATCACTACAAGTAGAAGATGAAAGCTTCCCTCACAAAGTTTGCGCTCATTGGGAAGAGATAGCCAAGAGAGCACAATCAGAAAGCACACGCGTGATATTACTGCGAACAGGTATTGTACTTGGTGAAAATGGTGGTGCGCTCAAAAAGATGCTTATGCTATACAAACTCGGAGTTGGTGGACCGCTAGGTTCAGGCGAACAATATATGCCTTGGATTCACATGCTAGATATGGTGAGAGCCATCAACCACTTATTGTCGATGCCTCACGCTCAAGGGGAATTTAATATGTGTGCCCCGCACCCTGTCACCAACAAGCTGTTCAGCAGCACACTCGCCAAACAACTACGCCGACCGCATTTCTTGTTCACGCCGAAATGGGCAATGTCGATTCTCATGGGGGAATCATCTTGTTTGCTATTTGACAGCATTCGCTCCAAGCCGAAGAAACTCACTGAGATGGGATTCATCTTTAGTTACTCAAGAATCGAGCCAGCACTAAAAAACTTGTTACAACATCAAGACTAATTCTTTACCCTAGAGCGATAGAGACTCTAATAAAGGATTAAGTGTGAACAAGTCGATTCTGATTACCGGTTGCTCAACAGGTATTGGCTATACATGTGCTCATGCACTTCAAAAGCGTGGTTTTCATGTCATTGCATCTTGTCGTGATCCACAAGATGTTCAACGCCTTCAAGATGAAGGCCTCACCTGTATTCAATTAGATCTTTCCAACCAAGAAAGTATTGAGCATGGCGCCAAGCTTGCTATTGATCTCGCACCTAATGGATTGTATGGATTATTCAATAACGGTGCTTACGGTCAAGCAGGGGCACTAGAAGACTTACCGACCCAAGGACTCAGAGAACAATTCGAAACTAACTTCTTTGGTTGGCATCATCTCGTCTGTCAGATCCTTCCGCACATGCGCGAGCGTGGCGAAGGTCGAATCGTACAAAACAGTTCCGTATTAGGTTTTGCAGCCATGAAGTATCGTGGTGCTTATAATGCTTCTAAATTCGCGATTGAGGGTTGGACAGATACCTTACGATTAGAACTGCATGGCAGCGGTATACAGATCTCATTACTGCAACCAGGGCCAATTGAGACTCAATTTAGAACCAATGCCTTGAAAGCGTTCAATAAATGGATCAACATTTCTGGCAGCGCCCACCAAGACGCTTACCAACAACAAAAAGATCGACTCGAAAAAGAATCATCGAATAACGCTTTTGTCCTGCCTCCAGAAAGTTGTATTGAGCCGGTATTCCATGCTCTCACCGCCGACAAACCCAAGCTAAGATACCGAGTTACGACCCCGACTAAAGTGTTCGCGGTATTGAAAAGGATTCTACCGAGTCGCTTGCTAGACCCTATTTTGAG
Source organism: Vibrio sp. 10N.261.55.F4 (assembly GCF_041470465.1). Classification (NCBI taxonomy): domain Bacteria; kingdom Pseudomonadati; phylum Pseudomonadota; class Gammaproteobacteria; order Vibrionales; family Vibrionaceae; genus Vibrio; species Vibrio sp. 10N.261.55.F4. The sequence goes on along the minus strand of NZ_JBFRMM010000015.1, from coordinate 16,256 downwards.
AAAAGCTGCATAAATTACTAACTTTGAATGCAGAGTCGCAAACTTTAATGTAACGATGTAATTTTTCCGTAACAATAAGATGTCATGATTATCCTATCCCATCAGTTATTCCCAATTGATGGTTCTACTCTGGAAATCTCATGACTTTAAACCGCCTTAATTGGGTAGGTGTGGGTCTGGCGATTACGTTGTTTATTCTGTTTTGAGTATCTCACGCAACGCCTCACTGACTACCTCGATGATAACGCTATGCCTTCCATGTTGAGATAACAATTATATCAACATCGAAGCATAGCGTTTTTCTATTTTTGGTTCTTTTTATCCGAGATAACCGAGTTAGATCTTGAAGTTACCGACTAATCCCCCCATATTTGCAACGTATCCACAAAACAAACCTCAAGGAACGTAAATGCAATCTCCGCATATTGTTGAACTTAATGAGCAGAACTTTCGTCAAGTATTAGAAGGTTCGATGCAGACCCCTGTACTCATCCATTTTTGGGCACCAATGAGCCAAGAGAGCGCCCAAGTCATTCCTGAACTGCAAACTTTAACTCAGCAATACAACGGTGCCTTCACCTTAGCCCTGCTCAATTGCGAACAAGAGCAAGCTATTGCTAGCCAGTTTGGTGTTCAAGCACTGCCCACTATTGCACTGTTTGTTAATGGTCAGCCAGTCGATGGGCTCGGTGGCCCTCAAAGCATAGAAGCTATTGTCGATATGCTCAGCAAACACCTTCCTAGCCAAGATGAACTTGCTTTGCGTCAGGCTCTTGAGCAAATGCAAGCTGGCGAGCACACACAGGCACTAGCAGCAATGCAGCAACTTCCAGCAGAGCTGACGAATAAAGGTGAAGTAAAACTGGCGATCGCAGAGTGTTTGTTAGAAACGCAACAATTTGACCTTGCTGAAACTCAGCTAGCAACTATCCCTCTTGAGTACCAAGACAACTACTACAAAGGCTTAGTTGCAAAGCTTGAACTTCATAAACAAGCAGCAGACAGCCCTGAAATACAAGCATTAGAAGCAGCTCTTCAGCAAAATCCGAGCGACGCTAAAACAGCATCTGAATTAGCATTGCAATATCACCAAGTGAACCGCAGTGAAGAAGCTATGGATCTATTATGGTCTTTCCTAGCCAAAGATCTTAATGCTCTCGATGGTGACATGAAGAAAGAGTTCATGGACATCTTGAGTGCGCTTGGACAAGGTAACCCAGTTGCCAGTAAGTACCGTCGACAACTGTACTCTCTGCTTTACTAGTTAAACCTAAAAAGCCGTAGATTAAACATCGAAAATTGACAATTCAATCAATTAGTTTATCGCATAATAGAATGTAAAATGGGCCATAAAATCAATATTTTATGGCCCATTTCTCGTTTATAAATTTGCTCAGAATTTAAATATGAGCCAGTATCAATACTGAACTATCAAAAACTCAAACTTGCAAAGGATTTTGTATGCCTATTGATACCTTGATTACTATCGGCGTCTTTACTGCCGTCGCACTGTTATTTATCTTCGCTGGCGTAAAAACCGTTCCACAAGGCAACAACTGGACCGTTGAACGCTTCGGGCGATACACACACACCCTTAAACCGGGTCTTAACTTAATCATTCCATTTATTGATAAAGTTGGACAGCGCATCAGCATGATGGAGCGTGTTCTCGACATCCCAGCACAAGAAGTCATCTCCAAAGATAATGCTAATGTCATGATTGATGCTGTCTGCTTCGTACAAGTTATCGATGCACCGAAAGCGGCTTATGAAGTAAATGACCTTGAGCATGCGATCCGTAATTTAACCCTCACCAATATCCGTACTGTACTTGGCTCTATGGAGCTGGATGAAATGCTTAGCCAGCGTGACATGATCAATACCAAGCTGCTAAATATCGTGGATGAAGCAACCAACCCATGGGGCGTAAAAGTTACTCGTATCGAAATCAAAGATGTACAACCACCAGCAGATCTAACCGCCGCGATGAATGCCCAGATGAAAGCCGAGCGTAATAAACGTGCTGATATCTTAGAAGCAGAAGGTGTACGACAAGCTGAGATCTTGAAAGCAGAAGGCCACAAGCAATCAGAGATCCTGAAAGCAGAAGGTGAGAAGCAAGCGGCAATATTGCAAGCAGAAGCCCGTGAGCGTGCCGCAGAAGCAGAAGCTAAAGCGACAGAAATGGTATCAACGGCAATTGCTCAAGGTGACATGCAAGCGGTCAATTACTTCATTGCACAAGGTTACACCGACGCATTGAAATCTATAGGCCAAGCTGAAAACGGCAAGATCATCATGCTACCACTCGAAGCAACTGGCCTTATGGGTTCTGTAGCGGGTATCGCGGAGATGTTTGCACATAAGAATGACAAAGGTAGTAAGGACTAACTTATGGTCGAATTACTAGAACAAGTAAACCACTGGCACTGGCTAGCATTTGGTCTAGCACTGCTTGCACTTGAACTGGTTGGAACCGCTGGTTACTTTTTATGGATAGGCATATCTGCCATGCTGGTCGGTGCCCTATTAGGAGCATTACCAATTGGTTGGCAGATGCAATGGCTGTCCTTTGCTAGCTTCTCTCTTATTACCACTTGGTTGTGGTGGAGAAGACAACTCTCGAATGACAAGCAATCGGATGCAGGGCGAGAGTTAAACCAAAGAGAAAAGCAATTGGTAGGTCAAACCGTTATTTTAAGTGAAGACGTAAAGAAAGGTAGCTGTCGAATTAAGTTCGGTGACTCTTCTTGGTCAGCAAAGGCCAGTCAAGATATTCCATCTGGAACCGAAATTAAGATTGTCGCTTTAGACGGAATCGTTCTAATAATAGAACCTTTATAAACAAGAGCTATATGAAGCCTGCATTTTCAATAAATGCAGGCTTTTTCTATTTTTGAACCTTAATAATATTCGAATTATCATTGCGATAGATTGAATTGAAAAAAAAATAAGTTCTTATTTCGTAAAGCTAAAAAGTTTGATTGAGCTAAAAAGGTATAAGAAAGCCAGATTTCTTACCCAATATATATATGAATAGTTAACCTTACTCTCGCTTATTTATAATTATTAAAAATGTTAAGTCCGTCGAATTTTTGAAATTTTCTTTTCCTTGTCCATACTTTCAATTATCTCAATTAGAGATAAACCTAATGGAGTTTGTATGAGACATTTTTTAATAATTCTAACGGCTATTTTCAGCTTGTCATTTGGAAGCGCTCTAGCGAGCAGTCAGTCTCCTGGTAACGGAAACATGGGGCCTATCGTTAAGTGTTCAGATGGTAACGCAGTCACTCATGTACCACTGTTGATCTGTAAACATTACGGCGGAAAGGTGCTGTGATAGGTGCTGTGATAGGTGATTAAAGTCAGGCTAGTAATGAAATTGCTGCCTGACGATTATTTAGAACTGGAATAACCTAACTGCGGCCAGATAGATTATTCCAGATAGATTATTCCAGATAGATTATTCAAGATAGGACATTCCGTTGAAGTATCTCCAGGGCAGTCATGTACCCAAGATTGTAGCTGCACCTTCATCTTGTTTAACTCCGCAAGCTTCAACTCTATTTCATCTAACTTCTGAGTCGCCTTCTTCTTTACTTCGTAGCTTTGTCTGTTGGGATTCATTGCCAACTCAACCAGTGACTTACACTCATCGAGAGTGAAACCAACCATTTTAGCTCTCAAAACGAACTCTAACTGTTCGATATGAATCTCGCCATATTGCCTGTAACCATTTTCTGATCGGTGCGGTGGGCTCATCATGCCTTTACTTTCGTAAAAACGAATGGATTTCGCTGTTGTACCAACACGCTTCGCTACTTCACCAATATTCACAATCTTACCTGTAAGCCTAAAATGAAAAACCGCAGTACTGCTGTTATACAATACTGCGGTTGAAAAACATAGCTAGAGACTTACGTTAGAAGCCTACTCTTGCTCTAATAGCCAAATCATAGTTTGAGATTTTTCTTCGCTGTTTAGCTTATTGAACCAATATGAAACCATTTCGATTTCTTTTGAGCCTTCTAGTGATGTTGGGGTAGCGTTTTTACGATTCTTGAATGCCCAATCAGTCACAGCAGCTTGCTCTTCTTTTGTCGCTTGACCATACCAGTAATTAACCATCTCTTGAGCTTGAGACGCTTTTGGTTCTTCAGCAACTACAGCCGCAACAGGTACCGCAACCGGAGCAACAGCGATAGCCGTATGATTATTTGCACCGTTATAAATTGTGTCGATATACGCTTTCGGCACAATGAAAGTTGTACTCATCACTGAGTTTTGTCCATCAAGTGTAAATTCTAAATTCTTTTTTCTTGCTTGCTGGATGTCAGCTTCGCTCAATGGAAATTTAATATACTGAGTCTTTGTGCAGTGTTCGCTGCAGCTCTCTCTTGGAAGTTGTCTCTCTTCAAGGTCTATCGTCTTACCAAAAAAGCTAACGGTTTCGTATTCTTTATAGCTCTGGAAATAGCTTACATCCATGGTAATGGAAGATTCTGGAGCCGAATTCTGCGTTATTTCTTTGTTGTATGTAAAGTAGAGTGACGATTTCAGGATATCTGCCCCGACATTCGCTTTACTTTCCGCTACATAAGATTGCCCAGTCACTTGAATGTAGCCACCTTTTGGCTGTACATCAGCAACTGAGTCTGCAAAATTACTTTGTGAATCGAGTGAACTACAAGCTCCCAAAAATAATGATAATACGACTACACTAACTTTATTCATTATGACTAATTCCTTATGTTCACTATGGAAAAACGCTGGCAAACAAAATTTACCAGCGTTTTGATTTTTATCTAACTGTTTAAGCTAAAGATTCTAGCTTAGAAACCGTATTCAAGACCAACGCGAGTTACGATATCTGTATCAGCGTCACCAACAGTACGACCCGCTACACGTAGGTAAGGTACGAAACCGTTATGAACAGCCATTAACTGACCAGAAATAGTGTTGCTGTCTGAGTTAGCGTCTTTCTTACCATTTGTTTCAGACTCAAGGTTAGCTGCGTAGCCTAGTTTGAAACCGATTGGACCATTCCAGTATTGACCGATGATAGAGTAAGAATCTTGAGTTACTTTGCGGATGCTGTTATCTAGCTCTTCGCCTTTATATGCTGCAGCGAAACCGAAACCTGCTGGTAGGCTAGCTTCGAAACCAACAATGTATGCGAATGTATCATCATCGTAACCAGCTACTTCAGGAGCCTGTTCTGGGTTACCGTTTTCATCAAAAGACCAATCACCACCAGACGCGGCAACGACACGAGTACCAGATTCAACCGCACCCATTAATGTTACTTTCTCGAAGCTGTACTTAGCACTTGCGCCAACAAAGTTTGCGTCACGAGTTGCTGCACCACCACCGTTGTCGTTATCGTCACGACCAACAGAAGCTGCAAAAGAGAAACCGCCAAATTTAGCTGAATCGTAACGAACTTGGTTAGATTGACGATCGTAGTGACCGTTGATGCCGCCCCAATCGAATACAGAACCTAGACCAGGGTTAGAGAATGGCCAGTCGACGATTTCGTATAGTGGAGTAAGAACACGACCCACACGCAGGTTACCCCAAGAGCCAGAAGCACCAACGAACGTATCACGGAAACCAAGCACACCGCCTGAAACGCCGCCATGACCCCAGTCTGTGCTATCTACGTAGCCAGATTCAATCTGCATTGTGATTAATACGTCATCAAACATCTCTTTATGAGCACGGAAGCCGATACGAGATTCATTCTCTACAGCGTAACCAGTACTAGAGTCGTTGTTGTCAGTTGTGTTGTAGTTAACTAGAGAGATAGCTGCAACACCGTATACGTCAACGTTGAAATCAGAGTTGATACCAACTTCTTTCGCCATTACGCCTGTCGATAAAAGTGCAACGGATGCACCTAGTAGAGTACGTTTGAAAATTTTGTTTTCCATGGAATAAAACTCCTAAAAATGGATATAGCTGTTTGAATATTCCCCGCCTAAAGTTGGCCGCCGTAGAGAGAAATACCTTTTCTTGTTTGAGAACCCTAAACTCTGAATTCTCTATTTCCTTTCTGGTTATACACATCATGTGCATCCATGGCATTAAGACTAACTTCGCCCTCAAAAAGATCAATGATAACTTAATTTTCATCTAAAAAAATATGAGTTGGTGCAAATTTAATAGGTACTTAGTGATCCAGATCGATAAATAGAAAAATCCTCACCAAAACAAAATCAATACCAATAAATTCAACAACTTGAGGTAATTATCACTTTGTAAAAATAGATATGACTCGCATTTTTGATACAACTACAATGGTATTTCATTAATGTTGAGCAGCGTCACTGTCCTGATTTTAGAGTTCGTATAGGAACAAAATTCTCAACAATTAAAAAGCCCTCATTTTTATATCAGAAACAAAAAAGGCACTCCCTTGAAAGGAGTGCCTTTGAGCTTTTTTTATCTGTATTTACTTACGAAATAAGGGCTATTAGATCTTCTTCTGTTCTTATTTCGATACCTAAATCTTGTGCTTTAGTTAATTTAGAACCCGCAGCTTCACCGGCAAACAAGATGTCCGTTTTCTTCGATACGCTACCCGTCACTTTCGCACCTAATGCTTGTAACGCAGCTTTAGCTTCACTTCGACCTAATTGCGACAATGAGCCTGTTAACACAACGACTTTACCTTCTAATGGTAGCTCTTGGTCATCGGCAGCTTCTTTGATGATTGGCCAATTCACACCTAGCTCTATCAGCTGATCGACGACCGCTCTGTTTTTCTCTTGTGAGAAGAAGCTGGTGATATGGCTAGCAACGATGTCACCAATATCTGACACTTCAACTAATTGTTCATGAGTAGCTGCTTGAACCAGTTCCAACGTCTTAAAGTGTTGCGCTAAGTTCATCGCTGTCGCCTCACCGACTTCACGAATACCGAGTGAATAGAGGAAACGCGCTAACGTCGTGTCTTTAGCTTTATTCAACGCACTCACGACGTTCTGTGCCGATTTAGGCCCCATTCGGTCAAGAACAGTAATCACGCCAGCACTTAGCTTAAATAAATCAGCAGGTGTTTCGACCATTTCACGGTCCACAAGCTGCTCAATAACTTTCACGCCCAGTCCATCAACGTCTAGCGCCTTTCTAGAAACAAAGTGTTTAAGTGCTTCTTTACGCTGCGCCTGACAGACTAAACCGCCAGTACAACGCGCTACAGCTTCACCTTCTACACGCTCAACCGCAGAACTACATACTGGGCAAGCATCAGGGAAAACAATGTCTCTAGCCGTTTCAGGGCGACGATCTAGTACAACAGCCACTATTTGTGGAATAACGTCACCTGCACGGCGAATAATAACGCTGTCGCCTACCTTCACGCCTAAACGCGCAATCTCATCGGCATTGTGTAAAGTGGCATTGCTGACCGTCACGCCACCAACGAAGATAGGTTCAAGTTTAGCAACCGGCGTAATAGCGCCAGTACGGCCCACCTGAAATTCAACGTCATTGAGCAGTGTAATCTCTTCTTGAGCTGGGAACTTATAAGCAATTGCCCAACGTGGCGCTCGTGCAACAAAGCCAAGTACTTCTTGAGCCGCGATATCGTCGACTTTGATAACAACGCCATCAATCTCGTAAGCCAGAGCATCACGACGAGTCATAATATCTTGGTAATAGGCTTTCACGTCTTCGAGAGAGCTCAGTTGCTTAGTCTCGGGGCACATAGGTAAGCCCCAACCTTTAAGCTGTAAAAAGCGTTGGTAGTGACTATTTGATAGCTCAGCGCCTTGTACAACACCGACACTGTATGCGTAGAAAGCTAGCGGACGTTTCGCAGTAATACGAGAATCAAGCTGACGCAGGCTACCTGCGGCGGCATTACGTGGGTTAACAAATACTTTCTCGCCTTTCTTCAACGCCATCTCATTCAACTTATCGAAACCCGCTTTTGGCATAAACACTTCGCCACGAACTTCAATACGCTGCGGCCAGCCTTCACCTTGTAACTTAAGTGGGATAGAGCTGATCGTACGCACGTTTTCAGTGATGTTTTCACCCGTCGCACCGTCACCACGTGTCGCAGCCTGAACTAAAGTACCATTCACATAGAGTAGGCTAACGGCAAGGCCATCAAGCTTAGGTTCACAACAGAAAGTCTTGAGGTTAGCGGTTGGCGCTCTATCAGACATTCGCTTATTGAACGCATCCAAATCTTCATCAGAGAAAGCATTGTCCAGAGAAAGCATTGGGATCTCATGAGTCACTTGAGTGAAACCATCGAGAGGCTGACCACCAACACGTTGGCTCGGAGAATCTACCGTCACTAGTTCCGGGTTCTCTTCTTCGATCTTTAGCAATTGCTGCATTAATCGATCGTACTCGACATCAGGGATCTCAGGGCTATCTTCTACGTAATAACGAACGGCGTGATAATGCAGAGTTTCTCTTAACTGCTCTAAGGTAACTTGAATCGATTCTTTCATATCATTCTCTATCGTGATTGAAATATCAAAAAGGGCTCCCTTAGGAGCCCTTTTCTATAAATATAGATTATTTACAAGGCTAAACAATACGGCTAGGCATTCGATGCCGTCATAAAGTCTCTGATTTGCTTGCGGTAGTCAGATAAACGGTTTGGTGTCATTAAGTTGCGTGACTCATCCAACACGTTTCCGCCCATATCGTCAGCAATTTTCTGCGCCGCACTCAGCATCACATTGAAGTTTTGATCAGCTTGACCATAACAAGGCAACGTCATAAAGAACGAAATACCTTTAGTCGTGAAGTCAGCAGGATCATCATGTTCTAGCGTTCCTGGCTGCATCATGTTTGCAACGCTGAAAATAACCTTTGGTGCATCTGTAGATTGTGCAAAGCAGTGGTAAATAGACATCTCACCATAAGTTAAACCGTTGTTCTCCATGCTGCGGAAAAGTTCAGTCCCAACGAATGGGATCTCTCCAGCACAGTGAACATTAAGAACGATCACTTCTAAACCAAGTTCTTCATCTGGTTTTGCTTCTTCAACAGTCGCACTTTGCGGAGTCACGACTTCTTTCGCAACAACGGGCTCTCTTTGAGTAAGCGTTTCGTTTGGAACGACTGGCTCATCAACTGTTTCAGAAGGCTCTTCAAACGAACCGTACTGCACTTTAAAGCCGGCATGGTTTTCTTTTTGCTCGTCAGTCAACTCAAAGCTTGGAACTTCAGGCTCAACGTCCTTCTCTTCCTCAATCACTTCAGGTTCACTTTCAACCTTAATTGGGTCTTCTACGCTGAAAGAAGGAAGATCATTTAATTCGATATCATCTTCGTAAGCTTCTTTCGCTTGTGGCGCTGTTAGCGGATCTGAGTCGATCAGCGGATCAGTATCAGAGGGTGAAACAGCAAAATCCGGCTCTTTACGTTCTTTTCGGATTATCTCAAAATCATCTTCTGGGGCGAATGAACGGTTTGGAATAGTTTCTGCTTCATCTAAGCTGTCGTTATCAAGCTTACCGAGCGGCTTATCTCCAAACTTTGCTTTCCCTTCTTTTTTACTCGTCCATAGACCATGGAACAATAATGCGGCGATAGCTAATGCGCCAACAATAATGAGTACAAATCGCAATTCCTGCATTTTTCGCTCTCAGCTTTCTTAGTCAACTAGCTATAAACACGCTGTCACTAAGTTGGGTTAATTTGGCTAATCTCACTACTCTATCAAAAGTAGCCACTGTTTTAGAACAACTTAATACAATTAGTTCCTTACATGGTGTGATTTTCACCACGCTTTTTTTCTTAATTTCGGTCGAGTACACTAGACATGTTTGCTATTTAACCAAATTCACATGTGACCTAATTTAAATATGACTATTGAATCTGTTCCCCGCTCCGGCTTTGGCTATTTTATTTTCGGAATAAAAATCGCTTTATCACCGAGCATTCGTAAGTTTGTACTAATGCCACTTATCGCGAACGTGTTACTCGTTGGTGGTGCCTTGTTTTATATCTTCTCCAACCTAAACACTTGGATTGAAGGTTGGATTGGTGCATTGCCAAGTTTCTTGTCGTGGTTGTCATACATTTTATGGCCATTACTTGTGTTAACCGTCTTGGCCACATTCTCGTATTTCTTTAGCACGCTCGCTAACTTCATTGCCGCACCGTTCAACGGTTTACTCGCGGAAAAAGTTGAAGAGTTGTTGAGCGGTAAAAAAGTTAATGACGATGGTTTACTTGATGTCCTCAAAGATACCCCACGTATATTAGCGAGAGAATGGCGCAAGCTTGTCTACATTCTGCCAAAAGCGATCGGTTTATTCCTACTTTTGTTAATTCCAGCACTAGGGCAAACCGTTGCTCCGTTTTTATGGTTCATTTTCACAGCATGGATGTTAGCGATTCAATACGCCGACTACCCGTTCGATAACCATAAAATCAAATTTGATGACATGAGAAACAATTTGAAACAAAAACAAGGCAAGAGCTACAGCTTTGGCGCGCTTGTTTCTGTGTTCACCACAATTCCAATTCTAAACCTGATCGTAATGCCCGTTGCCGTTTGCGGCGCGACGGCAATGTGGGTTGCTGAGTTTAAAGACCAAGCTCTGCGTTCTCGTCTATAATTCTCGTCTATTACCCCGCCTATACTTCCTAGTTTCGCCTATCTTTTTGAAGTTCTGATTTCAATAAAGATAGGCGTGAATTCTGCTACATATCTATATGATATAACTTTTTAATCCTTTTACCTTTTTTTCAACTTGTTTAATCTAAATTCAAGCTGAATAAACATCGTAAGACACTAGACGGTAAAGTGATTGATATACTACGTTTAGTTCTGTCATTAAATGAAGGAATATCGCATGAGCAAGATCTACGAAGACAACACCCTAACGATTGGTAACACACCTCTAGTCCGCCTTAACAAAGTAAGCAAAGGTAACGTCCTAGCTAAGATCGAAGCTCGTAACCCAAGCTTCAGTGTTAAATGTCGTATCGGTTCAAACATGATCTGGGAAGCAGAAAAAGCAGGTACGCTTAAGCCAGGTATCGAGCTTGTTGAACCTACCAGTGGTAACACAGGTGTTGCACTTGCATTCGTAGCAGCAGCACGCGGTTACAAACTAACGCTAACTATGCCTGAATCAATGAGCCTAGAACGTCGTAAGCTGCTTAAAGCGCTTGGCGCAAACCTTGTGCTAACTGAAGCACCAAAAGGCATGAACGGCGCGATTGCTAAAGCAGAAGAGATTGTTGCTTCAGACCCAGACAAATACCTACTACTTCAACAGTTCAACAACCCTGCTAACCCACAGATTCACGAGCAGACGACTGGTCCTGAAATTTGGGAAGCAACAGACGGCGAAATCGACGTGTTTGTAGCGGGTGTTGGTACGGGCGGTACTATCACAGGTACAAGTCGTTACATTAAAGGTGAAAAAGGCAAAGCGATTACTTCAGTCGCGGTTGAGCCGGCAGAGTCTCCAGTGATTGCACAAGCACTTGCAGGTGAAGAAATCAAACCAGCTCCACACAAAATTCAAGGTATCGGTGCAGGTTTCATCCCTGGAAACCTAGATTTAGAGATTATTGACCGTGTTGAATCGGTAACTTCTGAAGAAGCGATCGAGATGGCTCAACGCCTAATGAAAGAAGAAGGTATTCTTGCTGGTATCTCATCTGGCGCGGCAGTAGTAGCAGCGAACAGAATCGCCGAACTACCTGAATTTGCAGGAAAAACTATCGTTACTGTACTACCAAGCTCTGGTGAGCGTTACCTAAGCACAGCCCTATTTGCTGGCATCTTTACGGAAAAAGAGAACCAACAATAATATGTGGTCAAATCAATTTTTCGTCCAAAAAAGCCCCGTTTAGGGGCTTTTTTGTTGATCCCTGCCCCACCTTTGGTAATATCAGGTCTGTTTTATTTTTCGCTTCAAAATAAAAGAAGCAATAAACAAATTCTGAAAGTCATGAGTACTCAGCAAAAGACGACCATGGCTGGATAAAAATTTATAACCAGTCTAAGTTCTAACACGAACATGGCGTACTAGCCTCTAGCGCATTTGGGCTAAAGCAGTTAAGCTAATCTGGTTACAAACTTACAAAAAATAAATTAATTGGGGTATATAAAATGTACGAGAAGCAAGTAGAAATCACAGCAGAAAACGGTCTTCACACTCGTCCAGCTGCACAGTTCGTTAAAGAAGCAAAATCTTTCGACGCTGACATCACAGTGACTTCTAACGGCAAAAGCGCTAGCGCGAAAAGCCTGTTCAAACTACAAACTTTAGGCCTAGTAAAAGGTACTAACGTTACTATTTCAGCTGAAGGTCCTCAAGCTCAGCAAGCAGTAGACCACCTAGTTGCTCTTATGGATCAACTACACTAATACGGTCTCCTTCTTTCAAAGCCATTTTGCATAGCAAAGTGGCTTTGTTCGAAATAGATAGGAATAAGCGCGACATTAGTCGACGACTTAAAGTCACACACTCTCCCGTTTACAGTTGAACAACTAAGGTAAGGCTATGATTTCAGGCATCCTAGCATCTCCTGGTATTGCTTTCGGTAAAGCACTACTACTTCAAGAAGATGAAATTGTCCTAAACACTCAATCTATCTCTGACGACCAAGTTGAAGCAGAAGTACAGCGTTTCTTTGACGCTCGTAACAAATCTTCTCAGCAACTTGAAGTTGTTAAGCAAAAAGCACTTGAAACTTTTGGCGAAGAAAAAGAAGCAATCTTTGAAGGCCACATCATGCTGCTTGAAGATGAAGAGCTAGAAGAAGAGATTTTAGCACTCATCAAGAAAGACAAGATGCACGCAGACAACGCGATCCACACTGTGATCGAAGAGCAAGCTGTTGCACTAGAGTCTCTTGATGATGAGTACCTAAAAGAACGTGCAACTGATATCCGTGATATCGGTACTCGTTTCGTTAAAAATGCTCTAGGCATCAACATTGTATCTCTAGCAGATATCAATGAAGAAGTTATCCTAGTAGCTTACGACCTAACGCCATCTGAAACTGCACAAATCAACCTAGACTACGTTCTTGGTTTCGCTTGTGACATCGGCGGTCGTACATCTCATACTTCAATCATGGCACGTTCTCTTGAGCTTCCAGCTATCGTTGGTACTAACGATATCACTAAGCAAGTTAAGAACGGCGACATGCTTGTGCTAGACGCGATGAACAACAAGATCATCATCAACCCTTCTGAAGCTGAACTAGCAGAAGCTAAGAAAATCAAAGCAGATTTCGAAGCAGAAGCGGCTGAACTAGCAAAACTAAAAGATTTACACGCTGAAACTCTAGACGGTCACCGTGTAGAAGTTTGTGGCAACATCGGTACAGTAAAAGACTGTGACGGTATCCTGCGTAACGGCGGTGAAGGCGTTGGTCTGTACCGTACTGAATTCCTATTTATGGACCGTGACGCGCTTCCTACTGAAGAAGAGCAATACGTTGCTTACAAAGAAGTAGCAGAAGCAATGGAAGGCGAGTCAGTGATTATCCGTACTATGGATATCGGTGGCGACAAAGACCTACCATACATGGACCTTCCACAAGAGATGAACCCGTTCCTAGGCTGGCGTGCAGTACGTATCAGCTTGGATCGTCGTGAAATCCTACGTGACCAACTACGTGGCATCCTACGTGCATCTGCACACGGTAAACTACGTATCATGTTCCCAATGATCATTTCTGTTGAAGAGATCCGTGAACTGAAAAAAGCAATCGAAGAGTACAAAGTTGAACTTCGCGCTGAAGGCCTAGCTTTCGATGAAGAAATCGAAATCGGCGTAATGGTTGAGACTCCAGCAGCTGCTGCAATCGCACACCACCTAGCGAAAGAAGTATCTTTCTTCTCTATCGGTACTAACGACCTAACGCAATACACTCTTGCGGTAGACCGTGGTAACGAAATGATTTCTCACCTATACAACCCACTATCTCCTGCTGTTCTTACAGTAATCAAGCAAGTGATCGACGCATCACACGCTGAAGGTAAGTGGACTGGTATGTGTGGTGAGCTTGCTGGTGATGAGCGTGCAACGCTACTTCTTCTTGGTATGGGTCTAGATGAGTTCTCTATGAGCGGTATCTCTATCCCTAAAGTTAAGAAAGTAATCCGTAACTCTAACTTCGCTGAAGTTAAAGCGATGGCTGACGAAGCACTATCTCTACCAACAGCTGCTGAAATTGAAGCTTGCGTAGAAAAGTTCATCGCTGAGAAAACTCAGTAATCGCCAATCGCTTAATAACGTTAGACGGCTAAAAATAGTCGTCTAATTTGTTAGATTGGTATAGTATATTCTACAGAATAAAACTAAACGTTAGGAGCATGACACAATGGGTCTGTTTGACAAACTGAAAAAGCTTGTATCTGATGACAGCGCTGATGCTGGTGCAATCGAAATCATCGCACCTCTTTCTGGTGAAATCGTAAACATCGAAGATGTGCCAGATGTAGTTTTCGCTGAAAAAATCGTTGGTGACGGCATCGCGATCAAACCAGCTGGCGACAAAATGGTAGCTCCAGTTAACGGTACTATCGGTAAGATCTTCGAAACTAACCACGCATTCTCTATCGAGTCTGACGACGGTGTTGAGCTTTTCGTTCACTTCGGTATCGATACTGTTGAACTTAAAGGCGAAGGCTTCACTCGTGTAGCTGAAGAAGGTCAATCTGTTAAAGCTGGTGACACTATCATCACTTTCGACCTAGCGCTTCTAGAAGAGAAAGCAAAATCTACGCTTACTCCAGTTGTTATCTCTAACATGGACGAAATCAAAGAGCTGAACAAGCTTTCTGGTTCTGTAACTGTTGGCGAAACTCCAGTTCTTAAAGTAACTAAGTAATCTCGATTACTTATCTGCTTTAATTAAAACGCTACCTAAGGGTGGCGTTTTTTGTGCCTGCTATATAGTTCTAATGCCAGATTACCAGCCGCTTTGGCCTTATCACCTAACAACTACAAATCCCCTTCTTCTTTGGGCCTCTCACGAACAGAGATCCCTGACATCTCGCTCGGTTCGATTCTGGGATGACGATTAAACACTATGGTTTAAGCCTGAGTGATTGTTACTCAAACCGACCTCTTCTATACAGTTAGCTATAGAGTCACCAATACCCAACTCCCGTCATTCCCTACAGTGAGGACGAACGTGATAGGGAATCTCGCTTTTGCTTCTGTTTACCCGCACTACACTTTTCCAAATACACCTTCACCAAATTTCAGGCAATAAAAAACCCAGCCGAAGCTGGGTCTGTTTAGCGCTCATCTCTCACCACGAGCTAATTTGTGGAAGCCTAACGTCAACACTATCGGTCAACGTGGCTTTTCAATCGATTAACCTAGTAGGCTAAGTGCCGAGTTCGGTGCTTGCTTCGCTTGAGCAAGAATCGAGCTTGAAGCTTGAGAAAGGATCTGAGACTTAGTCATCTGAGTCGTTTCTTTCGCGAAGTCGGTATCTTTAATACGGCTCTTAGATGCGTTAACGTTCTCGTTAATGTTGTCTAAGTTGCTGATAGCGTGGTCGAAACGGTTTTGGAAAGCACCTAGCTCAGCACGGTGACTGTCTACATACTTAAGGGCCGCATCGATTACTGCTACAGACTCTTGTGCGCCGCCAACAGATGTTACGTCGATAGTATCAACCGTTACGTCTTTAGCTGCTTGAATACCTAGCTCGCCCGCAAGACCGCCAGAGAAAGACACATCGCCGCTCACTTTGTTGTTGCCTGTGAACATTTGTAGCTTGCCGTCTTCAGTAACAGACGCTTTAACAGAATCTTGTTGACCGTTGATGTAAGTCGCTAGCTCTTCGATGTCATCACCCGCTTTTGCGCTGATGTCGATTTCTTGTGCTTGGCCGAAGTTGTCAGTGAACGACAGTTTTAGGTCGTTAGAGCCCGCTTGAACGTTCCAGTCTTTGTCTTTCGCGTTCTCAGTTTGGTAGCTCTTACCACCCATCTGAGCGTTATCAGAGCGCATGTCTTTCAGTTGAAGCATTACAGCTTCACCGTTATCCGCACCGATTTGGAATGATTTAGTACCGTGAGTACCGTTAAGCAGCTTGTTACCACCAAAAGACGTCGTTTCCGCGATACGGTTCAGTTCGTCGTTCAGTGCTGTTACTTCTTCTTGAATCGCTACACGCTCAGATTTTGAGTTTGAGCCGTTTGAAGATTGTAGAGACAAATCACGCATACGTTGCAGGATGTTAGTCGTCTCGTTCATTGCACCTTCAGCAGTTTGTGCAATTGAGATACC
>NZ_JBFRMM010000014.1:0-157303 GCF_041470465.1 Vibrio sp. 10N.261.55.F4 | reverse complement strand
GCCACAGGAGCGACCGCGGACGTGGTGTTCAGCTACACCGCAAGCGATGGCACGGTCAACCAAACCAATACCTTAACCATTACCGTGACAGGCACCAACGATGCGCCTCAGTTAACCGCCGATGTGGGCGAGGTGAATGAAGACGCGACCTTAACGGTCAGTGCAGAAGACGGCGTGTTGGCCAATGACAGCGATGTCGATGGCGACTCATTGAACGTCACGGGTATTTTGAACGGTACTACGGGCACCGCAACCGCCGTGGCAGACAGTGGCGACACAGTGATAAGCAATGATTACGGCACATTGACCATTCGTGGCGATGGCAGCTACAGCTTTGTGGCGGACGGCAGCGATTCTCAAGCGTTGGCCACAGGAGCGACCGCGGACGTGGTGTTCACCTACACCGCAAGCGATGGCACGGTCAATCAAACCAATACCTTAACCATTACCGTGACAGGCACCAACGACGGTCCAGTAGCGATTGATGACACATATGAAACTCATAGTGAGACGCTGCTCTTCTCTGAGTCCTTTGAAAACATGACAAACACAGGTCGTTGGACTGTAGTAACTGGCGACGAACTAGATGATTGGGAAGCAACAAATGGTCTAGAGATTCAGCGTGACGGTCTCATAGCTGAAGCGACAGACGGTGACTACCTCGCTGAGCTTGATGCTCATCAAAACACCGCGATCACAACAAATATTAATACGTCAGACCAAGATAGCGTGCGTGTTGAATTTAATTACAACCCTCGACGAGACGGTAATTCATCTTCTGACATGACGTTTAAAGTCGGTGACACGTTAGTTACTGTTCACGCAGATGGATCTCTATCGGGTGCCGACGGACTTAATGTCCAAATAGGGCAACCTGACGCAAATGGTTGGTATAAGATCACGGCTGAGTTCGAAGTCCAAGGGGACGTTACGGACCTTACATTTGCAGGCGCTGGAGCTTCAGATAGCTACGGTGCGTTGTTAGATAACATTACAGTGACAGGTATTAATCAATCTAAACTTGTTACTGCTGAAGACACGTCTATCACGATTTCTTTTGATGAATTGTTAGCGAATGATACTGACATTGATGGTGATGAGCTCTCAATTGTTGTGGGTTCAATTACCTCCGCGACTAATGGTGAGCTGTTTGTCGACTACACAAACAATACAATTATATTCACACCGGATACCGACTATAACGGGGAGGCAACTTTTAAATATAAAGTGACCGATGGGAACGGTGGGGAAGACGAAGCAGAAGTTACGCTTAATATTACTCCTGTGAACGATGCACCAGTGCTGACAGGCGATCTGTTGGGTGAAGTGGATGAAGAAGGCAGCTATACCATTACGGCTGAGGATCTGGGCTACACGGACGTTGATGATACTGTCACAGGTGTGAACTTCACTGTCGGCAACGCGAGCAACGGCACAATTTTAGTCGGCGGTGTTCCGTCGAACCATTTCACTGTGGCGCAGTTGGCGGCGGGTGAAGTGACGTTCAAACATGACGGCAGCGAAACCAAGTCGGCGTCGTTCGATGTGAATGTTGAAGACGGCAACGAAGATGGTAGCACACCGGTAGACAGCACTTTCAACTTGACGGTGACGCCAGTGAATGATGCGCCGGAGCTGACAGGCGATCTGGCGGCGGAAGTGGACGAGGCAGGCAGCTACACGATCTCGGCAGCTGACTTGGGTTATACAGACGTTGACGATACAGACACAGGCGTGACCTTCACGGTCGGCAACGCGAGCAACGGCACAATCTTAGTGAACGGCGTCGCGTCAAGCAGCTTCACGGTGGCGCAGTTGGCGGCGGGTAAAGTGACGTTTAAACATGACGGCAGCGAAACCACGTCGGCGTCTTTCGATATTAACGTTGAAGACGGCAACGAAGATGGCAGCACACCGGTAGACAGCACGTTCAACTTGACGGTGACGCCAGTCAACGATGCGCCTGTAGCCATCAGTGATTCTTACAAAAACGTTCAAGAAACCATATTGCTCACTGAGTCATTCGAAAATATGGCAAACCCAGCGGGTTGGACGGTTGTTTCTAAAGACCCATCAGAGGTATGGGACTTTACTAATGGTATAGAGATTGAGCGAGACGGCTTAATTGTTGATGCTACCGACGGTGATTTTTACGCAGAGCTAGACCCACATAAAAACACGGTGATGACGACATCAATTGATACGTCGGATCAAGACTCTTTGAGGGTAGAGTTCGATTATAACCCTCGCCAAGACGGCAACTCGTCGTCTGATATGACTTTTACTGTTGGGAATACAACTATTACGCTGCATGCGGATGGAACAGTGACTGCTCCAGAAGGCATTTCTGTAACACTAGATGGTCCGGATAACAAAGGTTGGTATCAAGCAAATGCTGAGTTTGATGTTAGTAGTGATGCTACTTTAATCGCTTTTGCTGGTGCGGGTAAATCTGATTCGCTTGGTGCGTTCATCGATAACATTACAGTTACCGGGATAGATGCACCCAAACTCATAACGGAAGAAGATCAGGCTCTTACTATTAGTGGTAGTGAGCTGCTAGCCAATGATTTCGATGTTGATGGGGATGACATAACCATTTTTTCTGTCAACGCAACCGATGCTACAAACGGTTCTGTTCAGCTGATAGATGGCAATGTCGTGTTTGAACCTAACCAAGACTTCAATGGTGAAGCGACTTTCGAATACACCATTGTTGATACTCATGGTGAAAAAAGCACTACGACAGTGACCGTTAATGTAACACCAGTAAATGATGACCCTATCGCGAACGATGATTCAAGAGAATTAGGTGATAACCTGATCGTCAATGGTAGCTTTGAAGACTATGAATCGGTATCAAATGCCGGTTGGGGTTCTCGAATCGACCAACTAGATGGTTGGTCCTACGATGCAAGAACTGGTGCTTTAGATTCAGTTCAAGAAGGCTATGCTGTTGATGAAACAGACGGCGATCGTATGATTGATATGGAAGGTAATGGTGACAATGTAACCCTTACTCAACAAATTCAAGGTGTAGAAAGCGGTACCTTATACCAACTGTCTTTTGATACGGCAATGTACGAAAGATTGCCGAGTGCTGAGCTTGAGGTCATTTGGAACGGCGAAGTTGTTGCTACGATCACCCCTGAAAGTAACATAATGCAAACCCAGTTATTGGAATTATTAGGTGGGAGTGGAGATGGTTCAAATACCCTTTCATTTAGAGAAGTTGGCACTGAAGGCGACAAGAGTGGGACTTATCTAGACAATATCAAATTTCAAGAAGTGATTAAAAATCTTCAGACACAAGAAGATGTAACTCTCGATATACCTAGTAGCGAGTTACTTTCGAATGACTCTGATGTTGATGGTGATACGTTAATCATTTTAGATAGTTTAGTGATTGATCCAACATACGGTCAGGTTGAGTTAGTTGAGCTACAAGATGGTTCTCAGACCGTTCGTTACACTCCAGCGGATGACTTCAATGGTATCGCTACGTTTACTTACACAGTTTCTGACGGTAAAGGTGGTACTGATTCCGCCGTGGTTACGATTAATGTCACTCCAGAAAATGATGCTCCAATATTTGTCAAAGATGGAGTGCCGATTGGCGATACTGATCAAATAAGTGTATCGACTAAAGAGGATAACTCTGTATCTGGTAAGGTTACTGCAACCGATATTGACGACACTGACCTGACTTACACGGTGAGCCAACCTACAAACGGTAGTGTTGAGATCGACCCTGAAACGGGCGAGTGGAAGTACACTCCGAACAACGAGTTTGATGGAGATGATTCATTTGTTGTTGCCGTGTCGGACGGTAACGGTGGTACAGATACGGTTGTAGTGAATGTTGATGTATTACCTGTTGCTGAGCTAACAGTTACTGCTGGCCAACCAGTGACAGAAGCAGAAGATGCTTTCTTATCATTTGAAATCAACCTAGATGAGCTTGTCTCTGAGAACGTTGGTCTTGCTCTTACACTAGGGTCGGCAGGGGATACTGCAACTAAAGGTGTCGATTACGAAGACAAGATCTACGTTAAAGATGGACAAGATTATAAAGCGCTTTCAGATCAGGAGCTTGCCGATCTTATTATTGCTAGCGGCTCTGATAGCTTAGAAGTCTTCATCAAGGTTCTTGATGATAAATTGCTTGAGGGTGAAGAGACTGTAACTCTAAATGCTAGCTCAACTAGTGAGTTTGTTGAAAATGACAAACAGGACTCAGGTACAGCTAAGATTGTCGATGAGACAGACACAAACGACAAAGATACCGTTACAGTTGGGCTGACTGGTCCCGATTCAGTTATTGAGGGTGATAAGACAAGCCCATTTACGATTACGCTAAGTGAGCAAGTGCCTGAAGATAGTGTGGTTACTCTTCAGTACTCTTACACAAACGCGAGCAATGAAGATATTGTTGAAGTTATAACTGTAAACGTAGACGCAAATACAAATACAGCGACCTTTGAGATTCAAACTGAACAAGACAACGAATACGAAGTCGGACAAGAGTTTAACGTTAGTGTTGTATCCGTAACTCAAGATGGTACCGATGTATTTGAGAAGCTAGATACGTCTAGCGCTGATAAAAATGTAGCTATTGACGACAGCCATGATAACCCGCCAAAAGCTGAAGACTTCTCTATTTCTCTCAATGCAGATGGCTCTTCGCAAGTTATTTTCGATACCGGAATGGGAGCTATCGAAGGAGATGGTACAGACCATATTTCTGATGACGAAGATGATAACGATAATGACGCAGATACAAATCTCGGTGTGATCATCACAGAGCTACCTGATTCAGGAACTCTTTACTATGTCGATGGTAATAACAAGGTTGAAGTGGTAGTTGGGCAGACGTATGCAGATCCTAACAACATCGTTTATGAAGATGACCAAGAATCAACAGGCTTCTTCTTAGGTGTTGATGATACATCCACATTAGATAAAGGCCCTCATAGCACTGCAGAGTTTCATAGCTGGGGTGATGAAGTAGATGCGTATACTCGCGAACTGAAGTTTGATAATGGTGATGTCGTCACCATTACCTCGGAAGGTCGAAATAACGTTGACGCCAAGCCTTTAGTACAGAACAACAGCCAGCAAGGCCATATGGGTTTCGGTATTGCATCGACTAATCGCGGTATTCACCAAGATGAGGTAATCAACATTGATTTCTCTTCTCGTCCAGCGGACTCAGTAACGGTTGGTCTAAGCGGTTTGGGTGGCTGGTTTGCCCCAAATGCTGATGATAGTGTTCAATCAAGAGCCGAGATTACAGTCACCTTTGATTATGGTAATGGTGTCACAGAAGACAAAACCTTCCTTTATGATGACACCCACAATAATCAAAATGTCACGATTGTCGCTCCTGAAGGTGCTGAGATTGTTTCGGTGGAAGCAAGCACACAAGGACCAGGTAACTGGGAGCTGACTTCTCTTGAAGCTAAGGCGTCAGATTCATTCGAATATAAAGCGGTAGACAGTGATGGTAACGAAAGTGAAGTTAAGACAGTTACTATCGATAAGTCTGGTGACCTGAATGCGAATAACGATCCGCAAGGCTTCGAAGTTAAACTGGGTGAGTTCAGTGAAGACAACGACTCTCCATGGTCGGCTGAAGGTGCTGAGCTGAGTGCCAGCTTCAATGGCCAAGATAAAGACTTTGCACACAGCGGTATTAAGATTGGTGTTGCCGGCAAAGTGGGTGGATTGGGTGCTCAGATTGAATATGATCGTGCAGAACAGCAATCTGAGAAGTTTGAAATCAATTTAGATAGCCCTGCGACTCAGTTTACATTTTCAGTATCTAACTTGTTTAAAAACGAAGGTAATGACGGTGATTTCACTGATAACCATGAACAAGGCAGTTGGGTAGCGTACCTCAATGGCGTAGCGGTTGCAGGTGATACGTTTATTGCTGAAGACGGTAACAATAAAGGTACTTACGAAATAACACCGCTTACTCCTGATGGTACGCCAATCGCATTTGATACTGTGGTATTTGAAGCAACTGAGTATTCCAACCAAGCAACGCATGATAATGATGCGTCAGATTACTTCCTAACTGGTTTTAAAGCCTCTAGTGAAGGCGCATATGCAGTGAATCAAGGCGGCATTCTTGAGATTCCAACATCGAAGCTTGCTGGCATTATCGGTTCTGAGCTTCTAAATAACGATATCGATTCAGATGGCGACAATCTACGTATTACCTATGTATACGGTGAAACGGAAGGTAATGCGTATATCAAAGACGGCATCGTATACTTTGATTTAACTGGCGATGATTTTGTCGGTGAAACAACGTTTAAATATCAGGTTACTGATGATAATGGCCAAATCGCGAGTGCTGAAGTTAATGTTATCGTCAACCCTTTACCGACTCCTTCTAGTGTTGCGTCTGTAGACCTGCTAGCAGACTCAGTAGTTGAAGGTGATGAACTTGGCTTTAAAGTCACTTTGGATTCAAGTGCACTTGTTGAATCTGCGTTGGACGTTACTTTTGGTAAGAACACGGATGCTGCGAATGATTCGGGTGAAGAAAAAGATCTCGACTTGAGTCAGGTTCGTTTTACTAATGGCGTCACCTATGATCAGCAAAGTGGAAAACTGATTGTCCCAATTGGAGTGAAGGACTTTGCAATCTTGATTCCGACAATTGATGACAGTCTCCATGAGATCGCTGAAACCTACACCGTGACTGTTGATGGTGAATCTGCAGTGGGCAGCATTACTGATAACGATGAAGCTCCAACTATCGATACAGTGAGCAACGCGGTTAATCCAAATAATGAACAAGTAATTGAAGGCGATGTAGCTGTCTTCACCGTGAACCTAGTTAGCACAAGCAGTCAAGAGACTCGATTTGATTGGTCGTTAAACTCCGGTTCAGCTGAGCTCGGTGATAACAAAGATTTCACCAACAACGTAGAGTTCACTGAGGGCGTGACGCTTGTTAATGGTCAGCTTGTTGTGCCTGCGGGAGTAACGTCGTTTGACATCAAGGTACCAACTAACGATGACGGCATTGATGAGTTAAATGAGAGTTTCACGCTCGAAGTGGGTGGCAAGCAAGGTATTGCAACGATCATCGATAATGATGAAGCACCGCAAGCACAGGACTCACATGTCATTGGCGATGAGGCACAAGCCCAAGGTTCATCGATTACGTTTGAGTGGGCCGATTTCAACGTTTCTGATGCAGATTCTAGTGAATTGTCGATTGTTATCACTAGTGCTCCAGGCGCGGGTGATATGTATCTGTACAACGAATCTACTGATGAATGGGCTCTGTTAAATACTGAAACGATTGGCACAGGAGTATCAGTAAGCCAAGAGCAGGTTGAACAAGGTTTCTTGATATTCAACCCAGTAAGCTATGAATCTAGTACGTCAATGTCTGATGAAGAGAATGTAGTAACTGGTAATAATCAACAAGATTATGCTGAGTTTAACTACCACAGTTCGGACGGCATCAACACCAGCTCTAGCACGACGATGTCGATTGATATTCGCCCTGATACGACGCTTGCCAAGTTAGTAGTAGATACACCAAATGTAGATTTAGATGAAGGTTTTAAGTTAGAGCAATGGGAGAACCTAGACTTTGATTACAACAATGGTAGCGGTGTCGCTCCGGACGTTGTTGAACAAGCTATCGAGTCTGCAGGTGCTGCCAACACTTCAGAAGTCACACAGACGCCAGACTTTGGCACTCAGAACTCTCCAGCTATCGAAAACATTTCGAGCAAACTTACTGGTTTGGTATTCCTAGTTGCTGGTGAGTCATACGTGTTTAGTGGTCATGCAGATGATTCATTTAGACTTGAAGTCGGTGGTGAAACCATGGCCTCTCAAACTTGGGGTGGAGGTGGTACCTATGAGTCTTCAGCCTTTGTACCATCGGCATCAGGTTGGTACACAATTACTGCATTCCACGACAACGAGGCTGGTCCAGGTAATGCCACTATCAGTGTCGCAGTTGGTGGCAATGAACCCGTAGACTTTAACACGGACAACTTTGATATTGTTCCTGATGTAAGTTCGCTTGAGGATAAAGTTAATATCGGGACACAGGTTGAACATGAATCCTTAGAGGGTGGTTATTACCCAGCGTTCGATATTAATGAAGGGCTGGAAGATACCTTTATCAATGTCTCTAAGATCACTACGCAGCTTGTTGATACCGATGGTTCAGAGACGTTGAGACTCGTCGTGTCTGGTTTACCTGAAGGTTCAATTGTTAAACTTGGAGATCAGGAGCTTGTTGTTAATGCTGATGGTGAAGTTGATATATCTGCTTGGTTAACATCAAATGGTACTGCCGAAACAGTGCTCGCTGATCTGATGATTCAGGTTGATGAGCCAGGCACTTATAGCGTTAAGGTTGAAGCTATTTCAGACGAGATTGTCGGCGATACCAGTGAGATTTCGAATGGGGCCTTCGAGCTAATTGTCCATCCAGTACCTGTTGGACCAGATGCTGAAAGTAAGGAAGCCTTTGGACAGGAAGATACTATTTTAGTGCTATCGATTGATGATTTTGGGATTGAGTCTGGCAACGATGTAGTGATAACTCATCAACCACTCGATGGAGCGTTGGTGATTAACCTTGGCACTGATCAAGAGCCAAATTGGCAGCCACTAAACTCGAATCAGATTACATCGGCTCAATTAACTTCAGGCGTGATTGGCTTTAATCCGGATATTAACGAATCTGGTTATGACGGCTTTAATGTTGATGGTGTAGGCAATAAATCGAATGACTACGCTGAAATTAAGTTCAAGGCTGTAAACGAGAATGGTACGTCAGAAGAACATACGCTTACGGTAGATATTACGCCTGTGGCTGATGCTCCTGTTGTTACTATTACTATTGGTGATTTGAAAACAATTCGAGTGGAACCTAGCTTCGATACATCTGACGAACAGGCCGTTAAAGATCTATTTAATAATGGCACTCTACTAGAAATGGGTAACACGGGTAATATTGTTGAGGGACTCACCTCAAGTGGAGACGTGATTAATAACGCTGATACTACTGATGATCGTACTGACAAAGATGATTTGTTTATAGCGAAAGATCAGCGCAATCCAGATGATGTAGCATTGTCTCCTGTCCACTTTGTCGGTGATGTATCGGCGGGTACACAGGGAAGTGATACATTTATAGGAAGCGCTTATAACGACCACTTTGACGGAGGTATAGGCTCGATCGATGATCTTAACCAAGTAGACAGTGTTATTTATACAGGGGACATATCAGACTACGTTTTACGTTGGTTCCCTGCTGATGATCATAGTGAAGTTCCATATTGGATTGTCGAAGACAAACGTTTCATTGATACGGCCGACCAAGTAGGTGCTAGTGATAAAGAAGCTGGTGATCACCTTTATGAGATAGAGCAGATTGTATTCAAAGATACTATCGTGAGTTTGGACAATGAATCTGGCACTTATCAAATTCTAGAAGAGCAAGTTCTACCGATTGATGTGTCAGTTGCGCTTGTTGATGTCGATGGAAGCGAGACCTTAAGCGACAAAGTTGAACTAACCGGGATTCCTTCAGGGTTGAAGCTAGAAATAGATGGAGAGGCTGTAGAGCCAGTCTCATCTGAGAATGGTGTTGCAACTTATGAGTTAGATATTGATGCTGCAGGTAACGTTCTTGGAGATGTACAGATTCGAGTACCTTCTGATTATCAAGGCGACCTAGACTTTGAACTTAAGGCTACAGCAACTTCGGTTGAAGTGGATGGTACTTCACAGGACAGTTATGCCACATCTTCTGCATCAGTCCGCAATCACAGTATATTAATGGGTGAGAGTGGATCTGATAACATCATTACTGATGAAAACAGTAACATTGTCATCGGCGATACATCAGGCTTGCAAATTATCCCAGGGCAGGATTACAACATCGCGTTTATTTTCGACACTTCCGGTAGTATGAAGGGTACGATTGCCGACGCTAAGCCTGAATTGCAGGCGGCATTTGATAAGTTAGTTGAAAGTGCAGGCGGTGAAAACTCAGGTACTGTGAACGTGCTGCTAACACAATTTGAAACTAATGCGTCTCATGTCATTAGTATCGATTTGAGTTCAGCTCACCCTAAAACTCAGTTTGAGAACGCCCTCAACACGATAATTGATGACAACTCAGGACGAACCAACTATGAGGCTGGCTTCGATTCTGCGATAGACTGGTTTAATTCACTACCAGATAATGACGCGACTAATCATTCGTTCTTTATCACTGATGGTGAAATTAACCAAGCAACACAGGATGATTTGGACGATGATGAACTTGATCAGTTCTGGATGTATGCGGATAAATCTAAGGGTGAAGCTCTAAGCTTACAAGATATCCTTGGTTCCGATTTTGACTTAGCATCTTTACAGCCATCAGGAAGCATAGAAGTAAATGGTGTTAAGGTTGTTGAATATGACAATGGTCATGGCCATAACCATGCGCACGTATATTCACCTTATCTAGATAACAATGGTAATCGTGTTAGGCTTGGTAAGTTGAAAATTGATGGTAATGAGCTTGTATTTAGGGATAAATACAGCGCTTCCGATACAGGCAGCAATAAGGTGACCCCACAAGCCGTTCACA
This sequence comes from Vibrio sp. 10N.261.55.F4, assembly GCF_041470465.1. Lineage (NCBI taxonomy): Bacteria > Pseudomonadati > Pseudomonadota > Gammaproteobacteria > Vibrionales > Vibrionaceae > Vibrio > Vibrio sp. 10N.261.55.F4. Next base: position 146,670 of record NZ_JBFRMM010000014.1, on the reverse strand, counting down.
TGTTTAATATTTTAGCTGGCTTGTCTGCGGTACAGGCTATTGGCCTTGGTGGTAATGTCGACAAAGACACGTTAGAAATGTTTGATACAGACAAAGTGGTTGACCACAACATCAAAGTAGAAGACCTTGCTGAAGCAATCGCTGGTGATACGGTACAGGCTGTTCCAGGAGAAGATACGATAACCGCACAAAGTGGTGATGACATATTGTTTGGTGATCAGCCAGTGCTGTTTGCTGATGACGGTTTGACAGAGCTAACGCTCCAAGAATACGTAGCTCAAAAACTCAGTTCGGGTTTAGCTGACGTTGATGCTAAGACGATTCATGATTACGTCACTAGTCACAAAGAAGAGTTCGGTACTGCTTCAGAAAACGATGCTGATGATGAATTGTCAGGTGGTGAGGGTAACGATATCTTGTATGGTCAAGGTGGAGATGACACTTTAGATGGTGGCTTGGGTGACGACTTCTTATTTGGCGGAGAAGGCAGCGATACATTGACCGGTGGGGAAGGAGCAGATTTATTCGCCTGGTTAGACGGAGACTTAGATGGAAGCGCTGATGTCATCAAAGATTTTGATGTGAATGAAGGCGATAAAATTGACCTTTCTGAACTATTTGAAGAGTTAGACTCAAGTGAAATCGATTCTCTTTTAGGTGATATTAAAGACTCAGTCTCATCTAATGGTAATGGTGGTTCTGTTGTTACCGTTACTAAAGGTGGTGATTCAGTATCGATTGAGTTTGAGGGAGTAGCGACGGATGACCTAGCCAACTACTTGTTTGACCAAAGTGGTCTAAAGTATACCGATGGGTAAATGAAAAGACCGAAGCATAAGCTTCGGTCTCTTGTCCAAACATAAACCACCTTTATATAAGGTGGTTTTATTTTTTGTGGCTATTATAAAACCTTACAAGCAAAGCCTTTCAGGTAGAAACCTTCTGGGTAGGCTGTGTCTGTTAGGTGGTCGGCTGCTTGCTCGAAGCGTTCTACGAACTTAACAGTGCGGCCTGCATCTAATGCTGCATCAGCAATGATTTTTTGGAACAAATCAGTACCCATTAAGCCAGAGCAAGAGTAGGTGAGTAGAGTGCCGCCTGGTTTCAGGATTTGCATCGCAAGCATGTTAACGTCTTTGTAGCCGTTAGCGCCTGAAGTTAGGTTATTCTTGCTTGAAACAAATTTTGGCGGATCCATGATCACGACGTCAAACTTAGTGCCTTGGTCACGATACTCTCGAAGCAGTTTGAAAACGTCAGCGTTTAGGAATACAGCGCGCTTTTTCGATATATCAAACTCGTTAAGTTCAGCGTTGAATTTAGCTGTATCAAGAGCTAGTTGAGATACGTCAGCGTTGATAACACGCTTCGCGTCGCCTTTAAGTGCGTAAAGGCCAAAACCACCTGTGTACGAGAAACAGTTAAGGACATCTTTGCCTTTAACGTACTTCATCGATTCTTTTCGGCTATCACGTTGGTCCATGTAGAAGCCCGTTTTGTGGCCTTCCATAATGTTCACGCTGATTTTGACGCCATTCTCTTCAATCACAATTGATTTAGGTGGCTCTTCACCATGAAGTACGCCCACAACTTGTTCTAGACCTTCTTTTTTACGAACCGCTACGTCTGAACGCTCGTAGATGTTGCAGTCAGGGAAGCACTCGATTAACGCTTCTACCAATACGCTTTTGTTAAATTCAGCGCCAGCACTTAGCAGTTGGCAAACAAGGAAATCTTGATATTTGTCGATTGTGATACCTGGCAGGCCATCAGACTCTGCTGCGGTAAGGCGGTAGCCCGTTAGACCATCACGTTCGATAATGTCCTCACGTAAAGACTGTGCGTCTTGAATTCGTTTTACGAAGAACGCCTTGTTGATCTCTTCTTTTTCAAATGTCCAAACACGAGCTCGAATTTGAGATTCTGGTGAGTAAGCCGCTTTTGCAAGCCACTGACCATTTTGAGCATATACGTCTACAGTTTCACCTTGTTTTGGTTCGCCTTCGACCTTATCGATACCGCGTGAAAATACCCAAGGGTGTTTGCGGCGTAGTGATTTATCTCGGCCTTTAGCTAGATGAATTGAAGGAGTCATAATTTACTCTGTTTGTTGAATTTGAAGGAGGGGTATTGTCGGGGAAGTACAGGTGAAAAGCAAATAAGAAAGGGCTGCAGAAGCAGCCCTAGTAATGATTAATCAACACATTGTGGTTGGAGAACAGTATTAAGCTTTAAGACCTGTCAGCAAACCTTCCATCGTATCGCTTTGTTTACGAAGTTGGTCAACATTGGAATTACTCTTACTGATCATCTCGCAGATGCTGTCTGATTGATGACGAATCTCTTCAACACTCTGTGCAATGTTGTCAGCGACTGCGCCTTGTTCTTCAGCCGCGGTAGCAATTTGAGTGCTGCTATCTGAAATAGACTGGTTCTTTTCCGCTAATGAACCGATCTCGACGTTCACTTCTGACATCAGTGTTTGGCCTTCGTTAGCATTGTTCACTGTGACTTCCATCAGCTTGGTCAGCGATTGACTGTTACGTTGTAATGATTCAATCATGCTTTGGATTTCAACCGTTGCTTTCTGAGTACGACCGGCAAGGGCACGAACTTCATCGGCAACAACAGCAAATCCACGACCTTGCTCGCCAGCACGTGCGGCTTCGATAGCGGCGTTCAACGCTAACAGGTTAGTCTGTTCAGAAATACCGTTGATGGTTGTGACTACTTCATCGATCTGCGCCGCGTTGGCATCCAGTTCTTCTACTGCTTGTGAAGCGGACTGGATCTCTTGAGATAGGCTAGAGATAGACTCCAGTGTATTTGAAACCTTGACTTGACCGCTCTGAGTAACGCCGCGAGCGTCCATCGTTTGTGAACTAGACGCATGAGCAAGGGTAGCGACTTCGCGAATGGTAGCCGCCATTTGTTCCGTTGCACTTGCTAAGCTATTCAGGTGTTCTTGTTGGTTACCTGAGATGTCTGAACTTTGTTGTGTTGACTGGTTCAAGTCCGAGCTGATCTGCTGCATGAGAGCGACAGACTCTTGGATTGATAGAACCATGTTTTGTTCACGCTCCGCAACTTTATCGATTGTAATCGCGATTTCACTGAACTCGTCACGAACTAAGAAGTAGTTCATGCGGCAAGTTAAGTCGCCATTCGCAAGCGTGTTCAGAGCTTTGTTCATAGAGAACATCGCGCCGCCAATAAAGGTCATGATGTAGTAAACACCTAGTGCGATAAGCGTTAGGGTTACAGCGATGATAGAAACCTGAGTCGTCGATAGAGCAGACCAAAGGTTTTGGTCATGGTTAGCAACTAGGCTGAACGCTCCATTCATCACTGAAACAGAACCAGCACCGTAGCCTAAAGAGATGGTTTCAGAGCTGCTGACAAGCTGAGCTACTTGATCTTTAGTGAGTTGACCCGCTTCGATAAGCCCTTTCATCAAGAGCATTTCTTCTTGATAAAGGTGAGCAAGTAAAGAGTCCGCGGCACTATCTAAAACGAGAGTTAATATAACCAGGGCGAGAAGAGGCAATAAGAAGAGTAGATAGAACTTTTCTTGGATTTTTAGGTGAATGAGATATTTGTCAATCCAACGAAATGGGATTTCTTTCATAATCGTTATACTCGAAGTAAGTCCACCAATAAGCGGTGAATGAATAGAAAATCGACTATATCATTCATATAATTTATGAGGCAACGTTATGGAAAGTTCACAATATATTTTTGTCGTGTCAGGCGTAGTTCAATGTGTTGGGTTCCGTTACCACACCAGTAGGCAGGCGCAAGCTATGGGTCTCTCAGGTTATGCAAAGAACTTAAATGATGGTCGAGTTGAAGTGTTAGTTGTCGGAGAGAGTCAGCAAATTGAGAAGTTACATGCTTGGCTCTATATTGGCCCTTCGAGCGCAACAGTAGACAACGTTGTGATGCATCAAGTTAAAGATAGTGAGCGCCAGGACGTACGCATAGGGGCGTTTAAAATACTGTAGTTGTAGCACTACAGTATTTTATATTGAACGTAACTTAATGACCTAAAGCGGGTTAGGTTTTACAAGCACTTTGCTGGTTTAGGTAAACCGGCGAGCTTGGTCGCTTGTTTTGCAGGGCCTTTTTTGAATAACTTGAAAAGGTACTTACTATTGCCTTTTTCTGGGCCGTGAGCTTTTTCCATTGCTTTAACGAGCATGCGAACCGCTGGTGAGGTGTTGAACTCTTCGTAAAAGCTCCTTACAAAATGTACGACTTCTAAGTGTGCATCTGTAAGTTCAATCGCCTCGTCTTGAGCAAGAATTTCAATCATGCCTTCTTCCCATTGCGTGTAATCCAATAGGTAGCCTTGAGCGTCGGTTTCGATTTGCTTGCCGTTATATTCAAACATGTTTAATCCAGAATCCAATTAACTATGCGGATAGGGTACATGACCAAGTTTGTCTTTCTCAACAGAAATTGTAGCTATCCAATGAAATATCGTACTTATAGATACAAAAAAGCCCAAGAGGTAGGCTCTTGGGCTAGATATTCTTCAATGATGGGAACGATTAGTCGTCGCTGCCCATGATGCCTAGGATGCTTAGTAGGCTGATGAAGATGTTGTAGATCGATACGTACAAGCTGATCGTTGCAGAGATGTAGTTTGTTTCACCGCCACGAATGATGTTTTGCGTTGTAAGCAAGATAACACCAGTCGAGAACAGGATGAACATACCGCTCATTGCCAATGATAGTAGAGGCATTTGTAGGAAGATGTTTGCAACCATACCTACAAGTAGTACTACGAAACCAGCTAATAGCATGCCATTAAGGAACGACAGGTCACGCTTAGTTGTTAGTGCGTAAGCTGATGCGCCCATAAACGCCAGTGCTGTACCGCCAAGTGCAGTTAGGATGACATCACCCATGCCTGCGCCAACGTACATGTTTAAGATTGGACCGATGGTGTAGCCTAAGAAACCTGTAAATAGGAATGTGAAGACTAGACCCATGCTGTTGTCACGGTTCTTTTCTGTTAGGAAAAGTAGGCCGTAGAAGCCAACTAGCATGATAATAAGACCCGGGCGAGGAAGGTTCATCGCCATGGATACGCCTGCTACAACAGCAGACCAAAGTAGTGTCATAGACAGTAATGCGTAGGTGTTACGCAACACTTTATTGGTTTGCAGAGCACTTTCTTGAGATGCTGTGCGTGAAAACATAGGGCTGTTCATAATCTTCCTCGTAAGGTGACTTTAATAGTTATTAGTACATTTATGGGGGTGAAAGTTCGAAAAATCAAGTCTCTCATTCCTCTTGTATACGTAAAATAATAATCAAAATAGTCGGTTAAGTGTTTCTGAAGGTGTAACAAAGTATTTCTTAAAGTGCAGTTAAGGTTCGTTGTTCAATTTTAATCGCACTGAATCGCTGTTTATAATCTTGAAAAACTAATTATAACACTGAAAACAAAGAGGCGACCTAAGCCGCCTCTGTAGTTTATGCATCATAACACATTAGTGGTGTAAGATTTGGCTTAAGAAGTTCTGCGTTCTGTCTGATTGTGGGTTTTCAAAGAAATCGACAGGGTTGTTCTCTTCTATGATTTCACCGGCATCCATGAAGATAACGCGATCCGCGACCTCTTTAGCAAAGCCCATCTCGTGCGTTACACAAAGCATCGTCATGCCTTCTTCTGCAAGCTCAACCATTACGTCTAACACCTCACGAACCATTTCTGGATCGAGCGCCGACGTTGGCTCATCAAACAGCATCACTTGAGGGTTCATACACAAAGAGCGAGCGATAGCTACACGCTGCTGTTGACCACCTGAAAGCTGACCTGGGAACTTGTCCGCTTGCTCAGGGATTTTTACGCGCTCTAGGTACTTCATTGCAATCGCTTCGGCTTCTTCTTTTGGCATCTTTTTGACCCAGATTGGAGCCAGAGTACAGTTCTCTAATACCGTCAGATGTGGAAACAGATTGAAGTGTTGGAAACACATGCCGACATCTCTACGCACGGCTTCGATGTTCTTTAGGTCTTCCGTTAATTCATTACCTGAAACGAAGATATGACCTTTTTGGTGCTCTTCTAATCGGTTGATGCAGCGGATCATCGTTGATTTACCAGAGCCTGAAGGGCCACAGATAACGATTTTCTCGCCTTTTTTAACTTCTAAATTGATGTTCTTAAGTACGTGGAATTCACCGTACCACTTGTTCATGTCTTTCAACTCGATCATAAGACCTTGAGAGTTGTTTTCTGTCTGCTGCGTCATAATACGTCCTTGATCTTGTTAATTATCGTTTGTGACCGGTGTGAAGTCTGTTTTCTAGCCATATCGAATATCTCGACATGCCAAAACAAAACACCCAGAACACTAACGCGACAAATACATAACTTTCTGTTGAATACCCAAGCCATTCAGGGTCGGTATTCGCGGCTTGGCCAATTCCTAGTACATCAAACATACCAATAATCAAAACAAGACTGGTATCTTTAAACAAACCAATGAAGGTGTTCACAATTGAAGGAATCGTGATTTTAAGAGCTTGAGGTAGAATGATAAGCCCGGTCTTTTTCCAGTAGCTTAACCCCAGAGCATCAGCTGCTTCGTATTGGCCTTTTGGTATTGCTTGTAGACCACCTCGAATTACTTCGGCCATGTAGGCTGCACTGAATAGAACTACCCCTACAAGTGCTCGAATGAGCTTATCGGTTTCTGTCCCTTCTGATAAAAAGAGTGGCAGCATTACTGAAGCCATGAATAGAACTGTAATGAGCGGTACGCCACGCCAAATTTCGATGTATACGGTACACATACTGCGAATGATCGGCATCTCTGAGCGACGCCCAAGAGCAAGTGCAACACCAATAGGGAGTGACACTACAATACCAACAAGTGCGATGACCAGTGTAACCAATAGGCCGCCCCATTTATGGGTATCAACAACTTCTAACCCAAAGACGCCACCGTATAGCAAGCCGGCAATGATAAATGGGTAGATGTTGACGAAGAACAACCAAATCCACGTACGTTTAGGTGTTTTTTCATAAGCCAGTAAGGCTACAAAAATGGCCAACGTTGCGTAGAAGAGGCGAGGTCGCCACAGTTCAGCTTCTGGGTAGAAGCCATACATGAATTGGTCCCAACGAACGCTGATAAAAACCCAACAAGCGCCTTCGCTAGTACAGGCATCGCGTGTGGTTCCTATCCAGTCTGCACTGATGAATGCCCAATCCGCTATTGCCCATAATAGGGTGAAAGCAAAGTAAGCAAGAATCACAGTGACGACGCTGTTAATAGGTCCATTAAATAGATTTTTTCTTAACCAACCGACTGGCCCAACGGTATTCGCTGGAGGCGGAAGATCAGGTTGAAATTGATGTGTACTCATCTTATCTCTCCACCAACGCTACTTTGCGGTTGTATATGTTCATTAGAGCGGACGTTAATAGGCTCAAGGTTAGGTAGACGCCCATTGTCATCGCGATTACTTCGATAGCTTGTCCAGTTTGGTTAAGTGTTGTTCCTGCAAATACAGAGACAAGATCAGGATAACCAATGGCCATCGCAAGTGATGAGTTTTTGGTCAGGTTTAGATACTGACTGGTTAGTGGTGGGATAATGATTCTTAATGCTTGTGGAATAATGACAAGCTTTAGAGTTCTAGAACGTGGGATGCCTAGAGACATCGCAGCCTCAGTTTGCCCATGGTTTACCGCGTTAATACCTGAACGAACAATCTCAGCAATGAACGCTGCTGTATAGATACTTAAAGCGAGCATCAATGCAGCAAGCTCAGGGATTATCGTAACACCACCCTTGAAGTTAAACCCTTTCAACACAGGGTAATCTGCAGAGATAGGCATGCCCATAACAAAGTAAGTTATCAACGGTAAGCCTAAAATCAACGCAGCTGCAATTCGCAACATCGGTGTTTGTTGGCCGGTCAGTTTCTGTCTGTTCTTAGCCCAGATGTTGATAATAAACGTAGCGATAATACCGACAATCAATGATGCGATGACAATGCTACTGCCTTGCTCAAAGACTGGAGCAGGGAAGTACAACCCGCGTACGTTCAAGAAAATTGCTTCACCTAGACTCATACTTTGACGAGCAGAAGGCAAGGCTTGTAGAACGGCGAAATACCAGAAAAAGATTTGTAATAGCAGAGGGATATTTCGGAATATCTCAATGTAGACAGCTGCAAATCGGCTAACTAGCCAGTTTGAAGAGAGTCTAGCGATACCCATACTAAAGCCCAGCACTGTCGCTAGCATGATGCCGAGTACTGAAACCAAAGCGGTATTGAGAAGACCGATAAAGAATGTACGACCGTATGAGTAGGTCTCGTCGTATTCAATCAGTGTTAAGCCGATACCAAAACCAGCTTCTTGTGAGAGAAAATCAAAACCAGTGGTGATACCACGGGAATCTAAGTTTGTGAGTGCATTATTTACAATCGTGTAAAAGAAAGCACAAAGCGCCCCGACGGCGATAATTTGGAAAATGATGGAGCGAAAAGTGGGGTTGTAAAATAAGTTGGCACTTTTGGGCTGTGGCTTTGCCTGAGCTGGAGAAATAGTTTCATTAGGTTTCATACTACTATAACCTCAAATCCATTTAATAAATAGGGCGGAAAACTCCGCCCTAATTGATGCTTGAAAATTTATTAACGGATTGGTGGAGCGTACATAAAGCCGCCCGCATTCCATAATGCATTTACACCACGAGAGATTTGAAGTGGAGAACCTGTACCAACAGTACGCTCAAAACTCTCACCGTAGTTACCAACTTGCTTAATTACTTGGTAACCCCAGTCGTCGCGAATGCCAAGGCCTTTACCTTTAGGACCGTCTACACCAAGAATACGTTTGATGTTTGGATCTTTTGACTTAAGCATTTCGTCTGCATTTTTAGAAGAGATGCCGTATTCTTCCGCGTTAATCATTGCTGAAAGTGTCCACTTAGCAACGTTAAACCATTGATCATCATCCTGACGAACAACAGGGCCTAGAGGCTCTTTAGAGATGATTTCAGGAAGTACTTCTGCAGATTTAGGATCAGCTAGGTTTAGGCGAAGTGCGTATAGACCAGATTGGTCAGTTGTTAGTACGTCACAACGACCTGCGTCGAAACCTTTCGATGTTTGTGCTGCCGTATCGAATACCACTGGCTTGTAAGACATGCCACTGTTACGGAAGTAATCGGCTAGGTTAAGTTCAGTTGTTGTACCTGATTGAACACATACAGAAGCGCCATCAAGCTCTTGAGCACTTGTTAGGCCAAGTTCTTTCTTAACCATGAAGCCTTGACCATCGTAGTAGTTAACGCCTACGAAGTTCAGACCTAGAGCAGTGTCACGATGTAATGTCCATGTTGTGTTACGAGATAGTACGTCGATTTCGCCAGATTGAAGCGCAGTAAAACGCTCTTTTGCTGTTAGAGGTACATACTTAACTTTAGTCTTGTCACCGAGTACAGCCGCTGCAAGAGCTTGACAATACTCAACATCAATTCCTTCCCATTCACCTTTTGAGTTAGGGTTAGAGAACCCTGGAAGACCGGTACTTACACCACAAGTTAGAAAACCTTGAGATGTGACTTTGTCCAGAGTGCTTTCTGCCGCTGATGCCGATGTTGCCATCATCGCAGTTGATGCAGCTACTACTGAAGCAAGAAGTGTTAGTTTATTTGTCATTTGTATCCTTCCTTGTTAACCAGGTGACACCTGATACTCGTGCTCGTTTGAGTTTCTCTTATGTGTTGCGTTTTCTATGACCTTGTTGTTCAAATTAAACGAGTTGCATTTTGCAAATGAAACTGTGTGCGATTTAAACAACTGTTTATAAGGTTAGGAAAGGATCCGTAGTTTCACAAATGTATAATTTAAAAAGAATTTTGAATGAAATCACAAATCCGAACACAATTAGAATGACCAAATGTTAAGTGAATGTAAATAGTGCAACGGTTCACACTGTTGGTGCAACGAGATTTAGATTTTTATATTGATAATCGACTAGATAAATATTCTGAATAAACATCACAATGATGAAATATTAAACTTAAGAAATGTTGAAATTTGGTCAATAAATATTTTTATTACACTTCGATAGTTATGAATATGCTCCAAATTTGGTAGCATGGCTGAATAGTTATTGAAGTAGTCTCAAGGAAGAACATGCGTTATTTCCCAATGTTTTTGGATGTAGAAAATAAGCCAATCTTAGTGGTTGGTGGGGGTGAGGTTGCTTGCCGTAAAGTCGATAGCTTACTACGAGCGGGAGCGGATGTGACTTTGGTGTCTCCCAAGGTAGCGCCTTACTTAAAGCAGCTTGTGGACGAGAACAAGCTTCACTGGGTTCAAAACTTTTACTCGTCACAGATCATATCGAAAAATTACTTGCAGGTTTGGGCCACAACAGACAACCCAAGCTTGAATCACCAAGTGTATAATGATGCGAAAAAACTGGGCATTTTAGTCAATGTGGTTGACGATCTTCCTTACTGCGACTTCATCACACCTTCGATGATAAATCGCGGCAGAATCCAAATTGCCATCTCTAGTGGCGGGGCATCACCTGTTTTAGTAAGAAATATCAGAGAAAAACTCGAAACGGTATTGCCACAAAACATAGGTTTGATAGCAGACTTCGGTGCATCAAAACGCAATTCAATCAAAGAGTCATTCCCAACCGTCGACGAGCGTCGTAAATTTTGGGAGCGTTTCTTGTCATCCAGCTTTATCGAGCAGGTGAATGACAGAGAGCAGTTAGAGTCTTACTACCAGCAAGCGCTAACCGAAGGCATTGATAGCGAAGGGCAGGTCACTTGGATTGAATTCGAGCAAGATGTCGAGCTGTTGTCTATGAAGGCTTTACGTTTGATGCAGGAGGCAGAGCTCGTACTTTCACCGAGCGATTGTCCATTTGAATTTATCGACCTGTGCCGCCGAGATGCAGAAAGAGAGAGCTACGCCAACAGCGGAGAGCTATCAACAAAGCTTGAGCAAGCAAGAGCAGAGAAATTACGAGTGTGTGTGTTTATTCCACCAGCAAGCGTAGAGTTTAATCTGTTGGTCGGCAAAGACCTAAAATTGTCAGCAGCCCAAGTACTCAGTTGAGGTAATTGCTTCTAGTTGAAATGAGAGCTTTCTGGTTGTTTGAAATCGGCTAGAGGCTCGGAATAAAACTAAAGCTGGACCAGATAAATAAAAAGCCACTTCAAAAGAAGTGGCTTTTTGCTATTTCAAACACGACATTGTGCTGATGAATGAGCAACCCAAATAGGCGGTCACTCAAACTCAAAAATTAGTCGCGGAAGTTGTCAAACTGGAAAGGTTGACCAAGTTCACCGCCGCGAACTAGAGCCATAACAGCTTGTAGGTCATCACGCTTCTTACCAGTAACACGAACTTTGTCGCCTTGGATAGAAGCTTGAACTTTAACTTTGTTGTCTTTGATTAGCTTAACGATCTTCTTAGCGACATCAGTTTCAATGCCTTGCTTAAAGATAACCGTTTGGTGCCAAGTGCGACCTGTTTGGTCTGCCGCTTTCGCTTCCATCGCGTTAGGATCAACATTACGCTTCGTTAGGTTGCTGCGAAGGATATCGCGCATTTGCTTCAGTTGAAAATCGTCTTGAGCAGTCAATTTTACTGATTCATCTTTGTAATCAAAGCTTGCGTCAACGCCGCGGAAATCGAAACGAGTCGATAGTTCACGGTTTGCGTTGTCTACTGCGTTACGCAGTTCTACTGCTTCTACTTCAGAGATAATGTCAAATGATGGCATTGTGTTGTTTCCTTAAGCTAAGTTTCTATCTTTAATTGCTGTTGCAAGCATGTCTAGCATTGTTGCAGTATCTTCCCAGCTTAGGCATGAGTCAGTAATCGACTTGCCATATTCTAGGTTGTTAATGTCTGTCATTGGCTGGTTGCCTTCAATAATGAAGCTCTCTGCCATAATGCCTGCAATTTGGTTCTTGTTAGATTTAATTTGCTCACAAATGTCTTGTGCAACTTCTAACTGCTTACGGTGTTGCTTCTGACAGTTAGCGTGGCTAAAGTCTACAACCAAACGTTGAGGTAGATCGAATTCAGCCAGTTGCTTACATGCAGTATCTACAGATTCAGCGTCGAAGTTAGGGCCTTTATCACCACCACGTAGAATAACGTGACCGTATGGGTTGCCAGAAGTACGGTAAACCGTCATGCGGCCGTTCTTATCTGGAGAGTAGAAGTAGTGTGAAGCATGTGCTGCACGAATTGCATCGATAGCAATCTTGATGTTGCCGTTGGTCGCGTTCTTGAAGCCAACAGGGCAAGACAGTGCAGAAGCCATTTCACGGTGAATCTGAGATTCAGTTGTACGAGCGCCAATCGCACCCCAAGTGATAAGGTCTGCAATGTACTGACCTGTGATCATATCAAGGAATTCAGTCGCGGTAGCTAGGCCAAGCTTGTTGATATCTAGCAGAAGCTTACGAGCTTTGTTCAAGCCTGTTTCAAGTGCGTATGAACCATCAAGGTTAGGATCTGTAATCAAACCCTTCCAACCTACAACAGTACGAGGCTTCTCGAAGTAGGTTCTCATTACAACGAACAGTTCATCTTTGTACTGGTCTTGAATTTTGCTTAGGCGCTCAGCGTAATCAAGTGCCGCATCTGTATCGTGAACAGAGCAAGGGCCTACGATAACTAATAGGCGGTTATCACGACCAGTTAGGATATCTTCGATTTGGCGGCGAGAATTTTTAATGCGCTCAGCAACGTCGTCAGTAATAGGGTGTGCATTGCCTAGTTCGGCAGGAGTTGGCATAGGACCCAGAGCTTGGGTTCTCAACTCATCAGTTTTTAATGGCATGTGATAGCTTTTTTATTCTATTGCGAAGTGGTTAAGATAACGGAATTGAACAGAGGAATAAACTCTATTGAGTCAAAGTTATCTCAGTTATTGCTAATATTCTTATTTTTATCAGCAGGCCAGCGTCAAATAAGGGATTTTCACTTGTATTAACAGGCAGCTATCGGTATTTTCGTTTGAACACAACATAAAAATGCTGGAGCAGCAATGACTCAAGAAAATCAAAGCACTTTGCACCCAGAACTCGTCTTAGGTGATGTGCTGCCTTCTTACAACGATAATAATAATTCTAACCACTTATACGTTTCATTATCAGAATTAGTGATGGATCGTGTCTTCTACCACCCAAGTATCGAGAGTCACTTAGATACTTTGACTGATATTGAAAAAACGTCTTTAGAAGCGATCCTTGGCGATAAAACAGTCGATGAGCATTTTGTTTCGACCTTAGTGATTGCCATTCAAGCTGCCGTTCAGCCAAATCACACTTCTGTTCGTATCGCATTAAGCAGTGCAGACAGCTATGGATTCCGTTCGCTGCTTGGCGGGAACTGTGAAGCAGAAGAGATTAACCCTGCACTAGGTGTTCGTGGCGTTGCTCGTTACGCGACACCAGAATACAGCAAGGCTTTCGCTTTAGAATGTCAGGTTATTAAGGCATTACGTGAGCAGGGCATCAACGTTGAAGTAGTTGTGCCTTACGTTCGTGCGTTAAGCGATGCCGCTAAGATTATTGACCTGCTTGCCGAGCAAGGGCTACCACGCGGCCTTAACGGTTTGAAAGTACTGTTCTCGTGCGATGTGCCGTCTGCAGTGCTACTGAGCGAACGTTTACTGCATTACTTCGATGGTGTAGTGGTAAACGTTGATAGCTTAGCGTCTTTCACTTTAGGCGTAGACAAACACAATGAAGCTCAGCAACACGCTTTTGATCCACAAAATGAGGCGGTCATTACTTTGTTGGATATGATTGTTAAAGCAACCCTGAACGCGAAGAAGCCAGTGCTGCTAGTAACTCAAGGCTTAGTGGATTACCCACGTCTACAAGGTTACATAGCTGATCTTGAAGGCGTAGAAACGGTCGTGACTGCATAAATCGGTTTGTTGTCTTAGTAAGTCAACTGGCTCTATCCGTTTATTTGAAGCGCTAAAGCTTTGAGAATGAAAGAGATATCATTATGCGATGATATCTCTTTTTTGTAACATTTTTTTGACATCTCTATCGCTAATCGATTAACTGGTCTGATGACTGATTTGACTAGGTAATCCGAATGTTGACCCCTCTACAAAAAGCAAATTTCTACTTAAGCATGTTTGGCTTTTTCAAAGTCCCACTTATCTGGTTGTGCCGACCAAAACTACTCGCGTTGGACAACCAACATGTTGAAGTGAAAATCCCGCTTAGAAGGCGTACTAAGAATCACCTTAACAGTATGTACTTTGGCGTTTTGGCTGTAGGTGCGGATGTCGCGGGTGGGTTTCTTGCGATGAGCAAATCTCAGCAGCAAGGTGAAAAGATCTCGTTGGCTTTTAAAGAGGTGACGGGTAACTTTTTGAAGCGCCCTGAAGGTGATGTGCATTTCACTTGTAACGACGGTGAGCTGATCAACACTATGCTGGCAGAAACCATGTCGACCGGAGAACGGGTCAATCAACCCGTAACCATTATCGCGACTTGCCCATCTTTACATGGTGACGAGCCGATGGCGGAGTTCACGCTTACGCTTTCAATTAAGAAAGTCCCTTCAAGAAAATAGCGATTAAATAATAGATTTTGGTTTAGAAGTCATGGGTAACGTTGAAGAGATAAAACAACGGTATGTGAATGGTTTCCACATACCGTTATAGAGAACTTTATAACGGCTCTATGACTCTTGAGTGATCTGCTCAATATCAACTATTTTTGAACGGTTCATAACGATCTTCCAACGGTAGTAGGTTGGTTCGTTATCATGGTTGTTCTCTTTAATGATCAGGTTGAGAAGATGACGCTTTTCTACTGATTCGCGGCTCACTTGTCCTTCATTCAAGCGGTAGATCTTGTTTGAGCCTTTATCCATCAACCGTGTCAGCGCTCTGAGGCTGATCGATAACGTTTCACGAGTCTCCTCATAACCACTCATAAAGGTCGATGTCGACATCTCAGTATGAGAGCGGTAATGCAAGATTTGCTCTTCACGTTGTACCACACGCTTTTTACGGATCGACTGAATGCGATCTGCAAGCTTAGAAAAATTTGCGTAGTCCAACCATTCCAGTTTATGGCCTACTGACTTGTTGGTCGTTGGATCATAGTAACGACGCTTCCATTTTGGCTTGCCTTTACGCAGCCAGCGCCAAAGGATGTCTCTCAAGTCATCTTTAAAGATCTCACGCAGTGCGTAAATGAAAGACATTGCCACGATGAAAGAGGCGGTAATCTCACCAAGAAAGTCACGAGCCAAGATCACAGTAGTGGTCACGACAACCATCACCAAACCGGTCGCGATGCCTTTCACGGCACGCTTAACGTTCTTACCCATCGACGTTGTCTTTTCTTTAAGCACGATAGGGTGTTCAATCAAACGACGCAGCAAACGCATCTTGTTACTCAAGCGGGTAACGTCCTCTCGAACTCTTGCTGAGTTGTAGCGGTTCAGTTTACGGTGCGCGGTCTCTTTATCACAAAGCGTTAAGAGTCGTTCTTTAATCGTTGAATACTCACTACCTCGTGGCATGTGTGAAACTAGCGATAGGAACTTTTGCTCGGTATACCAAGATAGGTAGTTATCGATATTAGCGTAGTAGCGCTTGAGATTTTCTTCGTAAGGGATGCTTCGGCGTAGCTTCTTCAAGATATCTAAAGCCAATTCAATGACTTCATCTACTTCATCAGCCGTTACGTCGTCACTATCAGTTTTATTTAAGCTGCTGACTGCTTTATCTAACGCGATAACATATTGGTAGGCAAACAGACTCAAACTGACACGATACTGTGTTGTAGATAAGCGTCCACGTTTTGCCAAGCGACTGTGTACCAAAGGTAAAAGTGTTTTGTCACTATAGTAGGCACGTTTTTGAGTGATTGAGCTGTAGAAAAAGGCACTTTCAGAAAGCACTTCAGGAGTCAGTCCAAGTTCACCGGGAATGAATAGATAAACGTCCATGTCGAGCTTTTTTGTCTTAGCCATGGCATGGTTAATTTTAAGTGTTATCGCATCTTGTTTATCAACGGTGATCAACGATGTCTCCTAGAATGTAAAAATATGAATGAAACTAGCGAAAGCATATCAGAGATCACGTATAATCTCCGCCAAATTTAAAGTAGAGACAACCTTGATGATTAATATTGGTCAAATAAACAACTTAGAAGTAGTAAAACAAGCAGACTTCGGTGTATTCCTTGACGCGAGCGACTATGGAACCGTGTTGCTGCCGAAACGATTTACTCCTGAAGGTGTTGAAATTGGTCAAAAGCTAGATGTTTTCTTATACATAGATTCTGACAACCAGATCGCTGCAACGACTGAAAAACCAATAGCTCAAGTAGGCCAGTTTGGTTTGATGACGGTTGAAGGTGTTAACAGCACTGGTGCATTCATGAGCTGGGGCGTGAAAGGTAAAGACCTTCTTGTTCCTTTCAGCGAGCAGCGTGGCCGTTTAAACGAAGGTCAGTCAATCTTAGTATATGTGTATATCGATAAAGCATCGAGCCGTATCGTTGGTACAACGAAGTTCAACAAATGGTTAGACAACACGCCTGCGACTTATAAGCAAAATGAGCAAGTCGATCTCATTATCGCTGAGCGCAGCCAGTTAGGTTACAAAGCGATCGTGAACGGTGAACACTGGGGTATGATTTTCCCATCTGACATCATCGGTAAGCTGTTCATTGGTAAAACACTAAAAGGCTACATTAAAAACGTTCGTGAAGAAGACGGTAAGATTGATTTGTCTCTTCAGAAGGTTGGTGTGGCTAAGATGGATGACCTAAGCACTAAGGTTCTTGACCTGCTTGAGAAGAAAGGCGGTTACCTGCCTTTGAATGATAAGTCTTCTCCTGAAGTTATTTTCTCTGCATTCAGAACCAGCAAAGGTACGTTCAAGAAGACAATTGGTGGTCTATACAAATCTGGCAAGATCACTATCGACAAAGAAGGTATCAGCTTAGTTAAGTAAGCGGTCCTTTCGGTCAAAAAAAAAGCCCAAACCTTCCTGTTTGGGCTTAGGGGAAAGGGCTCCGAAGAGCCTACGCTAATCGTTTTAATCTTTTGACTGTTAGATTGAAGTCTAGTTTAGATTCTCTAAAGTGCGATTTTTCTTTTTGGAAATAGTGACTTGAATTGATATTTATATAATTAGCTGTTGATTTACAAGCGCTTGCACACTGACTTATATGGCCGATAGAATAGAAAAAGCCCAAACAATTAACGTTGTTTGGGCTTTTTGTTTATTAAGGTGTATTCAGTGCGAACGCTTTTAGAAAAGGTTCTTATCGCGCACGAGTTCGCGTGGTAAACCGTTCTTCACTCGGTTGCCAACCCACTTACCAAGGCCGATGATTGCACCATTGTACTTCACTAGTACTTCACCTTTTCCTGACAAGTTTTCAGGGCGAACATCGCGGCCCATGAACCATTCACGAGCATCTTCAATACTAAGCTCTACAACATTAGCTTCATTACCTGTTGCGAGCGTTGTCGCTACTTGGTGCTGCCAGCGGTAACCTTTTTTATGGGTTTCAGCGATCTTGATTCCCATGCGAGAAAAACGGAACTCACCGATCATCGGCTCTAGCGCTTCTGGGAATAGCCAAACGTCTTTGTCGCGAATCCAAACCTGAGTATCGCTTGGCAATTCGATATCGAGAGTACTCATTAGTTGTTCAGCGACTTCTTGCTGAGTTTTCTTTGATGCTTTTTCAAATGGGAATTTACCCATACGTTTTTTAACTTCTGGTGGAGTAACAGACGCTAGTTTACGGATACGTGCAACAAAGAAACCTTCAGAGTCATAGACCTGTGGGAAGATGTGAAGAAAGCCTTCTTCTGTCGTGGTTGCTTTTGCGTTGTCGAATAGTGATTCCAGAGATTCGAATTCAACCGCATCACCAAAGGTTTCTTTTAGGTGATGACACACTTGTTGGTTCTCTTCGGTGCTAAGCGTACACGTTGAGTAAACCAAAACACCATTAGGTTTAAGAGCATGGAATGCACTTTCAATCAGATCTTTTTGCGTGTCGGCAATGTCGACCACTGATTGATACGTCCAGTTCTTCATCGCATCGGCATCTTTACGAATGGTGCCTTCGCCAGAGCAGGGTGCGTCTAGCAACACAGCATCAAACTGTTCTGGTAACCAACCACCAAAAACTCGACCGTCAAAGTTACTTAGAGCGGCATTACGAACGCCACAACGTTCGATGTTAGCGTGAAGGACTTTCACACGGCTTGCTGCATACTCATTGGCAACCAATACACCGCGATTATTCATTAGCGCAGCGATTTGCGTTGTTTTAGAGCCGGGTGCAGCCGCAGTGTCTAGCACCGCTTGGTAATCGGCTTCACCTTGGAAAAGTGCCGAAGGTGGCATCATCGAGCTTGCTTCTTGGATGTAGAAAAGACCAGACATGTGTTCTGCCGTATTACCTAGTGGAGCTTCACTTTCATCAGCTGTAATCCAAAAGCCCGTTTCGCACCAAGGTACAGGTTCCAGTTCCCAGCCTTTCTCTTTTGCTCGTACTAGGAAATCTTCAACACTGATTTTCAATGTATTGACTCGAATACTTTTACGAAGTGGTTTTTGGCATGACGCAACAAAAGAAGCCATATCTAGGTGACTAGGCATGATTGCTTCGATGTGCGTTAGGAATTCTTCAGGAATATATACGTTAGCGTGCAAAAGAGTATCTCGATTTATTGCATTAATGCGGGGAGTTTAAAGCAAAATGAGGCCGTCCTAAACCATATTTGCAGCAAACAACAAAAATGCAGCCTAATGGCTGCATTTTGATGAAGAATTAATCTTCTTGAAACGTCAGGGGATTCTCTCTATGGGCGAGGAATCGCGGTTCTCCATGATTTCCACTCTTCTTCGGCTTGAGGATAGAGATAGAAAGACTGATCTTCGCTTGCCACCGGTTGAAGTTCATTCGTCGGCGGAGTTGAGAATGTAATCCCACCTCTTAACAAGCTGTCTACCGTTCCGGCTTTGATGTTGGCGCCAGACAGACCGATAGAAACATCGACACCCGACACGTTCCAGAACACAGTATTTGCACGGATTAGATACGCGTAGTCTGGTTCTATTTGAATCGTAGAGATGATGCGGTCAGCAAACTCGCCTAACTGAACATCAATAACACTGCCGATTTCTAGCTCACGGAATAGGATAGGCGTGCCTTCAGATACCGAGCCTCGCGTTTCGCTTTGTAGCTGGAATATCTTGCCTTCAGGCTGCACAGGTCCCTTACTAAGCTCAAATTTCGTGTTTCTTTCACCTTTGCCCGGATCTACGTTGATGTGTTTAGAGAGGAGCGCAGAGACGTTTTTGATGCCGTTAAGGCCAATCTCAGGTTCTGCCAACCAGAAGTGACTGTTCGTTACGGCAATCTTGTCGACGTACTCAGGTAAAATACGCGCAGTAATCTCAATACCGCCTTTGTTGAAGTTCGGAATCACCAAAGTAACCTCACCAACAGTGACACCTTGATATTTGATCGCCATACCCTTGCTGACTTCTTGATCGCCAAAAGAGGTGATAGTAATCGCGCGGCCAAATTTTCGAGCGGATTTCGAATCTTTATAAAGCTTCCACACATCGCCGAGTTTGTTGTCGATTCCTGGCAGAGAGTCAAAAGCAATACCGCCTTGGATAAGAGTTTTAACTGGCGCCGCTTTAATGCTGATACCCGATAGCGACGCATCAACCTCAACGCCTGAACGGTTCCAGAAAACAGTGTGCTTGTTGAGTAAGTGCGTGTAACGATTTTCGATTGTGACTTTGATTCTTACGCCACCGTCTGCAAGCTGATAATCAGAAATATTACCCACTTGTAGGTTGCGGTAGAGGAGTGGGCTGCCTTTAGAAATTGAAGGTAACTCACTGGCAAACAAAGAAAGTGTCTTTGAACCAGACTGATTAAACTTAGCAATTTCTGCTAACGATTTACTTTGGAAAAGTTGGTAGTCCGTTCGAGCTTCAGATTTACCTTCACTCACAAAGCTAATCGAGCCGGTAAGAAGCTGTTTTGCTGGTGGGACCGTAACACTCAAGCCTGATTCGGTTAGCTCTGCAGTCGCACTACCTGTCACAAAGAAACGGTTGTGGCTTTTGATAAGGTGCGCGTACTCATTATCGATAAGTGCATCCATGAAGACTTCGTGTTTATCAGAGCCCGTACCAACACCATCAACTAATCCCACATGGATGATAGAGCCAACGGCAATGCCTTTGTAGAGAAGTTGTGTACCGACATCTAACCCGAACGAATTGTTCGACGTTAAGCGAATCGCAACGGATTTCTCTTGTTCCTGACTGAATTCATTTTTGCGGATTGCAGTAAATCGACGCGCCTTTTCACCTTCACCCGGTACCAAGGTTAAAAAGTTACCTGTCACTAAATTGGCAATGTTTTTCATGCCAGTAAGCGACAATTCAGCCTCTTCTAGAACGAATTTACTGCCGCTGTTTAAAAAGTCACTGAATGCCGGTTGGATAGCGGCAGATGCAACGACGTTTTCACGCCCTTCACTTAGCGATAAATCAGTGATTTGACCGATTTCAATGCCGCGATACATGATCGGAGCACCCGTTGCACTGATTTTATTATCATCGGGAACGGCAATCTTGATAGAGATACCTCGACCCGCTGTTTTCAGATCTGGGTAGAGTTTGAACTTAGTATTCATCTCAACCGGTTGGCCTTCTCCTGGAGAGTCGACCGCAATTGAACCGCCAAGCAATGCACTTAGGCTCTCTAAGCGAACATCAACACCAGAAAAGCCAATACTGGCACCTAAGCCACTTACATTCCAAAAACGGCTTTGATCGGTAATGATATGGCTGTATTCATCTTTAATTGACGCTTGAATGGTTACGGATTTAGCGTTGTCGTTTAGCTGGTAGTTGTAAACCTCACCAATGGGGATTTTACGATAAACGATTTGAGAGCCAACAGACACACCACCCAGATCTTTGGTCGTCAGTGAAATATTCAAACCTTCAGAAGCCAGCAAATCAGAAGGGGACGACTCTAAAGCCTGAAAAACGGTTTCTGGCTCTTCTTTAGTTTCGCTAGGGTGTATAGCGATATAGTTACCTGAAACAAGTGCATCTAACCCAGAGATACCAGACAAACTGGCCGTTGGCTTTACGAGCCAAAAACGTGTGCCTTTTGATAGTAGTTTCTTCGCTTCTGGGTAGATGTCAGCATCGACATAGATGCTCGATAGATCTTTGGATAAGGTGATGTCGCGCACCATACCCACCTCTAAGCCTTGGTAACGAATCGTTGTTCGACCTGCGACTAAACCTGCGGCATCTGAAAAGTATATCTGAACACGTTGGCCTGCATCGTGGATCGATTTCATGACCAACCAACCGGCTAATGCGACGGTTAATATCGGCAGAATCCACAAAGGTGAGATGCCTTTGTTTTTCCTTACTTCTGGTGAATATGACGTTTGTGATTGGTTATCGTTGTTCATTCACTGACTCATCTTTAGAGGTGTAGTTATCCCAAATTAGCCTAGGATCTAAGCTTTCCGCTGCTAGCATCGTGAGAACAACCACGACGCCAAAAGCGACTGCACCATAACCTGGTGTAAAGTTTAAAATTTGTCCGCGGTCGACCAAGGTCATCATGATCGAAATAACGAATAGATCCATAACCGACCATTTTCCCACCCATTTCACGATGAAATAGATGGTCATACGTTGTCTGTGGTAAATCGTACGCTTCATCTTGATACAGATTAAGATGTACGCGAGGCCCAGTATTTTCGCGACGGGAACGACGATACTGGCAATGAAAATGATCGCTGCAATGCCATACATATCGCTATTTATTAGCGACGCGACACCGGAAATTATTGTGTCTTCTAGCCTTTGTCCGTTGGTGATAAGGATAGAAATCGGAATGACGTTGGCTGGCACAATAGCCACTGATGCGGCAAACAACAGTGCCCATGTCTTCTGTATAGAGTAGGGCTTGCGGTGGTATAAGTCATGGTGACAACGCACGCAAGTATGCCCATCCGGTTGAGATAGGTGGCAGTTGTGACAGTGTACGTTCTTACTTTCAGTAAATGAGTAGTCAGATTCTTTTGTCCAAGCTTCCCAGTAGCGACGCACGCTGATGCGGCTTACCAACAATACACTGAAAAGCTGCAGAAGAATGAGGCCAACCAATCCAGGGCCGACAAAAATATCTGAGTAATCTTGCAGTTTGAAACATGAGACCGCCAAACTTACCAGAAACACATCCAACATCATCCAATGTTTTAATGTCTGGATGATGGCTAACGCATACCTAAATGGTGTAAAAAATTTGAATCGCAATGATAAATGGGTAATGAGTACCGATGTACACACGAGCAACGGAGCGATCGAACTGCAGAACAGGATCAGTAAGCCAAGCAGAGGGAAGCCTTCACCCATTAAAGTAAAGACGCCGGATGGTAATGTAGCAGGTATCATGACACCAATCAGGCGAATACTGATGAATTCAAAAAAGTGCGAGGGGATAAACAGCAATAAGCAGGTAATCGCAATTGCTAGGTTTCCAGAGAGGCTAGGGGTCCCGCCTCTATAAAGCTGAGTACCACACCTTGGACAGTAAGCAGATTTCCCCAAAGGGATGTCCATTTTATCTACGGGAAGCTCGCAGCCCTGACAAAGACGCACTGAGCTGCTATCGCATTGATGCTTCGTTGATAAAAGGGTGGTAACGGATGGGGAGGTCACGCGACCTCCCAAGTTGAAACGTTAGTCAGACTCGATGCCCGACTTAAAGACTCAGAACTATAAACATCAGGCGTGCGATTGCACACTGCCGTAGAGTGTTTGATAAAGTCCTTGTTGTTCAACCAATTCACCATGTGTTCCCGTCTGTGTGACTTGCCCATCTTCTAAAACATAGATTAGATCGGCTTGTTTCACCGCTGATAATCGATGAGCCACTATCAAAGTTGTGCGATCTTTCAAAAACTCGCTCAACGCTTTATGCAGTGCTGACTCTGTTGCTGTATCGAGTGCAGATGTCGCTTCATCAAGAATAACAAACTTAGGATTGCTCAGCACCATACGAGCTATTGCTAAGCGTTGTCGTTGACCACCAGACAGTCGAACGCCATTCCTACCAATTTGTGTATCTAAGCCATTGCTCAGTTGCTTGATGACATCTTGCATTTGAGCGACTTCAAGCGCACGCCACAACGACATTTCGTCGTATTCAGCACCAAGGGTCAGATTATGCCTTAATGTATCGTTAAAGAGTATAGGTTGTTGTAAAACAACGGCAATTTGATTGCGTATTACATCAAAGCTGATGTCATCGGTTGTTTCACCGTTATAGCGAATGCAACCTGAGTCTGCTTGGTAAACCCCAATCAGCAACTGGATTAACGTAGATTTACCCCCTCCACTCGCACCGACCAAAGCGACCTTTTTACCTGCAGGGATGTGCAGCGATAGCCTATTTAAAACAGTGTTTTCTAATGTGTAAGAGAATGTAACGTCTTCGATGTCAACTGTCACTTCTTGATCTTCAGTAAATGGGTTCACTTTACTGATAGGGCGCTTCTCTTCTTCTAACTGAAGAAGATCGTTGATGCGTTGCAGTGCCGCTTTCGCGCTATACCAAGAGAATTGAATCCCTAGTAGCTCTTGGACCGGGCCTAACATGAACCACAAGTAGCCAAATACCGCGAAAATCTGACCAATGGTTAAGTCACTGAATAACACCATTAGCATAGCGACGGCACGGAAAAGCTCGAAACCTAGTAAGAACAGCAGAAACGAAACACGGCCAGCAGCTTCAGATTGCCAAGCGTATTTGTCGGCATCGATTCTTACTTGGTTTGCTTGAACCTTAAGCTCATCGAGAAAGATACGCTCTTTATTCGCCGCGCGCAGTTGGTAAATGCCATCTAAGGTTTCCACCAAACGGTTTTGAAAGCGCTCAAAAGATTGGTTTTCGTATTTCTTAAGGTGTTTGACCCTGCTGCCTAGTTTACGGGAGAAATAAATCACAACAGGATTGACCAGTAAAATGAACAACCCTAAACGCCACTCTAGCCACAACAGCACGATCGCTGTACCGAACACGGTCAGGAAGCTGATGATAAATTTAGAAAGAGTCGAGCCAATGAACTTATCTATTGTCTCTATGTCTGTTATTAGGTGGGCGTTGATACCGCCGCTGCCTTTGGTTTCGTATTGTCTAATACTGATGCGACCAAGCTTATCTATCATCTTGCTGCGCATTTGATAGGTAATTGTTTTGGACACAAGCGTAAACTGACGCCCTTGCAGAATGTTCAACGCTTGGCTAACGGAGCGCATGATAATCACTAACAACAAAGTTAGTGCTATATAGCCAGTCGGTGTTTGTAATGAAGATGGAAGTAGGTGGTTCATCATCTCTAAGCCTGAAGCGGGCTTATCGAGTAATACTTCATCAACCATTAATGGCATGAGCAACGGGATAGGGACACTAATGAGAGTTGCAAATATGGCAATAATGTTAGCAAACAGTAATTTGGACTTGTGTTTTTTTACTTGAGTTATTAACCAAGAACGGCTAATAGTGTCTTCTGAATTGTTCATTGTAATGAGAATAAGTCCTATTTAGTTTGATGGCCGCATTCTACTGCGTTCTCTTGATAATGGAAGTCTCAATTTAATTGGAAGTTAATATGAAAATAGAACATTACCAACGCTTAACCAAACAAGCCGTTGCATTAATTGAATCAGAAACCGATCTAACTGCTAATCTTGCTAATATCAGTTCATTATTATTCATGGAATTGGATGACTTGAATTGGGCGGGTTTCTATTTAATGAAGCAGGATTTAGCTAAGGAAAAAGACGAACTTGTACTGGGCCCTTTCCAAGGTCAACCTGCTTGTGTTCGAATTCCGGTCGGGCGTGGTGTGTGTGGAACTGCGGTTGCGACGAATACAGTTCAGCGCATTCATGATGTTCATGAGTTCGAAGGTCACATCGCTTGTGACGCTGCAAGTAACTCAGAAATCGTTATTCCGTTCTCGATTGGCGGAAAAATCGCGGGCGTTCTTGATATTGATAGCCCAAATGTTGGTCGTTTTTCTCAAATTGACGAGGACGGATTGACATTTTTCATGGCAGAAGTGGAAAAGCTGCTTAATTCGCACGCGAACAAGGCATAAATTATTCTCTTACTGTGGTTTTTCCCAAGCATCTCTCTATAATACGTAAAAATATTTTCTTAATGCTCGCGGAAAACCGCAAAAACCAGGAACCCACATGGAAAACACTGAAAAGTTAAAAAACAGCAAAGAAGTTATCGCATATATTGCTGAATGTTTCCCTAAATGCTTTACTCTAGAAGGTGAAGCGAAGCCACTTAAAATTGGTATTTTTCAAGATCTTGCTGAACGTCTAAATGAAGACGAAAAAGTAAGTAAGACTCAGCTTCGTGCAGCGTTAAGACAGTACACATCATCATGGCGTTACCTGCACGGCGTAAAAGCTGGCGCAGAACGTGTTGACCTAGACGGCAACGCGTGTGGCACACTAGAAGAAGAGCACGTTGAACACGCTAAAGCTACACTTGCAGAAAGCAAAGCGAAAGTTCAGGCTCGTCGTAAAGAACAAGCACAAAAAGCTCGTGAAGAAGGCAAAGCGAAACCTAAGGCGAAGAAAGCTCAACAGCCTCGTCGTCAAGCGCCTAAAGCACCAAAAGTAGAAAAGCCTGTAGAAACACGCGCTTTGAACGCTGACGAATTCATCGCTGGCAAAGAAGTAAATGTGAACATGGGTAAAGGAAACATGGCTGCGACCATTGTTGAAATCAATAAGGAAGATGTGCGTGTTCAGTTAGCAAACGGCCTACAAATGGTTGTTAAAGCGGAGCACTTGCGCGCTTAAAGGAGATACTCCTACGCATGAAATGCCGTTCAAAATTGACACTGATTGCTGCTAGCTTTTGGCTAGCAGCTTCAGCTCAGGCTCTTGAAGCCAAATTAGATCAGGACGATTTACCTCTACTCGCTCCTGAGGTCCAACACGAAACTGCTAGTAAACGTGTTACTTCTCGATTTACTCGTTCTCACTATAAACACTTCAATCTCAACGATGATTTCTCTCAAGCTATCTTTAATCGTTACTTAGAGATGCTGGATTATAATCGTAATATCTTCACTCAAGCTGATATTGAATCTTTCGCTGCGTCATCTACACAAATTGATGATCAACTGAAAGCAGGCAATAACCAGATTGCATTCGATGTTTATAATTTGTCTATGCAGAAGCGTTTTGAACGTTTTCAATATGCATTGTCTTTGCTAGATACAGAGATTAAGTTTGATACCGATGAAAGTATTGAGCTCAATCGTAGTGAAGCGGAATGGCCAAAAGATATCGCTGAAGTGAATGAGCTTTGGAGAAAACGCGTTAAATACGATGCGTTGAATCTAAAACTTACTGGTAAAGAGTGGCCAGAGATTCAAGAAGTTTTGGAAAAGCGTTACAACAATGCGATGAAGCGTATTACGCAATCGCACAACGAAGATGCTTTCCAAATCTACATGAACGCATTCGCGCGTGAAGTTGATCCGCACACCAGTTACCTTTCTCCAAGAAATGCAGAACAATTCCAATCTGAGATGAATCTATCTCTAGAAGGTATTGGCGCTGTACTTCAGATGACAGACGACTACACCGTTATTCGTTCTTTAGTGGCTGGTGGCCCTGCTTCAAATAGCAAACAATTGAGCGATGGCGACCGTATTGTTGGCGTTGGTCAAGATGGCGAAGAGATTGTTGATGTTATCGGCTGGCGTTTAGACGATGTAGTGCAATTAATTAAAGGACCGAAAGGGACTAAAGTTAAGCTACAGATCTTGCCAGACGGTAAAGATGCAAAAAGTCACGTTGTCACAATTGTACGCGATAAGATTCGTTTAGAAGACCGCGCTGTTAAATCAGAAGTTATCGAGAAAGATGGCAAGAAGATTGGTGTACTCGAAGTACCTAGTTTCTATGTTGGTCTTTCTAAAGATACCGATAAACTGATCACCGAGCTTAAAGAGCAAGGTGTTGAAGGTATTATTGTTGATCTGCGAAACAATGGCGGTGGTGCACTAACGGAAGCAACCGAACTCTCTGGTTTATTTATCAAAGAGGGGCCTGTTGTTCAGGTTCGTGATAGCTACGGTCGTGTCAAAGTGAACAGCGATACTGATGGTGAAATCAGTTACCAAGGTCCGTTAACGGTATTGGTGAATCGCTACAGTGCTTCGGCATCTGAGATCTTTGCAGCAGCGATGCAGGATTACGGTCGTGCAATCATCCTAGGTGAAAACTCTTTCGGTAAAGGTACGGTACAACAACATCGTTCTTTGAATCATATCTATGATTTGTTCGATAAAGAGTTGGGCTACGTTCAATACACAATCCAGAAATTCTACCGAATCAATGGTGGCAGTACGCAAAACAAAGGTGTAGTACCTGATATTGCTTACCCAACGCCAATAGACCCGGCAGATACTGGTGAAAGTGTTGAAGACAATGCTCTACCTTGGGACAGCATTGATAAAGCAAACTACTCAGTGTTACAGCGTAACGATGAGCAAATTGCTGCTTTAACAGCTCAACACCAAGCTCGTATTGCGACAGACATGGAATTTGGCTTTATCGCGCAAGATATTGAAAAATATAAGGCAGATAAAGACGATAACGACCTTTCTTTGAATGAAAAGGTACGTCAGCAAGAGAGCGATGATGCGGATGCGCTTCGTCTAGATCGTATCAATCAACGTCAAAAAGCCGCTAAGTTAGAGGCATTTAAAACGTTGGATGATATTCCAAAAGACTACGAAACCCCGGATGCTTATCTTGATGAATCAGTTGCTATCATGCTGGATATGATCAAGAAATAAACAAAATACCTGTTATAAGGTGATTGTTTAAAGACGTACTATTTGAAAAGCGAGCTTAGGCTCGCTTTTTTTGTACCTGTGTTCTTGCCTCGAATAATGTCATGTTAACGGCATGCTTCCTCGCTTTTTAACTTGCTGCAGAACCACTGTTATTTGATTTTCGGCTGTGAAGTACACTGTAAAAATAACTAAACTTAAGTATTTTTTTTCGAGTGATAATGACATTTAAGTTACTTCGCACTTAAAATTTAGTGACTTAGATCATATTTTTTCGCTTTCTATTCATTACGTGCCTAAGCTTAAAGAAAACGAGGGGACGCTTATGAAATGGATTCTACTATTTTTATCTTGTTTAAGTTTTGTGGCTTTTGGGAGCGAGGTCGCTTCTAGCAGCCAACAATCAAAAAGTGATAGTAATCTATCTCATTTTGACCTTCCTCTGTTGCTTGGTGATTGGTATTTGATGAATCCAGATCCTGAGCAAGGTACTGAAAACTTTAGAGCAATCAAACTTACTCTCGATTCAAATTACTCATTCACTATCGATATCCAAAAGAAAGACTACAGTGTGGATCATTGGGAAGGTTTGTATAACGCCAATGAAGACACGATTATTTTGGGTTTGAATACTTCTGAGCCTCAGGTTTACGCGTACAGTAGTAATCATAATATGCTGAATCTTAACGGTGTTATGTTCACCAAAGCCTTGCCTAACGCCCTAGCTGGAATATGGTCAAGCGCCGAACTGTCTGGAAGCGATTTGCGTGCCAGCAACATTCAAAAAATGGATTTAGTGCTTCAACCAGATTTTATCTTCATGTTCCGAGTGTCCGATGAAGAAGGCGGAGAAGTCATTCGTCGCGGTGTGTATTACACAGAAGGCGATCAACTAGTGTTACTTTATGAGAACGGTGAACACGGCACTCGATATACACTGAACAGCGATGTGTTAACGCTGCAAGGTGAAGAGGGAGATATGTTTGCGGTACTCAATCGCATTCGATAATCGTGAGTTTTAGCAGTAACGGCGTACTCGTTGATAATATTGTGCACAGTTCATTTCTTAGGCGTTCCTGTCTGATTTGATTGATAAAATAGCAAAACATGGAGGCATTTTCTTACAATGCCTCCTTTTTTTAATATTCCCCTTGTTTTATTGGCGCTCAACCTTTAGATATATACAGTTAAAAAATAATTACGTATAACGATCAAAAGGAACCCGTCATGGCACATACACCTCAAGCCAAGTATCGTAAAGATTATCAATCACCATCTCACACGATTTCTGAAATCGATCTTACTTTCGATTTGTACGACTCAGCATCCATTGTTACGGCTGTTTCTAGTGTTAAGCAGGAGAAAGACAGCACGACATTAGTACTTGATGGTGAAGGCTTGAAGTTGGTTTCTGTTTTGGTTGAAGGCAACGAATGGACTCAGTACGAGCAGTCTGAAACTCAACTTACGCTGAATGACCTTCCAAAAGAATTTACTCTAACCATCGTTACCGAAGTTAACCCTGAAGGGAACAGTGCACTTGAAGGCTTGTACAAGTCGGGTGGCGCGTTCTGTACTCAATGTGAAGCTGAAGGTTTCCGCCGTATCACTTACTACATGGATCGCCCAGATGTGTTGGCGAAATTCACTACAACGGTAATTGCAGATAAAGCCGAAAACCCATTCTTATTAAGTAATGGTAACCGTGTAGATGAAGGCGAAGCTGAAAATGGTCGTCACTGGGTGAAATGGCAAGACCCACATCCAAAACCAGCGTACTTGTTTGCTTTAGTTGCGGGTGACTTCGATGTACTTCGTGACGCATACACCACACAATCAGGTCGTAATGTTGACCTAGAAATATTTGTCGACAAAGGCAACCTCGATCGCGCAAACCATGCGATGGTTTCTTTGATTAATTCAATGAAGTGGGATGAAGAACGTTTCAATCTTGAGTATGACTTAGACATCTACATGATCGTAGCCGTTGATTTCTTCAACATGGGTGCGATGGAAAACAAAGGCTTGAACGTATTCAATTCGAAGTTCGTTCTAGCAAACGACCAAACTGCAACGGATACAGATTACCTAGGTATTGAAGCAGTAATCGGCCATGAATATTTCCATAACTGGACCGGTAACCGAGTGACTTGTCGCGATTGGTTCCAGCTGAGCTTGAAAGAAGGCTTAACCGTATTCCGCGACCAAGAGTTCTCATCTGATCTTGGCTCTCGCGCAGTAAACCGAATCAACAATGTTCGTATTATTCGCGGGCCACAATTCGCTGAAGACGCAAGTCCGATGTCTCACCCAATTCGTCCAGAAAAAGTGATAGAAATGAATAACTTCTACACATTGACTGTGTACGAAAAGGGCAGTGAAGTGATCCGAATGATCCACACATTGTTGGGTGAAGACGGTTTCCAAAAAGGCATGACGCTTTACTTCGAACGTCACGATGGTACGGCTGCAACATGTGAAGACTTCGTCGCGGCAATGGAAGATGCGTCGGGCGTTGACTTATCTCAGTTCCGCTTATGGTACAGCCAGTCTGGTACGCCGACGCTGTCTGTTGAAAGTAAGTACGACGCAGAGAAGAAACAGTACACGTTAACAACTCGCCAAGTAACAGCGCCAACTCATGAGCAAACGGAAAAGCAGGCTCTGCATATTCCTCTTGATATCGAGCTGTACACAGCTGCGGGTGAAGTTGTTGAGTTACAATGTAACGGTAAGCCAGTTCATAATGTATTAGATGTGAAAGAAGCAGAGCAAACGTTCGTGTTTGAAAACGTTTCTGAGCAACCGATCCCATCATTACTTCGTGAATTTTCTGCGCCAGTGAAATTGGAATATGACTACTCAGATGAAGAACTGATCTTCTTGATGGTGAATGCTCGCAATGAATTCTCTCGTTGGGATGCGGGTCAAATGCTATTAGCGAAGTACATCCGCAGTAACGTGGAGAAAGTTCAGCAGGGTCAAGCGTTTGAGCTTTCTGATTCTGTTGTTGATGCATTCCGTGGCGTACTGCTGAGTGATTCACTAGAGCCTGCGTTTATTGCAGAAATGCTTTCTCTACCAAGCCACAATGAAGTATCGGGTTGGTACGAGCGCGTTGATATTGATGCGGTCGCATCGGTTCTTAACTCAATGAAAGTCACACTAGCTGCAGAACTTGAAGACGAGTTAGCGGCGGTTTATCACAGCCACGCACTAACAGAATACACGGTCGATCACGATTCGATTGGTAAGCGTACTCTACGTAAAGTTTGCTTAAGTTACTTAGCTCATACTGGGCAGGGTAATGACTTGGTTGTTGCGATGTATCAACAAGCGAATAACATGACAGATACGATGGCAGCAATGGGCGCGGCAAACAGTGCACAACTACCATGTCGTGAAACCTTGATGGTGGATTACAGTGACAAGTGGAAACACGATGGTCTTGTTATGGATAAGTGGTTTGCATTGCAAGGTACAAACCCAAGTTCAAACGCACTTGAAGTGATCAAAGCGTCGATGTCGCACCAGGCGTTCAGTTTGAAGAACCCGAACCGTACCCGTAACTTGGTCGGTTCATTCTTAAACATGAACCCGGTTCAATTCCACGACAAGTCTGGTCAAGGCTATGCATTTGCAGGCGAGATCTTACGTGAACTGAACAGCAGCAACCCGCAAGTGGCTTCACGTCTGATTGACCCGCTACTTAAGTTCCGTAAGTACGATGATGAACGCCAAGCTCTGATCAAAAAAGAACTAGAGACGTTAAAGAACATGGACAACCTAGCAAAAGATTTGTTTGAGAAAGTGACGAAAGCACTAGAGGCTTAAGTCAGCGCGCATTCAGGTAACTGTTTGCTAATAAGCGGTTTACTAATAAACTGTTTGCTATAATGAAAGGTCATCAGTGGTAGAGAATATCTGCCACTGATTTTTTGTTTCTGGTTCATCGAATTTTCGATAAGCTAGAGCAGCTTCAAGTTCAGTTTCACCGTCAGACATCTAAAAGTGCCAAAAAACACTGGCACTGTATATTTATACAGGTATCGTATGAATCGCTATATTTTCCAACTTAACATCTCATATCAGCAGTTTTTGGCCAGCTATTCTGGCGCCGCAAGTAAAGTTCAAGTGATAACAACAACAGGTTTACGCTTACAGTTACCTGCAACTCGGTTCAGACCATTTCTTACACAAATAGGGGTTAGAGGGCAGTTTAGGCTGACAACTGACCAAAAAAATAAGTTTATTAAGTTAGAAGCTCTGTAAACCTTGGCGTGCCTAGTGAGTTAAAAGGAATCTTAATCACATAATCAAACATTTCAGCTCTTACCACCTCCAAAACAATTAACTATTTTTCAATAATGCTTTTACAATAAATGAATGCATTACCTTTGCTTAACTCGTTAGTAGAAAAGCGCTCAACGGCACGTTTCAAACACCAGATTAAGTGATCCCCCTAATAATAAAATATAATTCTAATTGTGGAGTGTGACTATGACCGCACGTGAAACTGTGGTTCCAGTTTTACTTGAAAAAGTTTACAAGCTGATTCAAGACAAACTTGACCTTGCTCATCGACCTCTCGTAACTCAACTTGCTCAACACTTGTTTAGTAACGTTTCTCACGACGATCTAACTCAGAGAAACGAATCCGATTTATATGGTGCTGTAGTTAGCTTATGGCATCACATCAATGAAAAGAAAGCCGACGAAATCTCTGTACGCGTATTCAACCCGACGGTAAGTCGTCAAGGTTGGCAGTCTACTCATACTATCGTTGAGATAGTCGTTCCAGACAGTCCATTCCTTGTTGATTCCGTAAAAATGGCATTGACTCGCCTAGACCTTTCTTCTCACCTTATGCTTCATAACCCAACACAAATCTCTCGCTCAGATAAGGGCAGTGTTGTCGGTGTAAGCAATAACGAAGGTGCATTCCAATCGCTTTTCCATATCGAAGTTGACCGTCTGAGTAGTAAAGCTGAAATGACAGCACTTAAAACGGAGTTGCTGGATATCTTTACCGACACTAGCTTAGTCGTGAACGATTGGTTGAAGATGGTTGAAAGACTTGAAGAAGTGACCAATCAAGTTGAACAGCAAAAAGAGAGCATTCCAGTAGACGGCCAGCGCTTTGATGAAACGTTGGCGTTTCTTCGTTGGTTAGGCCAACACAACTTTACATTCATGGGTTATAAGGAATATGACCTAGTTTCAGTTAACGGCGACACTGAACTGCAACCGACCAAGGAGCAAGGTCTTGGTTTGTTTGCGAACTCAGATCGTGTACGTAACGTTAAGCTATCTGAGTTTTCTGATTCGGCACGTCTTGAAGCGAAAAAGCCTTATGTGCTTATCGTAACCAAGGGCAACACGGCTTCACGCATTCACCGCCCAGCTTACAACGATTACATTGGTATTAAGAAGTTCGATAAGAACGGTAAGGTCATTGGTGAGCACCGCTTTACTGGTCTTTACACATCTGCCGTTTATAACCAAACCGTTGAAACGATTCCTCTTGTTCGCGAGAAAGTAGAACGTATTTTGGATGCGAGTGGTTACCGTGAAGGTTCATACTCTTACAAAGCGCTGCACAACATTCTTGAAAACTACCCACGTGATGAACTGCTGCAAGCTCGAGAAGAAGAGCTACTAGAAGTCGGTACGGGCGTAGTACAAATGCAAGATCGCGATCTCCTGCGTTTGTTTGTTCGCAAAGACCCGTTTGGTCGTTTCTTTAGCTGCATGGTTTACGTAACAAAAGATCGTTACAACACTGAGCTTCGTCGCCAAACACAGCGCATCTTGAAACAGTACTTTGGTTGTGAAGAAGAGGTTGAATTTACAACGTACTTCTCTGAAAGTCCGCTAGCAAGAACGCACTATATTGTTCGTGTTGATAACAACAACATGGATGTGGACGTGAAAACAATTGAGCAAAATTTAATGGAAGTATCGTCTACGTGGGATGACCGTCTGTCTGAATCTATCATTGCAAACTTCGGTGAAAGCAAAGGTCTTCCATTGTCGAAAGAGTACATGCGTGCATTCCCACGTTCGTACAAAGAAGACATGATGCCAGGTTCTGCTGTTGCCGACATTGAACGTTTAGAAGCGCTAAGTGAAGACAACAAACTGGGTATGCTTTTCTACCGTCCTCAAGAAGAAGCGGCAGATTCAAAAGCCGTTCGTTTGAAGTTGTTCTACCACAGCGATGAGCCAATTCACCTTTCTGATGTTATGCCAATGCTTGAAAACTTTGGCCTACGCGTTATCGGTGAATCTCCATATGAAGTGCGTAAAACCAACGGTGTGACCTATTGGATCCTTGATTTCTCTATGCTGCACAAGAGCGATAAGACCATTGATCTTCGTGAAGCTCGCGATCTTTTCCAACAAGCCTTTGCGGCAATCTGGGCGGGTGAGTTAGACAGCGATGGTTTCAACCGCTTAGTACTTGGCGCTGGTCTTTCTGGCCGTGAAATCTCAATCTTACGTGCTTATGCTCGTTACATGCGTCAAGTTGGTTTCCCATTCAGCCAACAATACATTGAAGACACATTGTCTCATTACCCAGAATTAGCGAAAGGGCTAGTGAGCCTATTCGGCAAGCGTTTTAACCCGAAACTGAAGGGCAGCGTAAAAGGCCAACAAGATCTTATTAAGAAGATCACTGAACAGTTGGATCATGTAGAAAGCTTGGATGATGATCGTATCATTCGTCGCTACATGGAAATGATCACTGCAACGCTTCGTACTAACTACTACCAAGTAGACGAGAATAAGCAGTCTAAACCTTGGTTGGCTCTGAAAATGAGACCAAGCGAGATTCCAGATATCCCTGCGCCGGTTCCTGCGTTTGAGATCTTCGTTTACGCACCAGACATTGAAGGTGTGCATTTACGTGGCGGTAAAGTAGCACGCGGTGGTTTACGTTGGTCAGACCGTCAAGAGGACTTCCGTACTGAGATTCTAGGCCTAGTTAAAGCGCAACAAGTTAAGAACACGGTTATCGTACCGGTTGGTGCTAAAGGTGGTTTCGTTTGTAAGCGTCAACACATGATGTCTGGCCGAGACGAGATCTTTGCTGAAGGTCAACGTTGTTACAAGCGCTTCATCCGTGCATTGCTAGACGTTTCAGACAACATCATTGAAGGTGAGGTTATCCCACCTAAGAGCGTTGTTCGTCACGATGAAGATGACCCATACTTGGTTGTTGCAGCCGATAAAGGCACCGCGACATTCTCAGATCTAGCGAACTCAGTAGCTGAAGAGTACAACTTCTGGCTAGGTGATGCGTTTGCATCGGGTGGCTCTAACGGTTACGACCACAAAGCCATGGGTATCACGGCGAAAGGTGGCTGGGAATCGGTTAAACGTCACTTCCGCGAAATGGGTATTAACTGTCAAAGCACAGACTTCACTGCCATTGGTGTGGGTGATATGGCGGGTGACGTATTTGGTAACGGTATGCTGCTATCTAAGCACATTCGCTTGCAAGCTGCGTTTAACCACATGCACATCTTCATTGACCCGAATCCAGAATCAGCATCAAGCTGGGTAGAGCGTGACCGTCTGTTTAATCTGCCTCGTTCAAGTTGGGAAGATTACAATAAAGACCTGATTTCTCAAGGTGGTGGCATCTTCTCTCGCCGAGCGAAGTCTATCTCTTTGACACCTGAAATTCAGAAAATGCTGGGTACCAAGAAAGCATCAATGGCACCAAACGACTTGATCAAAGCGATCTTGTCTATGAAAGTTGATCTACTTTGGAACGGCGGTATTGGTACTTACGTTAAGTCTTCTAGTGAGACTCATACCGATGTGGGTGACCGTGCAAATGACGTGCTACGTATCGATGGCCGTGACCTGAAAGCTAAGGTTGTTGGTGAAGGCGGTAACTTGGGTATGACTCAATTGGGTCGTATTGAATACGCTCTAACGGGCGGTCGAGTTAATACTGACTTTGTCGATAACGTTGGTGGTGTAGATTGCTCGGATAACGAAGTTAACATTAAGATCTTCTTGAATGGCTTGGTGTCTAATGGTGATCTTACCGTTAAGCAACGTAACCAAGTTCTTGAATCTATGGAAGATGAAGTAGGT
This sequence comes from Vibrio sp. 10N.261.55.F4, assembly GCF_041470465.1. Taxonomy (NCBI): domain Bacteria; kingdom Pseudomonadati; phylum Pseudomonadota; class Gammaproteobacteria; order Vibrionales; family Vibrionaceae; genus Vibrio; species Vibrio sp. 10N.261.55.F4. The sequence continues at coordinate 110,583 of NZ_JBFRMM010000014.1, read as the reverse complement.
GAAATCGTACTAGACGACGCTTACTGCCAAGCTGAGTCTATCTCTGTTACTGAGCATCAAGGTGTAGGCTTAGTGAAAGAGCAAATCCGCTTTATCCACACAATGGAAAAAGCCGGGTACTTAGACCGTGGTTTGGAATACATCCCAGATGACGAAACGCTGCTAGAACGTGAGAAGCAGGGCCAAGCACTAACAAGACCAGAGCTATCAGTATTGATCGCTTACGGTAAAATGGTTCTAAAAGAAGATCTTGTGAGTGATGACATTGCGAATGATGAGTTCCATGCTCAACAACTGATGCAATACTTCCCAACAGAGTTACGCCGTAACTACTCTCAGCACATGGATAACCATCCACTTCGTGCAGAGATCATTGCGACTGCGCTTGCTAACCAAATGGTTAACGAGATGGGCTGTAACTTCGTGACTCGCTTGCAAGAAGAGACGGGCGCGAACATTGTTGATATTGCGAATGCTTACGCGGCATCACGTGAAATCTACGGCCTGGGTAAGGTATTGAAGAGCATCCGTGAACTGGACAACATCTCAAGTTCTGAAGCTCAATACGAATTGCTTTACCATGTACGTCGTACGCTTCGTCGTCTAGCACGCTGGTTGCTAAGAAACCGTACCGGTAAACAGTCAGTGAATGCATTGATTGAGCTTTACCAAGGTGATGTCGTCGCAATTACTGAGAAGCTGGATGAAAACCTAGTGGCTTCAGAAGTAGAAGAGCATCAAGCAATGGCTCAAGTATGGATTGACCAAGGTGTAAACGCTGAGCTGGCTAATTCAGTGGCTCGTTTGTCTAGCCTGTACTCAGCACTGGATATATCTACAGTGGCTCGTGAAACAGGTAAAACAGTACAGCAAGCGTCTAAGCTTTACTTCAACCTAGGCGATCGTTTGTCACTGCACTGGTTCTTGAAGCAAATCAATGGCCAAGCTATAGACAACAACTGGCAAGCACTGGCGCGTGCAGCATTCAGAGAAGATCTGGATTGGCAGCAACGCCAGTTAACTGGTCAAGTACTTAACTGTGGTTGTGCTTCAGATATCGATGTGATTAAAGCGCTTGATGACTGGATGGAAAGTAACTCTGTTTCTCTACATCGTTGGGAAAGCATCCTAAACGAATTCAAAGTAGGTTCTGTTCATGAGTTTGCTAAGTTCTCAGTAGCACTGCGTGAATTGATGCTGTTGAATCTAAACTGCATGTCAAAAGACTAGTTACTAGATAAGACGAAAAAGTATAAGGGCAGGCCAAAAGGTCTGCCTTTTTCGTTTCGGTAAAGTGGAAACAATAGGCCTAACGACTTTTGAAGAACAAACTTCGACGCAAACGTTGTTTGTTGTTAAGTGACCTGATGGCTGTACTAAGGTTGAGATTAGAAATGGCTTAATAACTTGAAGAAACGATAACGTTTGCTTAATAATGAACCTCATTCGTTAGCAAACTTGATTATCTTACCCTTACAGACAGTAATAGATTGAATAGTTGGGTAAATAAGTAAATAATAGCGCCCCGTTTACACGGGGCTTTTTTCTATCGGAGGCACAATGCTTTACCGTCTAGCCAGAACTGGCTTTTTCCAACTTGATGCCGAAAAGGCACATGATCTTGCAATTCAAAATTTCAAGCGCTTCACAGGCACACCTATTGATCTTTTGTATCGCCAACAATTACCTCACCGACCTGTAGAGTGCATGGGTCTTACTTTTAAAAACCCAGTTGGCCTTGCTGCTGGCCTAGATAAAAACGGCGAATGTATTGATGCATTTGGCGCAATGGGTTTTGGTTTCGTAGAAGTAGGAACAGTGACTCCGCGTCCGCAAGCGGGTAACGACAAACCTCGTTTATTCCGTCTTGTTGAAGCTGAAGGTATCATCAACCGCATGGGTTTTAACAACCTAGGCGTCGACAACCTTGTTGAGAATGTTAAGAAGTCGAACTGCGATGGCATCTTAGGCATCAACATCGGTAAGAATAAAGACACACCAATTGAAAAGGGCGCTGAAGATTACTTGATCTGTATGGAGAAGGTATATCAATACGCTGGTTACATTGCTGTGAACATCTCTTCACCAAACACTCCAGGACTTCGTTCTCTACAATACGGCGAAGCTCTAGACGATCTATTGTCTGAACTGAAAACGAAACAATCTGAACTGGAAGAGAAGCATGGTAAATATGTTCCTCTTGCTCTTAAGATTGCTCCGGATCTAAGCGACGACGAAATTCGCCAAATTTGTGAATCATTGATCAAAAATAAGATCGATGGTGTGATCGCAACAAACACAACATTGGATCGTTCAATCGTTGAAGGTATGAAACATTGTGATGAAGCGGGTGGCCTAAGTGGACGTCCTGTTCAATCTCGTAGTACTGAAGTAGTTCGTAAACTTCACGAAGAGCTGGGTGACAAACTGCCGATCATTGGAGTAGGTGGTGTTGACTCGTATGTTGCTGCAAAAGAGAAAATGATGGCAGGCGCTAAGCTTGTACAAGTTTACTCTGGTTTCATTTACAAAGGTCCAGGCCTTGTAGGTGACATCGTTAAAAATCTTTAAACGGCAAGACGCTTTTATTTCTGAAAAGCGACAATCTGGCATCGTCTTAATAAAAGAGACACTGTAACTCACTGAGTTGTAGAGAAAAGCGACAAGAAAGAGGAATTCATTTCCTCTTTTTTTTTGCCTATTGCTCAGTAAAATTACTGTAATTGAAGGTAATTTTGCGTTTTACCTAATGGAATGGTTCAACAGTGTGAGACGAAATGATGCTTAAACCTAGCGATACATGGAGTTGGTATTACGATGAGCAGCAATGTTCATTAATGCTAAACCTCGGAGAGGATATGATTTTCAAAACGAATCTGGTCCGCAATAAGCTGGTGGACTGCGCGTTTCGAGATAATGAATTCACCGTTGATGACGCATCTTCATACCAAACCTTCAAAGAACAAATTTCTGGCTTAGAACTGTCTGAGCCTCGTCAAGCTGAATTAGCACTCTATTGTGTGGCAGCAAAGCGTTTCCATAAGCCTGTACAGCCTAAGAGTTGGTTCTTCGACTCACAAGGTACTGGCCATGAATATCCTCAAGAAGGGGATATTGTACAAATGAATAACGAGCATAGCTTAGGGTATTTCATTGTATTAGAAGTGGGAGAGTGTGCGAGCCTATGTGCATTTGTTGACCTAGAAGAGTTCCTGTTAACGCCTTCAAAAGGACTGCGATTTGGAGACTCAATCAAGGTGATGCACGATAGAATGGTAGACGCGAACGCTATCCTTCATCAGACACACATAGCGATGGTAGGTTAACCTCTAATCTAGCACATCATTTCAACCACGCATCGCAGCACACAAACGTATAAACCTTCCTCAGAATCGGCTCATTAGCCGATTTTTTTGTGCCTAAAAAACCTCATCCTGATAAATACATCACGGCTTAACCATTTAAATAGTGAACTTACGACTATTTTTTCACCTTAATTTCTGCCCGTTTTCATCGCCAGAAGAGTAAATCTACCGTCTTTATTCCCTGTTTTTGGTCTTTTGTAGCTAAATTTCATCCATAAATCTCCTTTGGTATATACCAATTTTGAGGTGAATATAAATTCACATTGCTACTTTGGTTAATAAGTGGTCAGAAATGAAGTTGGTTTGATAGGTCTTATGTTCTAAGGGGATGTGGGTAAGCGATCGCTTCAACACTGTGCATTTGCTAGCCAGTTAGTCGAAAGATTCAATGAAAAGACGTGTTTAGTGTGATGCTCTAGTTACAAATTCAGGTATAATCGAACTCATTTTTATCAATAAAAGAACACTATGAATCAATATCTAGCGGTTACCTCAAACGGCCTTGAGAATTTATTAGTTGAAGAACTAACCCAACTAGGGATTACAAACGCAAAACCTGTTCAAGCAGGTGTTAAATTCAAAGCGACCAATGAGCAAATTTATCGTTGTTGTTTGTGGAGCCGTTTGGCTTCTCGATTTGTACGTGTCCTTTCTGAATTCACTTGTATGGACGACATGGATTTGTACCTATCAACCACTGCGGTTAACTGGGTAAATCAATTCCATAGCTCTAAGCGTTTTGTTGTTGACTTCAATGGTACGAACAACGAAATCCGTAATAGCCAATACGGTGCGATGAAAGTAAAAGATGCCGTTGTTGATTGCTTTGAGAAGAAGTCTTTACCTCGTCCTTCTATTAGCAAAGAGAACCCAGACATTCGTATCCACGTTCGTTTACACCGTGATAAAGCGATTCTTGGTGTTGATATGGTAGGTAGCGGTCTTCACCAACGTGGTTACCGTCCTGAATCAGGTCGAGCACCACTACGTGAAACTCTTGCTGCCGCGATTCTTCTTCGTAGTGGTTGGGACGCAACTAAGCCTTTCCTAGATCCAATGTGTGGTTCAGGTACGTTAGTGATTGAAGCGGCGATGATGGCTGCAAACATGGCTCCAGGTGTTAAACGTCAGAAGTGGTGTTTTGAATCACTAGAAGATTTCGAACCAGAGCTATGGGCTGAAGTGAAAGCTGAAGCGAACGTTCAAGGTCGTCGTGGTGTTAAGAAAGTGGAATGTAAGTTCTATGGCTACGACAATGATGAACGTATGATCAAAACAGCGCGTGACAATGCTCGTCGTGCCGGTGTTGAAGAGTTGATTGAATTCGAAGTAGGCGATGCTGCAAAGCTTAAGCGTCCTACAGAGTTTACTGATGGTGTGATTGTTTCTAACCCGCCTTACGGTGAACGTCTTGGTACCGAGCCGGGTCTTATTGCACTTTACACAGCATTCGGTGCACAGCTCAAAGCTGAATTTGGTGGCTGTAACGCATCTATCTTCTCTAGCTCAGACGAGCTACTAAGCTGCTTACGCATGCGTGCAGATAAACAGTTCAAGTTGAACAACGGTGCGTTACCGTGTCACCAAAAGAACTACTCAATTTCAGATCGCCCGATGTCAGAGCGTCCATCAGGCGAGCAAGAACAATTGATTGCACCTGATTTCGCGAACCGTCTTAAAAAGAACATCGGTAAAATTGGCAAGTGGGCTAAGAAAGAGCAATTAGATTGCTACCGTATCTACGACGCTGACCTACCAGAATACAATGTAGCGATTGATGTGTACCCAGGTCACCTTGTGATTCAAGAATACGCAGCGCCTAAAGATGTACCGGAAGAGAAGGCAAAACGTCGCTTAACCGATATCATCCGTGCTTCTATTCAAGTAACAGGCGTAGAAGCAAACAACGTTGTGCTTAAAGTTCGTCAGAAACAGAAAGGCCGTTCTCAATACCAGAAATTGGCTCAAGACTCATCGAACTTAGAAGTGAACGAGTATGGCGTTAAGCTGATTGTTAATCTTCATGATTACCTAGATACCGGGTTGTTCCTAGATCATAAGATCACTCGTCGTCGTATCGGTGAGATGGCCGCAGGTAAGGATTTCCTAAACTTGTTTGCTTATACAGGAAGTGCATCTGTTCATGCTGCTGTGGGTGGTGCTCGTTCTACAACTACTGTTGATATGTCTAATACCTACCTAGAGTGGGCGAAAGAGAACATGGAGCTTAACGGTCGTGTTGGTCGTCAACATCAGTTTGTTCAAGCTGACTGTCTACAATGGCTAGCTAAAGAGCAGGGTTCTTATGATCTGATCTTTATCGATCCACCTACGTTCTCTAACTCAAAGCGTATGGATCAATCTTTCGATGTTCAACGTGATCACATTCAGCTGATGGAAAACCTTAAACGTCTTCTTCGTGAAGAAGGCACGATTGTGTTCTCTAACAACAAGCGTCACTTCAAAATGGACTTGGAAGCTCTAGATGAGTTAGGTCTTAAGGCTCAGAATATCTCAGCGAAGACACTTCCATTGGACTTCTCTCGCAATAAGCACATTCATAACTGCTGGTTGATTACACATAAGTAGTTAAGAGATCGTATAAGGATATATAGTGCTGACTCTCTACAGTACAGAAGGGTGCCATCTATGTGAGATGGCATTCCAACTCACGGAACAGTTAAACATTAGCCATCACGTCAACGTTGTTGACATTGCATTTGATGATGAGCTCTTTTCCCGTTACGGGGTCACTATTCCGGTGCTCAAATTTGAAAGCTCTGACCTTTCTCAAAGCTCAGAGCTTAACTGGCCATTTGGCTTGTTAGAACTTAATGATTGGTTAAAGAAGAATGGCATTACTTACAATTCATAATGGGCAATTAGCGTTTGGTGATCACCCATTATTAGATCGTGCGGACTTCGTGCTGCAAGAAAACGAACGTGTATGTTTAGTAGGGCGCAATGGCGCTGGTAAGTCGACATTGATGAAAATCCTATCTGGAAACATCATCATGGACGACGGTAAGATGCAAATCACGCAAGATGTGGTTGTGTCTCGTCTAGAACAAGATCCACCGCGTAATGAAGAAGGCACCGTTTATGATTACGTTGCTGGTGGCCTAGCGGAAATCGGCGAACAATTGAAGATCTACCATGATCTTCTGGATCTCATCGGCGCTGACCCAAGTGAAAAGAACCTAAACCGTCTTACTCGCGTTCAAGAACAACTGGATCATGCTAATGCATGGCGTTTTGAAGATCGTGTAAGTAACGTATTGGCAGCACTTAAGCTGACTGCTGAAACCAAACTGACAGATTTGTCTGGTGGTTGGCAACGTAAAGCGGCACTTGCTCGTGCGCTTGTATGTGACCCTGACGTGCTTCTACTCGACGAACCGACTAACCACTTGGATGTTGCAACCATTGAATGGTTAGAGGGCTTCCTGAAAGACTTCCGCGGTTCAATCATCTTTATCTCGCATGACCGTGCGTTCATTAAATCGATGGCAACACGTATTGTCGATCTTGATCGCGGTAAATTGAGCTCTTTCCCGGGCGATTACGAAAATTACCTTGTTGAGAAAGAAGAGGCGCTTCGTGTTGAAGAAATGCAAAACGCTGAATTCGATAAGAAGCTTGCTCAAGAGGAAGTTTGGATTCGTCAGGGCATCAAAGCTCGTCGTACTCGTAACGAAGGCCGTGTTCGTGCGCTTAAGAAGCTACGTGAAGAACGTTTGAACCGTCGTGAAGTGCAGGGCAAAGCGATTATCCAAATCGACGATGGCCAGCGTTCAGGCAAGATTGTATTTGAAGCTGAGAATCTTAACTTTGGCTTTGAAGGCAAAGAAATTGTTAAGGACTTCAGCTTCAACATCATGCGTGGCGATCGTATCGCTCTGATTGGTCCTAACGGTTGTGGTAAGAGTACGGTACTTAAGCTGCTTCTTGACCAGCTTAAGCCTGATTCAGGTCGTTTGCATTGTGGTACTAAGCTTGAAGTCGCTTACTTTGACCAATACCGCGAAATTCTAGACCCTGAGAAGTCTGTAATTGATAACCTCGCGGATGGTAAGCAAGAAGTGACCGTAGGTGGCCGTGAGCGTCATGCTCTAAGCTACTTACAAGATTTCTTATTCTCTCCAAAACGTGCTCGCACTCCTGTTAAAGCACTATCTGGTGGTGAGAAAAACCGTCTGTTATTGGCGCGTATTTTCCTTAAGTCGAACAACTTGTTGATTCTCGATGAGCCAACCAACGATCTAGATATCGAAACTTTGGAACTTTTAGAAGATTTGCTTGCCAACTATCAGGGTACGCTGCTTTTAGTGAGTCACGATCGTCAGTTTGTTGATAACACAGTGATGACAAGTTGGATCTTTGAGGGTAATGGCGTTATTGAAGAATTTGTTGGTGGTTACCACGATGCTCAGCAGCAAAGAAAGCAAGCATTAGAGTACCGACAGGTTGAAAAGCCATCAAAGCCTGAGAAAGTAGTTGAGGAAACTCCCAAAACTGCGCCAGTTAAGGCTAAACCTAAGAAGTTATCGTATAAGCTACAACGAGAACTAGAAGCGCTACCAATGCGTTTGGAAGAATTGGAAACTCAAATTGAAACTCTTCAGGAAGAAGTCAACGATCCAAGCTTCTTTTCAAAATCTGTAGAGCAGACACAACCAGTTTTAGATAAGCTATCTGCAGCAGAGCAGGAGCTTGAAGTTGCTTTTGAGCGCTGGGAAGAGCTCGAGGCACTACAACAGGAAAGTTAAGAAGTAATAATGACTTGTACTAAATTTAAATTAACAACAGTTGCAGCGCTAGTTTTGGCTGCAACCAATGCCAACGCTGCACTTTACAAAGTAGTTGAAGTAACGCCTTCGATTACAGGTGCATCTGAAATCTTTGGTGTAGCGATTCAGCCAGCAACAGTTACAGACACTGAAAGTTGTTTTACGACTGGTACCGTTGGCGGAGTTGCATGTGATAGCTTTAAATTGGCTGGTGAAACTCGCAATACGGTCGAGGCTGTAAGTTATCGTGAAGAAGTACCATTCGCGATGGACGCTCCGTTCCAATACATCCAAGAGTTCGATGATTTCGAAAACTATTGTTATCGAGAGCTAAGATACTCTACATGTGAGAGTTGGGCGCAAAACCGTTGGAATGATACTTGGAGTAAGGAAAGGTTCGACCTAACTTACGTCAATGCAAAAGCATTTGTAGAAGGTGGTGATACATTTACGAGTCGAAATACTGTCATTAACTCACTGTATGCCAAATCTGCGACAGAAGTTGAACCTTTGGGGGTAAAATCTGAAGGTGGTATCCGTAATAATGCGCTTCACACCGACTCCGTTGCTCCAGATGGTACTTCGGAAACTCGTGCGTGGCGTGCGATAAAAGCGAGTAACGGCAAAGTTTACAATGTAGGTAGTGTCTCTGAAGAGTTTGTTCCGACTGATACATCAGAACCAGATAAGGCCTATGCTTCTAAAGCGGCGATCTGGGACGGTACTACGACCAAAGAAATCGATTGGATTCGCAGCGGTGACGCTAAACAAGGTGATTACTTTGCTCAAGGCAGTATGCGTTCAATCGTTGAATCAGGTTCTGGTTTTTACGGTGTTGGCTATAATACTGCAGATGGTAATGGTGACCTACAAGACATGAACGCCAGTGTTTTTGTGAGTGACTCATTAGATCTTACTGGTGCAACATGGACGACTACACAGATTAGCGGTGCAGAGGTTAAGTCAGGCTCGTCTAACGACGATGCTAGATACAGTAACTCTGTAGCGACTGACATCAACGATAATTTGTTCGCTGTTGGTTATTCTAAGCGTAATGGTTATGTACCAGAGAGTGGTAGTGCAGGTAATAAGCCTTTCGTTGTAACCGATGCCAAAAACCCAACAGCAACGTACTTGTCTGGTGGTATCTTCTTTGGTGGTTCGAGCGGTGAAGCTAAAGCAGTTAACAACTTTAATGAGTTTGTTGGCCAAATAGATGCAGAAACCACTCGTGAGGTTGATGGTAGTGAGCGTAGACATAGAGGCTTTATCTACCCATACAATGTCGACTCCTCGAAAGATGAGCGTCGTGTAGACATCTTTAATGGCCAAGCTTGGTGGTTAGATGATCTAACAAATGACGGCAACGCGTCTGGAGATAACAACAAGTTCCGAATCATTGATGCTACTGACATTAACGATGCTGGTGTGATCTCTGCTACTGCTATCAAATGTACAGTTGGAGGAACGACTCAACCGTATGACACAACTTCTCACAACTCATACTGTGGTGGCGCTGCGTCTAACGCAGTAGAAGAGGTGGTAGCCGTTAAACTGGTTCCAATTGTTGGTGCTACTAAAGCTGATATCCAAACTCGTAGTGCCGATTCAGAAAAAGTCGATCGCCAAGGTGGTAGCCTAGGTTGGTTGACTTTGACTGTGCTTGGTCTGTTAGGGTTCCGCAGAAAATTTAAATAATTTTATCTCTTGAGCCCGAGTTCACAATTCTGAACTCGGGCTTTTTTTCGCCTTGAGAAAAGTGAAAATCTGATCGATTCTTAAAGTTGGAGTCACAAAAACTCCGTAAAGTTGTAATCATTGTATGTTAGTAAATGTAACACCCGTATGAGGACTGCACTATGAAGAGACAAAAGCGTGATCGACTAGAACGAGCACAATCTCAAGGCTACAAGGCTGGTTTAAATGGACGGTCGCAAGAAGCTTGCCCATATAGCCAAATGGATTCTCGGTCTTATTGGTTAGGTGGATGGCGTGACGCCAAAGATGACAAGCAATCAGGTCTCTATAAGTAGATAGGGCGTAAAGAATTCAAGGTCAGGGCTCCATTGTCTGTTGATTACAACGGCTGGAGCCTTGTTAGTTTCAGAACAACACAAAGACTCCCAGAGCTATGTAGCATTCTAGTTTCGCTATCATAAGCGTATCGCTGGTGGATTTATCCTGTTTCAAGCTTAATACGGGATACTTTAATGCACTATAACTAAATTTATTGGAACGAAAATAAAGCAGCCATGGGCTGCTTTACTAAAAATCTAACTATTAGATTAGAATGCTGACGTATCTTGGAAAAGGCCAACTTTCAAATCTTTAGCAACGTAGATCTCTTTACCATCAACAAGTACGCGACCATCCGCAAGGCCCATAACTAGACGACGGTTAACAACACGCTTCATGTGGATCTCGTAAGTTACTTTTTTCGCAGTAGGTAGAATTTGACCAGTGAATTTCACTTCGCCAACACCTAGAGCACGGCCTTTACCTTTGCCGCCAACCCAACCAAGGTAGAAGCCAACAAGCTGCCACATTGCGTCAAGGCCTAGACAACCCGGCATTACAGGGTCACCTGGGAAGTGACAATCGAAGAACCATAGGTCAGGAGTAATATCCAGCTCAGCAAGAACTAAACCTTTACCGTAATCACCTTCAGTTTCAGACATCTTAGTGATGCGATCCATCATTAGCATGTTCGGTGCTGGTAGTTGAGGGCCTTGTGGCCATAGTTCGCCTTGGCTTGATGCTAGAAGCTCTTCGCGAGTGTAAGAATCACGTTTGTTTTGCATTATCAATTACTCCGATTTTTGATAGGTGCATATTAGTGAACAGGTGTACGCTAAACAAGTCCGATCAGTACTAGACAAACCAGTTTTTAATGCGTCCAACGATTCCAATAGGGTGCTCATGTCTTTCAAAGTTTTCAATACGTTCCGCGATTTTACTCAGAACGCTTTCTTGTTCATCGTCTCTAAATGGCTTGTTCATAATGAGAGGAATTGCTTCGTCTACATTAGACACAGACCAAATATGGAATTCTTCATTCTTAATGCTTTCAATAAGGTCAGGCTTTAGTGCAAGATGCCTTAAGTTCGATCTTGGAAGGATCACACCTTGTTCGCCTGTTAAGCCGTTGTGCTTACACACATGGTAGAAGCCTTCGATTTTTTCGTTTAGCCCACCAACCGCTTGTACACGACCAAATTGGTCCACTGCACCAGTAACCGCAATTTGTTGATTGATAGGGTATTCAGACAAAGCACTAACCAGAGAACACAACTCCGCAAGAGAAGCACTATCGCCATCTACTTCGCAGTAAGACTGCTCAAATACTACGGAAGCTGCGTATGGCAACGGATCTTCAAGGTTTAGTGCGCTGCTCACAAATGCTTGCATGATCATCATACCTTTAGCATGAAGATTACCACCCAACTCGGCTTTGCGCTCAACGTCGGCAATATCCCCATCACCAAAGTGAATAACGCAGGAAATTCGTGCAGGTTCACCATAAGAGATCGGGTGTCCTGGAACATCGATAACCGTCAGACCATTAACTTGACCAACTTGTTCGCCCTCGGTTTCGATAATGACTTGGCCATCTCGAATATCATCAAGGGCGCGTTCTGGTAGGTAAGATTCGCGGTTATATTTGTGCTGTTGAGCTTGTTGGATATGGTGAATATCAATCTCACCATTGTCGGCTTCAATCAGAGCTTCGTTCAATAATGCATTGTGCCAAATAGGGCATAATGGAATATAGCTTTGATCTTCCGTTTCTCTTGCTCCGGCAGTAAGAATGCCCGTCAACGCTTGTTGCGTGATGGTTGGCAATTCATAGCGTTGTTGAAGCCACTTAAGGTAACCAAGATATTGAGTCAAAGTCTCTTCAGAGAGCTTGATATCTTGTTCAATTTCGCTAAATAGGCAAAAGCCGGTTTGAATATCGCTGTCCAGGTAATCAAGGTCACCTAGTTGAGCTCTGTCTCCAACAACAATCAACTTAATGTTGTAAGTCAAAGGCAAAGTCGGGGATTGGTTCAAGTGCTCTGGATTACTGCTGATTGGTTCTACGGCTTCACCAAGCAGTGCTGATTTAAGCAGTAACCAGCTTCCTGGGTTGGCCAAGATCAAGTTTGCTGAAACGATCAGATAGCCGTTGTTTGCTCTAGCCAGTAGGCCGGGCTTTGTCGCTACAATCTTACCGTCTTTTGACTGAACTTGGTCAAACAGAGAGACAGCATTTAAAGACTCAGTTTTTATAACCGGTAGAGTGTGATCATCTAAAGCAGTGACTAGAGATTCAACAATCATTTGACGATAGATCGAATTGTCTGGAGCGTTTACAAGTAAAACACGCGAAAGGTTAGACAAACGGACAAAGCGGGTTAGCGCATCTTTGAATCTATGTTGAATATCTGAAAACGGGAAAGGCGAGATGTCAGGGAATTGCTCTAATTGAGCGCTATATTCGTCGTACTGAGGCGTAACATGTCGCCAATCTACTTGAGTCATTTAAGTTTCTGATTATGATAATGAGGTAGGGAGTATATAGAAAAACCGATCTCGCTTGTAGCTCTATGTGGTAGTTACTAATCACTAAGCTAATATAAGTATGATCTTGGTCTATTCTTTCAAGATCATAATTGTGAAATAACCCATTCTGGGTTACGCTGTCACTAGGATTAACTCTCGAGATTAGACATGAAATATCAGCAACTTGAAAACTTGGAATGTGGTTGGAAATGGAACTATCTGGTCAAAAAGTGGAAAGAAGGTGAATCGATTACTTGCCATATTGATTCAAGTGAAGCTGACGTTGCTGTTCAAGCCTTATTGAAGCTGGAACACCAGCCTACGGGTGTTCTTGAGTGGATCTCTAACAACATGTCTCCTGAGCTCGATAACAAGCTTAAACAAGCGATCAGAGCTAAGCGAAAACGCCACTTCAATGCTGAACAAGTTCATACAAAGAAGAAATCAATCGACCTTGATTACCGTGTATGGGAAAAGCTATCTCAACGTGCGAACGAGCTAGGTTGTACGCTCTCAGATGCCATCGAGTATTTGGTTAGCGAAGCGTCTCGTAGTGAGCAGGCCAGCAAGACGGTGACTAGCCTCAAAGAAGACTTAAGCAAGCTCCTTTCTGACGATAAATAACCATCAACAGTAGTGGTGACATTATGATGTACGTAATCTTAATCGGTGCGGTATTAGTTTTTTGGTTAGTAGCAGTCGATCGACCGGTATTGAAAATTAAATTTGGCGACGGGGCGATCGAACAAGTTAAAGGGCATCTTCCACCGAGCTTTAAGCACAACCTTCAAGAGATTGGTCATAACAACACCTTTAAAGGCGAGCTAAAAGTGTATGCAAAACGTTCTGGTTACAATCTCAAGTTCACTAAAGATGTTCCTAAAAACGTACAGCAACGTATTCGTAACGTGTTCCCGCATAATGGTTTTAAGTCTAAAGGCTCAAAGAAAGCGTAATCGTTGAGAGTTACGCGTTAGCTGGTCAATCCTCATACTAAGTTAATCCTTCATTTCTCTTAAATCTCCGCATACTGTTCTCACCTTCAACAAAGAGAGAGCAGTATGAGATATCTAGTATTACTATTATGTTTTTTATCCCCAGTCGCTTTTCCCGACGATGCATTGGTTAATCCTGTAGCTAAAAAGATAAAAGTCACCGTCATGAAAGGGCTCAACAAGAGTAATGTTGATTTCGAGGGTTATTGCGATCTGATGATTGAGATGAAGCACTCTAAAGGTTATGCAAGAATCAAAAAGGTGAGAACGTCTGGAGATAGTAAAGTTTGCAAGCAGGCGAAAAAACACCTACCGACGAAGAAAAGGTTCAAATACAGCTTTCCAGAAAAGTATATCCGGCTACATATCACACACTAGCCACTCTCAACGCACTATAACTAAATATCCTTAATTTTATTGAAACAATTTCGTGAACCAATCTCTAATTTCTATTAATATTAGTTTTGTTATAAAGGCAGGATATGCCGATACAAGAGCATTTACGGCAAAGGAAAGTCACGGTTGTTGTTAGCAAATAAAAGTTATACCTCTGAAGTAGTTGAGATCTCAAGGAAGGTCTCAATCAATGTTGAAGCTCGCTTTAATCGATGGTTAATCTCACCTGAATATAAGCTCGCACAATCTACAGTAGACACGTTACTAAGTTTGGAAAATAGGTATTGTGATAGTGTCATATTTGATGAATCTGACCGCATATCTCACAATCAACGTATTTTATTGCGCTGCGAGCAGGATAGAGTCAATGCTCATCGTGAAAAAGTCGACGCGAAGCAACAAACCTTACGATACGTTATCGATGATGTCAGCAATGCCGCTTCTGCGCTAATGCTTGAGAAGCTTCAAGGTACCTTAATAAGTTCGTTGTTTTCAGACTTACCCGATTACAATCAGTTCGCTAGTGTTGCGTATTCGCCATCTTTAAACTTTTCCAAACTCCATGAAATATCCGCGAAAAGTAGGCCATTGAGCTCAAGTTTAATCGAGTTTGTTTCCAATCAAGAGTTTGCAGATAAATATGGAAAGAAATCTAAGGTGATTCTCGATCCAAAAGTTGCAGCACGACAAATAGGAATAGAAAATTGTCGTTTATTGTTCCCATTGTTAATGAGTCAACAGCTGATTAAGTGGAATGATGGCAACATTAAACACATCACACCTAAGGTTTGGCAACACTTGGTCGTGACGTCAAATGCGACTCGAATTCGACTTCAAGAAACGTCGGTTAAAGATCCTAACGTAGGCATTTTACTTGGTGTGTTGAGAGTTCTGCCTTTGTTTTTAATTTGTAACCACTTTTCTTCAACGTTTGAAGACGCATTGGTAAAAACGATGCTTGGTTATCGTGAAGCAAGTGACAAGCATGATGAATATTATGCTTGTACTGAGGTGATGCCAAACACACAGTTTCTTGAATCAATGGTCGAGCAGCTAGAGCTTAAGCTACTAAAAAACCTCGTTGAATTTATAGATTGGAGCCCTGGAAATCAGTTCATCAAGAGGGCACTTCTAGAGGAAGTGAATGACATTCCAGTACTTGAGCGAACGGTTTATGGTGCAGCTTTGGCTCAAGGTAGAAAATATTCTGTTTTCGAGGCGTTAGATAATAGTGAACTATTTAACGTTAAGCACCGACCTTATTGGTTTTCAACTGTTCAAATGTCTATCGTGACGATTGAGCAGATGCAAGATAAAGTACTGGGAAAGCTTACGGTGAACATGTAATAAAAAGAGAGAGTCTCATTAATGTCGCTCTCTTTTTTGTTGCGCTGTAACTTTATGTGAATGTCTTGTTTTGGCGCTAAACAGTAGGATTACACTCTACTTAACTGACCACTTCGAAGGTAAACGACTCTTGCTTTGCTATTGCGTGTTTAACAGGGATACCAAGGCGCTGGCAAGTCATCAGAACTTTCAATTTCCTGTCGGCAGGAGCGTGCTCTGACAGAATCACCGAGCTTAGGCACTCTCTATTAAGGTAGAGTTTATTTCCGATCATCTCGTCATCAGGTAATACCCAGCGGTATTCCTTTTCATAACGCCAATTAGAATGCTTAATTTTGAATATCTCAGCTCCCAGTCTTGATGTTTGTAAACCTCTTAGCGATGTCGGGCGGAACATATTCGGTTCGTCTTCATACTGGACTTCAAAACAGTTGAGATTGGCCTCGCCGTTATAGCAGTTGAGATCATACTCGATACACATGCCTTTAAAGTTGTCACCATACTGCGACCATAGTATTGGGTGGTCGTTCGACTGAGAGAAACACATGATCTTAAAGTTTTGTTGAAGCTCTTTGTTGAATGCGTGGTTAGATTCAAAAGGGTTATTAAAAGTTTTAGCGTAATCAAACCACAACGAACACTCGGAAATAGATTGTATGTTTCTGTCGTGGAGCGATCTGAACTTATAAAGTTTAGGCAACATATCAAACACCTAGTTTACAAAATTGCCTGATGTTAACACTTTAATTTATTTTTAAGGATTGAATGCATAGCATTTGATTGCTTAATCACCAAATTTATTCGTATAACTGTTTGATAGATCAAAATTTAAACACGAAATAGTAGCCTGTTAAAGTGGTTTATCTGGCAGCTGAGCGACAGTAATCTAACATTCGCTTGTTGAAAATAAGATACAACGTAACTTTTATGTTTGGCTTAACTGCTTGAGTTTCAGCATTTGAAAGTTGTGAGGTGAATGTTGTCCATCACGGAGTTATGAATAAGGTTTAAGTTGATTAGTTTTGTATAAAAAGGCGAAGCTCAGATCTTTCCTTGCCATTAGATAGCTATTAACAGAAACATCAATCCCTCAAATTCAACGAGTTATAAATCAACCACCACATGAACATCGAGCGTGTTTTTTTAAGAAGTTTAATGCCAAAGGGCTTGGCCGTCGAAGTATGAAGGATCACGAGGCAACTTACGCAAAGTGATTTCATCTCTTAAGTATAAATTGGCGAAGTTCTTTCGTTTTGTTCCTGATGCCGGCAGTTCTCCCAACACGTTGACAATCCTACTCACTTCTTGTGAATCAAAACTATAGCCTTGCTCAAGAAGCACCTCTAATACAGGGTATAGCTTTTTATATACTCGACTAGCATCCGCTTTTGAGTCTAAACGTGCTTTGATCTTTATTAGTATGGAATCTAATAGTGGTGCCTTTAAAAACTGGCCAAGTACATTGATTTCATTAACTATCACGTTCGCTACATAGCTATTGACGACTAGCTTAATGGAAAAAATGACATAGTACTCTCTAGTAAGTGCATGGCTGCTGAATATTACCATAGGATAAACATTCTCTAAGATGGTTATGCAAACAAAACTTGCACCAATCAAGGTTCGATATTTGGAATTAATAACGTCTACGTTAGCGAACCTTAAGAACAGAGAGACAATAACAATATAACTGATAAGCGACGAAATGAAGGCTATGAGCTGTTCACCTATGGTCGCGTTCATTCCGTAAGCGTTAACGAAAGCCGACCCAATTGTTAATAGTGCAAATAAGATCATCGCTTGTTTTTGATAATTGTTTGTTTGCAAAGTTAGGGCTCCGTTTAATAAAGGCGCGGAGTATAGATGAAACTTGCAAATAATTTTATATCATTGATTTAAAATGGTTATTTTAACTATCCAATCAGTTATTTTGATTAGCTTGATGAGCAAAAAAGCCGTGTATTTGGTGTTTCTCAGTCAAGCTCTGTGCGACTTATGTCAATCGGCTCTTATAGTGTTCTGAAAATGTCTCTTTATGACCTAGGTTCTCTACACCAACCAACATTAGTTCTATCAGGAAGGCTTGAGCCAATTAGACGGCCACAAACGTCCAAGTCGCCATCAATCCGGGCATGCGATTGATTTCGTGGCTTACGATGAAAATAGCAAGGTGACATGGGACTTTAAGTATTATGAAGCCATCAGCAAAGCCTTTAAACAAGCGGCTAGGGAGCTTGATGTCTCTATCATTTGGGGCGGTGACTGGAAAAGCCTTAGAGATGGTCCACATGTTGAATTGAATCGTTTGGTGTACCCATGATTGGCGCATTATTGAATCTTGTGACCGGTGGCGTAGCGACGTATAAGCAGCTCAATCAAAACAAAGCTGAGGCGTTAAAGCGTAAAGATGAACTCGAAAATGAGAAGCATCAGGCGAGGGTACGTCGATTACAAAATGGCGAAGAGCAGGCCAGTAACCTTGATGACATCAGCATTCGAGATAGGGGATTTAAGGATGAATTTATCCTGTTAGTCGTCTTCGTGCCTCTCATCTTGTCTTTCATTCCTAATTACGCGCCATACGTCGAACAAGGCTTCAATGCACTGCAGAACATCCCTAACCCTTATTGGTTTGTAGTCGGTGCTGTTGTGGTTGATACGCTAGGCATGCGCGCCATGCTGCGATACCTACTTGAATACTACGCATCTCGATGGAAAACGAAGTGATGGAGTACCTCGATGCGTTAATCATCGCTTTGATCACAGGTGGAGTCTCAAGCCTTGGCACAATTGCGGCCCTGAAAACAGACATCAACTGGATAAAACGAGTGCAACAAGACCAAGAGCAACGGATACGAAAATTGGAGGATCCCAATGGCTAAGAAAGGTTATATATGCAAAGTCCTAAAACAAAACGGTTGGTTAATAAAAAGAGCTACTTTTTCATAAAGTGGCCCTTTTTATTAGCATTCTATAAGAGCTTGTAGTTTTAGCACCTGGTTTCACATCTAATGATTTAAATCACTGTTATACATAGGGTTGATGTTTATAATTCTTCCTTATAAATCAGATAGCAAGATTCTGTATTTTGATATGGAGTTTTGTCTACTAGCTTTTAGGGTTCAGAGGGAACATGCATATGAGTGAGATTGAAAACGAGATTCCTGAATCAGGAAAAAGTAGCAAAGTCGTTAGAGGTGCTCTTCAAGCAGCCGGGGGCGCTGTCCCATTTGTAGGTGGCGTTTTTTCTGCAATAGCTAGTGCTTGGTCCGAAAATGAGCAGGAAAAAGTAAACAAGTTTTTCCAACATTGGGTTCAAATGTTAGAAGAAGAATTAAAAGAAAAAGAAGAAACTATTGTTGAAATTATGGCGAGATTGGATTTACAGAATCAAGCCATCTCAGAACGAGTTGATAGTCGTTCATATCAGTCGTTGGTCAAGAAGACCTTTAGAGAATGGTCTTGTGCCGAAAGCGAAGAGAAACGGGAATATATTAGAAATATTCTAAGTAATGCTGCGAGTAGTTCTGTTTCAAGTGATGATGTAATTCGTATGTTTATCGATTGGATTGATCAATACTCAGAGATGCATTTTCAAGTCATAGCCGCTATTTACAATAGCAACGGGATAACTAGAGGCGAGATTTGGCACAAGATTGGTAAATGCACGGTTCGTGAAGATTCTGCTGATGCCGATCTGTACAAACTTTTAATTCGTGACTTGAGCACTGGAGGAGTAATCCGACAATACAGGGAAACTGACTATCATGGAAACTATCTAGCTAAGACCCCACAACGCAGGCCAAAAGGCAGCGGACCTAAGCCTCCTGTATCTGCTTTTGATACTGTGGAAGGTTATGAATTAACAGCTTTGGGACAACAGTTCATCCATTATGCAATGACAGATCTTCCATTGAGAATAGAATTCGATTCAACAGGGTTATAGATAACAGTTAACTTGTATTCGCTGCGCGTGTCGAATCGATTTTTTTTAAACATAGCGGGTGTTTAACCTAATATTTTTTGTAACGGAATAATTTAAAATGAGCTGTGAAAATATTTATAAAGCAATGTATTGGTCACGACGTGGAAATCTTAAGGGGTAGGTTCAAAAGGTTATGAAAAGTATCGTTAATGAGCTTGAGAGTCTTGAAGTCGATTTGAATTGGTATTTTGAAGATTCCCATTATTCACGCTTAATGGACTCTCAGTTCAGTGCCATAGTTGAAAAAATCAAAAGAAAACTACGGAAAAATGGTGATGTACACGCAATATCAGATCTTGAAAAGGCACTAAGTTCTATCGAAATGATTACTGGTCAAATTGACTATACAATCGACTTTACAAAAGATATTGAATCAAGCTCACCCCAAAACACCCTAAAGCCAAACGAGCAGTTCCAATTAGTTAATGACATTGCATATCAGTTGCAAAGCACAATGACGACAACAGATATCAATAATTACTTGTCCGCTTTTGGTGTTAGAACTCAAAAAGTAAGTATTGTTCAAAGTAAAAGAGTTTATGTTCAAGAGTTATTAAGTACAGCTTCTGCAGAGCAGGTGTTTGAAATTGCTAGTAGTCTCGATATTCGAGTTCCCAATTCTGGTGTATTCGGTGAATCTACTATTAAGAACTTGATTGAATCTAAAGATTTGAAGTCAATCACCGCTGATTTTAATCGCGCTGTTTCTAACATTGAATTGGACCCTGACCTTGCTATAGCAAGTGCGTCTTCAACTCTCGAGAGTATCTGCAAATGTATCATTGAACTTGAGGAGGGTGAGCTGCCAAAGAAGCAAACTATGTCTCAATTGGTCAGTGATACCTCTAAATTACTCAAACTAAGCCCAAGTGACCATGACAATGGTGAAGTTAAGCGAGTACTAGGTGGTATCCAAAATGTAATGCTTGGAATCGGAGCTCTGAGAACTGGGTATAGCTCGGCTCATGGCCACGGGTTAAAGCGACACCGGCTTAACGTTCGACATGTTCGTATGTTGGTTAATAGTATGGTGACATATGGAACATTTTTTTTAGAAACTTATTTTGAACAGGTCGGAGATAAATAACATTTGTTAAGCGTTACGAACGACTTGTAATTCTTCGTATCGTTGTATTTTTTGCTTAGTAAGTCACGCCCAAAGTATAGAGGTTCAATGAGTAATTGGGAAAAAGCACGAAGATTTAGCCACATCGGTATGTCATCTGATTGCAATCTTTCGTATGCATGGCAGTATCAAAACGCCTATGAAGTTCTTTATAAATCAAATGCTCCCG
This sequence comes from Vibrio sp. 10N.261.55.F4, assembly GCF_041470465.1. Lineage (NCBI taxonomy): Bacteria > Pseudomonadati > Pseudomonadota > Gammaproteobacteria > Vibrionales > Vibrionaceae > Vibrio > Vibrio sp. 10N.261.55.F4. The sequence goes on along the minus strand of NZ_JBFRMM010000014.1, from coordinate 89,865 downwards.
CAGATACAATAGCTTTACCTATGCTTTATATCATGAGGCATTACCTTGAATTGGCGCTGAAATTTAATATCGACTACTTCCATGAGTATTCAGGTTCTAGGAATATGGTTGGGAAGTCAGTTCACTCACTTAGTTCATTAAGTAATGCATTCAAAGAGCATTGGAAGCTAACTAAAGATCGCTACAATATTACGGTTGAGGATTGTGAGATGCTTCGCTACTTTAGCAATCTAGTGAAGCAATTAGATGAACTTGATAGTTACGCAATTAGTTTTAGATACTCACACGACCGTGAGTTGAACAAGAACTTTCAGTGGTTAGATACTGTTGATGTATACAAATTAAACGAGCTGTTTGAAAGTGCGACTACGTTACTCAATCACTCTGTTGATGTTTTTGGGGACAGTACTGGACTAATGCATGGATTGGTTACGAAAGAACAGCTTATAGAACATGTAAAAGATGGAATTTGATGTAGAGATGTAATCTATATCAAAAAACTTGATTAGCAAAAGGCAGGAGCCCTGTAGGCGCACCTATTTCACATTTGATAGTAAAATCAATAGTCATATCTTATTGCGTAATTTGCATAAGAAGAGGAAACAATGTCAATTTCAGATAAGAACAGAAAAATCCTTTGGGGGAAATCTGGAAATAAATGTGCAATGTGTAAGCATACCTTAGTTTTTGAAGGTACAGAGCAAGACTCCGAATCTATTGTTGGTGAAGAGTGTCATATAATCTCTGGGGCAAAAAATGGTCCAAGAAGCGATCCTCAATTTCCAAGGGAAAAAGTTGATGACGTTTCAAACCTTATATTGCTTTGCAGAATTCACCATAAGCAAATTGACGACCAGGTGGAAACATTTACATCTGAAATACTGAGAACAATAAAATCCAATCATGAAAAATGGGTTGAAGAAAAATTAAAAGACATACCTCAGACTCCAAAAATTAGGATTGTTCGAGATAAGAACCAGATCCCAGAAAAGCTCAATATTGTACATACAGGCAAAGAGATGTTTGAAATCATGTCAGGGTGCGTTGCTTCCTACATGGATTACAGTGATAACCTAACTGATGAAGAGTTAGATTTAGTTGCTAACTTCTTACAAAACATAAAGGATTGGTCTGAGTTCTCTCAGGAGCTAGAACCTATACAAAGAATAGGAGCTATCCGTGACATCGATATGGAACTCGGAGCCCTTCGTGACAAAAGTCTGTTTGCATTTGCTGCCGTTGAAATTCAAAAGTTAGTTGGTGGAGTTAAAGAAGAGTCTCCATTCCCGGTGCTTCACTTGACTATTAATAAGGCAAGTGACCCCAACATATGTTCGGAATAGCATTAGAAACTATACATAACACCAATATGGCGTATATAAATTTAATTTTATCGCCATTTTATGAGAAAAATCGAGAGTTGACATTACATGTTAGATGATAGCCGAAGAAAAATTCTTACGGATAAGATGTTCACCGGAGAAGAAACAGATAGCAATTATATCAACAGCTTGTTTGTTAGGGTTGTAGCTAAGAAAATCGTCTTTAGAAATGTAGATTTCAGATATTGCATATTTGATTCCGCGTATCTAAGGAACTGTGTTTTCGAGTCATGTGATTTTACCGGATGCAAATTTAATAACAGTAACCTTGTTGGTTCTGCATTCAACGGTTGTAAGTTCGATTATGCGACGTTTGAAAAGACACAGATCGATACAGACATTTTATATACGGGGTGTCCAAGCTCAGAGAATTTAAAGTTGAAGTTCGCGCGTTCATTAAGAACAAACTATCAACAACTTGGGGACGCCAAGGCCGCAAACAAAGCTATTAGTATCGAATTAAAAGCAACAGACGATCACCTGTACAAAGCATGGAGCTCAAAAGAACCATACTATAGGAAAAAATATAAAGGAATTCTTAGAGCAACACTTTTTACTGAATGGCTAGAGTTCAAATTGTTAGACTTCATTTGGGGGAATGGTGAAAGTGCATACAAATTATTTAGAGCCGTATTTTTAGTTTTGTTAATGATAACAATGTACGATGTATTTAACTTTGGTGATCCTAACCTTGTAAGTGACTATTGGGCTTCGCTTGTAAAATCACCTCAAATACTGTTTGGCGTCAATGGTTCTGCTTACTATCCAGGATCTTTTCTAGCGATAGTCTTTGCAACAAGGTTAATCATGTTTGGTTTCTTTATGTCGATCATTATCAAGCGTTTTAATAGGAGATAGCTAACTGTGCACATTTATGCTTTTGGTTCCGTGTGTCGGGGAGATATTGACTTAGGTTCTGATGTTGACATGTTAATGGTTGCAAAAGGTCAATTAGAACATGTTAACCCTTCGGACTATTCCATTTATTCATATGAACGAATCCAAGAACTGTGGGAGCAAGGGAACCCTTTTGCATGGCACTTACATTTGGAGTCGAAGTTAGTATTTTCGCAAGATGGCTCCAATTTTCTTCATGAGCTAGGTAAACCTAACCTATATGATAGTGGTAAGGCTGATTGTCTTAAGTTTTATGACATTTTTAACTCAGCTCGTGATTCAATATGTGAATCATCAATGTCCTTAGTCTTCGATCTTTCGACAATTTTTCTTTCAATTAGAAATTTTGCTACATGTTATTCCCTTGGATATTCAGATCAGCCAGATTTTTCGAGGCGCTCTAGCAGTAATCTAGGGGCGTCAAGTTTAGATATAGACAAAGAAGCTTTTAGTATATTGGAATCAGCTAGAATATTATGCACCAGAGGAGTAGGGGAAAACCTTACTCAATCTCAAATCGATATCGCAATTGAAGTCATCCCACAGATAGAAACATGGATGAAGTCCTTAATAAGTAGAATCAAGTGATCATGAGTGAATTTAAAAATAGAATTGAATCTCAGCGTGATGCTGTAAAAATCGTGAATAGTTTTAATTTATATAAAGAGCCTCTTTTTAGTCTTACCGAAAAGTCAATAATAAGATGGACATCCGCTAATTTGATCGACCCTAAAGCTAAACATGTGGATTTGATTATGCAAGCATCTAAGAAATTGTTCTTTTTAGCTAACAAAAGTCAGGAACAAATCACTGAAGATTACAAAAAACTTTCGAAAGATGTTGAACTGATTTTTACAGAAATAAATAAAGAAATGAAGCGCTTAGCATAGGCTGGCAAGTCAACAACTTTACATTATGTCGAGAATTACTCCTTGGAGAGCGAGAAATTTATCACGTGTGGGTGTTGTTGTTATTTGAATTTGGTAGGCACCCAAGGCTTCGCTGGCATACGACGACCGCCACGAAATGGCAAAGGATGCTCTTTAGGTGGGTAAAACTTTGGGGAATCAATTCGGCCGTGGCGTTCAACGAGCTGACGATGTTCGTCGCGCCAATACGCAAAACTGAGCAATTCTTTCGGATTAAACTCGCGTCGTTCAGGCGTGATCAAGGTAGCACGGTCAAAGTGCACCTTAAATCCATTCCAACGATAGTCTAACGGCAAGTAATCGCGAGCGTGGATGTTCATCAATTTTTCGGCCATCGGGTTCACAGGGACTTCACCTGAGAGCCATCGTTGGACTGTGATTGGTTGAACGTGAAAAAAGGCCGCGGCGTCGTGGATATCACCAAAGTGATCGTGCACGAGATCCGCAAAGTGTGGCGTGAGCATGTGATCTCCTTCAAAAATTAAGACAAGCGCGCAAAGTTTTTTTTCTCCTTATAAAGTGTGTTTGTAGTAGAAAGTCTCTGGAAACGGCAACACGTGAGCGCAAAAATCAGAGACACGAAAACAAAGTATAGCCAACAATATTGAACTCAACGTGCATAAACGTGCAGATAAAATCCATAAAACCAACGACATTAAGGACTTAGTCCGGCGCCGTGTGCAAAATCTGCAAGGACTAAGGCATTGAAACCCCTCAGATTTCACATGCAGTGACTGCGTATTATGTATATTATGTTAAATGGTGTTTGGTGTTTATAAGGCCGGTATCTTTGTGCGATGCCCTGCCTCTTGTTTATCTACCAAATCGATGTTCTATTTAACAGTAAGGCTATTTACCATAAAATACCTAATAAACATATTTCCTAATCTTCGATTAAGAATACGTTTATTAGACTTCAAGCATTAATCGATCAATTGCTTCTGTGATCTCTTTAGTTCTTACTGGCTTGGTCACGAAATCATTCATGCCGACATCTAAGCACGAACATTTGTCTTCTACTGATGTGTGTGCTGTTAGCGCAACGATTGGTGTTTTGATGTTTGCGTCTCTCATGTATTTGGTTGTGGTTAATCCATCCATGACCGGCATCGACACATCCATTAAGATAATGTCTATTGATTCGTTGCCTCTTTCAATAAAGCCAATCGCTTCTTCACCATTACTTGCGATGAAAACCTCGTGGCCTTGTCTTGTAAGGATTAACTTTATCACCATTTGATTCGTTGGATTGTCTTCGACAACTAACACTGAATAACGGCTTCTTAACTCTCGTGAAGATTCGTCTTCTTTGTTAGCCAGATTATTCGTAACTCTAGTAAGCACTGGCAACTGTACTTCGAATTTGGAGCCTTTTCCAGGCTCACTCTTTACCGATATGCGCCCGCGCATCAGTTCAACCAGTCTTTTAGTGATGGCCAAGCCTAAACCTGTGCCACCAAATCTACGTGTGATTGTGCTATCAGCTTGCACAAATGGACTGAACAGCGACGAAAGTTGTTGCGAGCTAATGCCAATCCCTGTGTCTTCCACCGTTATATAGAAAGAGCTCTGCTGGTACTTTATAGAAACATGGACATGCCCACGCTCAGTGAACTTAATCGCGTTACCGATCAAATTAAATAGGATCTGTGCCAAGCGACTTGGGTCGATGTAATGAAGTTCACCTTCAGGGATATCGCTAGTTACTGTTAGCGGCAAACCTTTATCGTCTGCTGTCTTCTTTTGTTCAGATAATACAAAAGTTACAGTGTCTTTTACGTTGCTCCATCGAGGAGCCAACGAGAAACACCCAGATTCAATCTTAGAAAAATCCAATACGTCACTGATAATTGCCAGCAATAGCTCAGATGATGTGCTCATATTAAGCAGTATAGACTGTTGTTCTTCGTTCAATGATGTGGATTTTAGGGCGTCTATTAGGCCAATTATGGCATTTAGCGGTGTTCTTAATTCATGACTCATCATCGCGAGGAATTCAGACTTGGCCTTGTTGGCTCTTTCTGCGTCTTTTCTTGCTGTGACAAGCTCTGCGGTACGTTCTCGAACGGTTGCTTCAAGCTTTTCTTTGTTCTCAATATCGAAAACAGCACGCTCTATCAACGGTCGAAAACGGTTTAGTGTGGCCTTAGTTTCAATACTAAAGTGCTTGGTATTCGAGTGGATAAAGATGATGACGGATTGTGTTAGTCCGCTATCGATACCAGTAATTAGAACAGAGTTGATTTGATCGAGGATAATGGGATGTAAGGAATTGAATTCACCCAGAGACTTGGGTTCAAAAAGGATGGCGCATTCTCCATTGATCACTCGAGATAACTTGCCACAATCACTCCAATTCATCTGTTCGAAGACTTTGTTATTGCTTAGCAGGGTTTTGAAACTGCCTTCGTTCCCTACCCTTGATACCACGATAAAGTCATCAAACTTAATGTATTTTTTGAGCACGAACTCGAGACTGGAGAATATCTCAGATATGTTACTTGCCTTACTGATCGCAGAGATGGTTGATAAGATCACCCTGTTCTCTTCAGCCAGCTTTCGCTCACGGGCTTTTAGTTTTTGCAGTTCAATACGTGCTTCTTGCAGCGCTTCTTGACCTTCAGAACCCATTACTTTTTCAACCTATAAAACGTTGCAGACGATACCATTAAATTCCCGTGTGCATTCTCGCCACCAGAGAGCCTGCCTTGTTCACCAAACGTAAATGGACATATGTATGGGAGCCCATTAAGTGCTTGATTTATTTGGTCACAAACCTCATCCATATCTTGTTTAAGGTTCAACATTGAGCCTGCACAAAAGATATTGATCGCCCCTAGTTTCTCTTCAAGATCCATGTCGTTGTAGTATGAGGAGTGAATGATATTCGCGGCGCGGCTAATCAACTGCTGCTTAGACCCTTGCATCAGGTAGATGGTGTCGCCTTCACTGATGTCTGTGAACAGCTCAATCCCATTACACTCCGTCTCTCTGATCGAATGAGACAATTTGAAATATGGGTAATCGTAAGAAGAGCCGACTTTCCTGCCTAATGGGTAGACTGACGACTTTTCGAATATGTAGCCATCATCACTGCCATCTAAGTGGAAATTAGTCCATTCGTTGTAAACGGTGACGGCTGGCCTGTGGTCTATCTCCAACAAAATTCGGTTTCTTACTTTGGTCACGGTGCCTGAATACCGCGTAGGCGTATGACCCGCGCTGAAAGAGGAATAGATGGACTGAGACGCAAACACTACCGTTAAAGACACACCATTTATAGACAGCGACTCTTCGGTGAAGATACTCCAATTTCCGGAAACCTGGTTGTCTGCAGCACTGCCACCAATAATTGGCACTTCAGTACCAAATTTCTTATCGATAGCCGCCATCACCTTTTCTTCGTTACCCGGTGTGGAATGCAGCAAGATAAGATCAGGAATTTCACCTTCTCGGTTGGCGTTCTTGAGTGCTTTGTCTATCGCGCTGAAGGTACTGCGGTCTATGGAGTCGCTGAAATGTTCGATTCCCGTACCATAGGCGTTGATCCCCGAGTCATAGATGATGAGTACGCCTATCACTGGGCCGGAGTGGAACCCAGTTTCGGTCATAATGCCGTGACAAGTGGTGCAGCCATGTATTGGGGTGTTAGGGAGAGCATCTACGAAATATCTCTGCACAGCGAGTGTTGAGTACTCTTCTGTGCAGTAGCAAATAAGACAGGCAATATCGTCAGGGTTTTCTACCCCATTGAGCAACTCATCTACTGCGATTTTATCGTCTAGGGAATAAGAGACTTTTGATAGAAATTTCATAGATTCCGGGAAACTTTATTAATGTCCTCTTTATAACACTTTAATGCATGGTGTTTCACTGATTTGGTACATATTTCTATCAAAAGAACCGAGGCGTGACTCAGTTTTCCCTCTATTACTCTTTAGAAAGGTTTACGGAAAACGTGCTTATCTGTTGTGGAAATGTAACTGTTATTGAGGAGGTCTTATCATTAGTTTGTAACAGCCAATTCGAAGGCCCTTTTTCTTCTAGAATTCCGCTTTCATTATAGCTAATGATAAATTTGCCAGTTTTAGATGTTTCGATCGAATACCCTAGGTTATTGCTTGAAACTGAAACATTATGATTATCAATACCAAATTTACAAGGTTTTGAAACTATACAGTTTACTGTTTCGTTATTATCGTATGTTACTGTTCTCCAAGTAAATGCAGCTATTAAAATAACCAACATGACGATAATTTGAACAAGCCTGCCTTTTGTTAGCTTTTGTGCCGCCATTATAATCTTTACTCCTTGTTACAAAGTTCAAAGTTTTTAAATAAAAATCCAATTCCAGACCAAGCGTAAGGTTACTACTCTGTCATTGATTTGTTAATTCAAGTATAGTGTCGCGTTGAAAATGCCACTTTTTTTTAAAATCAGCAAGTGGAAATAAAGCCCTGAATAGGCTGAATTTCCTTTTCTAATTTGGGTGGCATTACGACGTGAGTCGTGTTGGAAGTAAAGTGTAGTAAATAAGAAATTGGAAGCATGCAAATGAGCCAAGAAAAGCAGCTTGAACAAAACTACAACTATACGGTCGTCCGTCAATTTACCCTAGTTACAATTTTGTGGGGTATTGTCGGTATGGGCGTTGGTGTTTTGATTGCCGCTCAATTAGTTTGGCCACAGCTAAACTTTGATACGCCGTGGTTGACGTACAGTCGTTTACGTCCCCTGCATACTAATGCGGTTATTTTTGCGTTCGGTACAAGTGCGCTGTTTGCAACATCATATTATGTTGTACAACGTACCTGTCAGACGCGTCTCTTTGGTGGCCCTCTCGTAGCCTTTACCTTTTGGGGTTGGCAAGCGATTATCCTGTCCGCTGCAATTACTTTACCGTTAGGTTTAACCTCTGGTAAAGAATACGCAGAACTTGAATGGCCAATCGATATTGCTATTACTCTTGTGTGGGTAGCTTATGCGGTCGTGTTCTTCGGAACCATGATTAAACGTAAGACATCGCACATTTACGTAGCAAACTGGTTCTTCGGAGCCTTCATTATCACGGTTGCCGTGTTGCACATCGTTAACAGCCTAGCTGTTCCTGTCTCTGCGTTTAAATCGTACTCGATTTATTCCGGAGCGATCGATGCAATGGTGCAATGGTGGTACGGACACAATGCGGTAGGCTTCCTATTGACAGCTGGTTTCCTAGGCATGATGTACTACTTCGTTCCTAAACAAGCTGGTCGCCCTGTTTACTCTTACCGTTTGTCGATTGTTCACTTCTGGGCTCTCGTGTCTCTGTATATCTGGGCTGGTCCTCACCACCTACACTACACTGCACTTCCTGACTGGACTCAATCTCTAGGTATGGTTATGTCTTTGGTTCTGTTTGCTCCATCTTGGGGTGGCATGATCAACGGTATTATGACTCTATCTGGTGCGTGGCATAAGCTTCGCTACGACCCAATCCTACGTTTCCTAATCGTTTCTCTATCATTCTACGGCATGTCGACTTTCGAAGGCCCAATGATGGCAATCAAAACGGTTAACGCACTATCTCACTACACGGACTGGACTATCGGTCACGTTCACTCTGGTGCGTTAGGTTGGGTTGCAATGGTTTCTATCGGTTCGGTTTACCACTTAGTTCCTAAACTATTTGGTCAAGAGCGTATGTACTCTGTATCCCTAATCAATGTTCACTTCTGGTTAGCAACGATTGGTACGGTTTTCTACATTGTAGCAATGTGGATCTCTGGCGTGATGCAAGGTCTGATGTGGCGTGCAGTTAACTCTGACGGTACATTAACTTACAGCTTCGTTGAATCTGTAGAAGCGTCTTACCCATTCTACTTTGTACGTTTCTTAGGTGGTTTCATCTTCCTATCTGGTATGTTCTTAATGGCATACAACACGTACAAAACTGTTTCTGCACCTAAAGATAGCCTTAAAGCTATCCCTCAACCGGCTTAAGGAGATTTAGAATGAGCTCAAATTCAAATAATCGCCATGAGTTGGTAGAGAAGAATGTTGGCCTACTAGCGATTCTTATCGTTATTGCTATCAGTTTTGGTGCTTTAGTAGAAATTACCCCACTTATTTTCCAAAAGCAGACTACTGAACCTGTAGAAAATCTACGTGTTTACTCTGCTCTGGAAATGGAAGGTCGTGATATCTACATTCGCGAAGGTTGTAACGTATGTCACAGCCAAATGATTCGTCCTTTCCGCTCTGAAACTGAACGTTACGGTCACTACTCTGTAGCTGGCGAAAGCGTTTGGGAACACCCATTCCTATGGGGTTCTAAGCGTACTGGTCCTGATTTAGCGCGTGTTGGTGATCGTTACTCTGATGAGTGGCACCGCGTTCACCTTATCGACCCTCGCGAACTTGTTCCTGAATCAAACATGCCTGGTTTCCCATGGCTTGCTGAGAATGTACTTGATGGCAAATTGACTAAACAGAAGCTTGAAATCTTCCGTAATCAATTTGGTGTTCCTTACACAGACGAACAAATTGCTAACGCTAAACAAGATGTTGAAGGAAAAACAGAGATGGATGCAATCATCGCTTACCTTCAATCGCTTGGCCACGCAATGAAATAAGGAATAATTATGGACATTATTACATTTCAAAGTGTTTGGACTGTTATTGTTTTTGCTTGTTTCATCGGCATCGTTTGGTGGGCTTTCGGTAAAAATCGTAAGTCGCGCTTCGACGAAGATGCAAACCTAGTGTTCGCTGATGAAGCACCTGCGAAAGATAAAAATCAAGGAGTGACGAAGTAATGAGTACATTCTGGAGTATTTGGGTAACAGTAATCACAATCGGTACATTGATTGGCTGTGCAGCCTTACTTCGTTGGTGTTCCAACGATAAAACAGGTGTAGAAGAAGGTCAGGATATGGGCCATGAATACGATGGTATTCGTGAGCTTAATAACCCGCTACCTAAATGGTGGACATACCTTTTCGTTAGCACAATTGTGTTTGCAGCTGTTTATCTAGCTCTATACCCAGGCCTTGGCAACTTTAAAGGTCTACTAGGTTGGACGAGTTCAAACCAAACAGTTCGTAGCGTAGAAGAGTCTCGCTCTGCAATCGCTGCTGCGCAAGCAAATAAACAGTTAGACGCATACGCGAAAGAGCTTGATGATGCAGACACCTACTTTGGTGAAGCATTCAGAAAGCTAGCTCACGACGAAAATGGTCTACGTTCCGTCCCTGACATTGCATCAGATGCTGATGCAATCAAAGTGGGCCAACGTTTGTTCCTACAAAACTGTTCTCAGTGTCACGGCTCTGATGCACGTGGTCAGAAAGGTTTCCCGAACCTAACTGATGACGCATGGCTATATGGTGGTGAACCACAAGCTATCGTTACTACCATCATGCATGGTCGTGTCGGTCAAATGCCAGGTTGGAAAGACGCTCTTGGCGAAGAAGGCGTAAAAGAAGTAGTTAGCTACACGCTTAGCCTTTCTGGTCGTAGCGTAAACGCACGTGAAGCAGAGGCTGGTAAAGCGCGCTTTGTAGTGTGTGCAGCCTGTCACGGTACTGATGGTAAGGGTAACCCTGCTGTTGGCGCACCTGACTTGACTGACCGCGACTGGCTATTTGGCGATTCTCGCGCTGATGTGACGGAAACAGTCATGTACGGACGTTCTGGTGTAATGCCGGCTTGGAAGGACATCCTCGGTGAGGATAAGGTTCAGCTCGTCTCTGCCTACGTCTGGAGCCTCAGCAACTCAGATAAAGAGTAACATAATAATAACAGCCCCTTCTTAAGGGGCTGTCTTTCTTTTACAGTTATAACCTTAAGTGTTTGTAAAAATTAGTTTTATTTCATTGTATATATTGAGAATAATAATATGGAACAACCTTGGTATAAGCAGTTTTGGCCGTGGTTTTTGATCTTCCTAACCGTTGGCGTTTCTATGCTAACATTGGTTCGAGTCGCGATACTTACCAACCATTCAGTTAACGTTGTCACTGAAGATTACTATAAAAAAGGTAAAGGTATTAATGTCGACATTTCGAAAGTAAATGTTGCTAAAGAGCTTGGCTTATCAGCTTCAGTTAGCGAGAAAGGTAACTCAGTTATCATTACTCTCGACAAAGGCAAACTAGACCACTTCCCTGCTATTAGCGCAATGTTCGTGCACCGAACGCTGCCTGACCGTGATTTTACTCAGCTACTGACCGCTGATGCGAGAGGCAACTACACGTTGACTCTGGATCATGAAATGCAAGGTCCATGGTTTATCGAGCTTTCTCCGCATGATTCTGAATGGTTAGTGCAAGGTCGCATGAACTTCCCTATTGATACTCCTACTCAACTAACGAACTAAATCTTATGTGTGAATCCTGTTATCACTGCGGTGAAGATGTACCAGCGGAAACGGATTTTAAAGTAGAAATCTTAGGATCGGTGCGACCTATGTGTTGTCCGGGTTGCGAAACCGTAGCCCAGACAATCGTTGATAGCGGTCTGGTCTCTTACTACCAATATCGTACCGCTCCAGCTGAAAAAGCGGATCTCGTGCCAGAGCAACTTCTGGCACTCAGTCATTACGACAACGAAGATGTTCAATTGGAGTTCGTCCGTAACTCTGAAAACACCTCTGAAGTGACATTGTCACTAGAAGGTGTCTCTTGTGCTGCTTGTGCTTGGCTTATTGAAAAGCAAGTCTCTTCAAAGTTAGGGGTTGTTAGTATTCGTGTTAATACCACGACTAACCGCGCCCTGCTCAGTTGGGACAACACTCAGACGAAACTGAGCGAGCTGTTGTCTGCAATCCATACCTTAGGCTACAAAGCCGCACCTTTTGAGGCTGATCAACAAGAAGCCGCCTATCATCGATCGATGAAGAATTATCTCTATCGTCTTGGCATTGCTGGTTTAGCAACCATGCAGGTCATGATGCTGGCTGTTGCGCTTTATCTTGAAGTCTTTGGTAACCTTGAGCCCGAATTCAAAAGCTACTTCCGTTGGGTGAGCTTAATCTTTGCAACACCGGTTCTGCTCTACTCTGCATTGCCTTTCTATATCAACGCGTGGCGTAGCCTCAAAGGTCGAACATTGGGTATGGATGTACCTGTGTCGATCGCTCTTTTGTTTGCCTACGTTGCAAGTTTGGTCGCAACGGTGACAGAGAAAGGTGAAGTATTCTTCGAATCTATCTCGATGTTTACCTTCTTCCTACTGCTTGGTCGTTTCCTTGAAATGCGCGCTCGTCGTAAAGCCGCCGCTGCTAGTGGTAACCTGCTTAAGCTCGTTCCTGCTATGGCAACAACGTTAGATGGCGAACAAGTTCCAGTCAAAACCTTAAAAGTTGGCGACCAAATTCGCGTTCTACCGGGTGAGCACATTCCTGCCGATGGCAAAGTATTGTCTGGCAGAGTTCATATCGATGAATCGATGCTGACTGGCGAATCTATCCATGTGGTCAAAAACGAAGGCGATACTGTCTACGCTGGTACATTGAATGGTGATGAGTCGTTTGAATTGGAAGTGATGACATCAAAAGCGGATTCGGTGATTTCCAACATCGTTCGCCTGCAAGACGAAGCGCAACTGTCTAAACCTCGCATTGCAGAAATTGCTGATGTTGTGGCTCGATACTTTGTTGCGGTTATCTTAATCATCTCATTCGGCACTTGGTTTTACTGGCACCAAACACGACCAGAAGACGCTTTCTGGATCATGCTTTCGGTATTGGTCGCAACGTGTCCTTGTGCTCTGTCACTGGCAACACCGACGGCGATTACCTGTTCCACTTCTCGCATGGGTAACTTCGGTATTTTGCTGCGCAAAGGCCACGTATTCGAAACCTTGTGCAAAGTGAATCACTTGATCATCGATAAAACAGGTACATTGACTGAGGGTGATATTCGTATCAGCCAAGTTGAAACCTTCGCTGAACTTGATAAAGACACTTGTCTCAAAGTAGCGGCGAGCCTGGAACAACACGCTAACCACCCTATCGCTAAAGCGTTCAAGACTCATCTTTCTGATGAGATCGAAGTAGAGTCAGTTAATAACGTGATTGGTTCAGGTATCACTGGTGAGTGGAATGGCCAAGAAGTTGCGATTGGTAGTAGTGAATTCATTCTAGGTGAAGCTCAACCATCGGAAAGCAACGGCATTTACTTGTCGATGGCGGGTCGTCATATCGCTACATTTACTTATGAAGATCCAATCCGTAAAGAAAGCATCGAGTTTATTAAGCAATTTAAAGAAGCGGGCATCAAAACAACTCTGCTTACTGGCGATTCTTTGATTAACGCGAAGCCTGTTGCTGAAGAGATTGGTATTACTGATATTGTTGCTAACGCGAAACCTGAAGATAAACTTGCTTACCTGAACTCTCGAGATGCAAGTGACATTACCATGATGGTTGGCGATGGCATTAACGATGCCCCTATTCTTGCAGGTGCCCACCTTTCTGTCGCTATGGGCGGCGGTACAGACGTGGCGAAAGCTTCTGCGGATATGGTGTTACTGGGTGATAAGCTCGATAGATTACTTAAGTCGCGTACTTTGGCGTTAAAAACACGTAAGATAATTCGTGAAAACCTAGCTTGGTCATTAGGATATAACTTACTTATCCTTCCATTGGCTGTCGCGGGTTTGGTTGCTCCATACATTGCCGTTGTGGGCATGTCTGCCAGCTCTATTATTGTTGTGTCTAACTCGTTAAGGCTTTTAAAAGAGCAAGGTAAATAATGGAAAGTTTATACATCCTGATCCCCATTGCGATTGTACTGGTGTGCATCGCTGTTGGTATTTTTCTATGGGCGGTGAAGAGCGAACAGTTTGAAGACCTAGAACGTCAAGGTCACAATATACTGTTTGATGAAGACGAAAAGGCTCACAACCATTCTGATAGTAAACCTGCCAAGAATGAGAAAGCTAACAGCGAAAGCCAAACTAACGTAGACAAAAAGAACGATGACGCCTGATTGGATCGGAGCCTTTGTTGTTGGATTGATCGGCGCAGGCCACTGCATGGGAATGTGTGGTGGTATTGCGTCGCTTCTTTCGATTGGCAACAGTAAACCTTCCCCTGTTATTCCCCTACTTTATAACCTAGGGCGCTTGCTAAGTTATGCCGTGATTGGTGGTGTGATTGGCGGTGCAATCTCTTCGATAGGTCAGCTAAGCGATTTTAACGCTCTGCTAGGTTGGCTGCGATTATTTGCAGCTGGCTTTATGATCGTCTTAGGTTTGTATATCGGTAAATGGTGGTTCGGCTTGTTGTTCTTTGAAAAAGTCGGGCAGAAACTATGGCGCTATATCTCTCCTTTAGGTAAATCATTTCTACCCTTGAAGCACCCTAGCCATGCTTTGCCGTTTGGCTTTATTTGGGGTTGGCTACCATGTGGCTTAGTTTACTCAATGCTTACGTGGGCGGCCGTATCAGGAAGTTGGTACAACGGTGCAGGTATTATGCTTGCTTTCGGTTTAGGTACGCTTCCAGCAATGCTCACAGTAGGCATGGGCGCTAATTTCCTCAAAAAACTGCAACAAGCTGACTTATTTCGCCAATTAGGCGCAATTTTAATCCTCCTTTACGGTTTCTATACCGGATATATGGCATTGCAGCTCATTATTTATACCGTATAGGTAATCTTTAAATCCGGTTTTTTTACTACCCAACTGGATAAAGGAATGCTAAAATATTGACGTATATCAAATAGTGAAAGATTGTTATGATTTCTGAAAAGCCTGTGACGAAACGTGTTCAGTCTGGTGGCTGTGCGATCCATTGCCAGGATTGTAGTATTAGCCAGCTCTGTATTCCGTTTACTTTGAATGAATCTGAACTCGATCAACTTGATCAGATCATTGAGAGAAAAAAGCCTATTCAAAAAGGCCAAGAGTTATTTAAAGCCGGTGACGAGCTTAAATCTCTATATGCTATTCGCTCTGGAACGATCAAGAGCTACACGATTACTGAGCAAGGTGATGAGCAGATTACTGCGTTCCACCTAGCGGGCGATCTTGTTGGCTTCGATGCGATTACTGGTGACCAACACCCTAGTTTCGCACAAGCGCTAGAAACTTCTATGGTATGTGAAATCCCATATGAGATTCTTGATGACCTATCAGGAAAAATGCCTAAATTGCGTCAGCAAATTATGCGCCTGATGAGTAATGAGATTAAAGGTGACCAAGAAATGATTCTGCTTCTTTCTAAGAAGAACGCGGAAGAGCGCCTTGCTGCATTCCTTTATAACCTTTCTACTCGCTTCTCTCAACGTGGCTTCAGCCCGCGTGAGTTCCGCCTAACGATGACTCGTGGTGATATTGGTAACTACCTTGGTTTGACTGTTGAAACAATTAGCCGTCTTCTAGGCCGTTTCCAAAAAGCAGACATCTTGAGCGTTAAAGGCAAATATATCACTATCGAAGATCACGATGCGTTGATGGAACTTGCTGGCGTTTCAAAAGAATAGTCTAGATATCAATGATGTAGTTCAATAATGAGCTACATCATGTTTCTCTCTTAAAACCTCTTATATTTCTCTTAATCTCTCCATAACTACGCTACATTATTTATATGTTCGGTCTGAAAAGTAGGCTTAGTTATGAGTATCTATAACAAAATTTTAGTTGTCGCAGACATTAATCACGATGAGCAACCTGCTCTAGTTCGTGCTATCCAACTTGCTAAGAAAAGCACCTCAACAAGCCACATCACTTTCTTTTTGTCGATATACGACTTCTCGTATGAAATGACATCTATGCTCTCTATCGATGAAAGAGACGCAATGCGCAAAGGCGTAATTCATCAACGCGAAATTTGGATGAATAAAGTCGCAGAACCTTACCTAGATGATTCTATTGAATTTAATGTACAAGTGGTTTGGCACAACCGCCCATACGAAGCGATCATTGCCGAGGTTTACAGTGGTGAGCACGACATCTTAATCAAAGGCACGCGTAAGCACGATACCTTGGAATCTGTCATCTTTACTCCAACCGATTGGCATTTATTGAGAAAGTGCCCTAGCCCAGTGCTATTGGTTAAAAACGATTTCTGGCCAGATCACGCGAAGATTTTTGCTTCAGTTCATGTAGGTTCTGAAACAGAAGCTCATTTAGAGCTTAACGATACGATGGTCGACAGATTGCTAGAGATCACCGGTCGTTTGGATGCGGAACCGTTCTTGGTGAATGCCTACCCTGTGACACCTGCGAATATTACCATTGAACTGCCAGAGTTTGATCCAACGTCTTATACCGATGCGGTTCGTGGCCATCACTTAACGGCAATGAAAGCATTGCGCCAGAAGCACGGTATGTGTGAAGAACAAACTGTGGTTGAACAAGGCTTGCCAGAAGATGTTATTCCTCGCGTCGCTTCTGAAAATAACGCTGCGATGGTGATTCTGGGTACAACGGGTCGTACTGGCTTGTCTGCCGTGTTTATTGGTAATACCGCGGAACATGTTATCGATAAGATTAACTGTGATGTGTTGGCTCTTAAACCGTCTGGTTACGTCAGCCCACTAGACCCTAACCTTTCGAAAGGTTAGGTCAGGGATAGTTTAACTTATAAAAAAACGCCTCAAGCATTGCTTGAGGCGTTTTTGTTTGTCTGTTGTAGGCGCATCTATTGCTCTACAACGATTATTCTTATTATACGTTCGTTACGTCGATGAACATTGACTCATCGATGTTAGAAGATGAAATTTCAGCTTCTTCGAATTCGTACGCTTTGCGGTCTTCACTACGGTCTAGTGGAAGGTTCACGAAGTCAAACAGCTCGCGGTCAGCCAGTTGGCTTGGACTTACGTTCTGGATTGACTTGAAGATCTTCTCAACACGACCTGGCGTTTTCTTATCCCAATCAATTAGCATCGCTTTAATGTTCTGACGCTGTAGATTCTCTTGAGAGCCACATAGGTTACAAGGAATGATTGGGAACTCTTTATGTTCTGCGTATTTGATTAGGTCCGTTTCACGACAGTAAGTCAGTGGACGAATAACAACGTTACGACCATCATCTGAACGAAGCTTTGGTGGCATAGCCTTTAAGCGCGCACCGTGGAACATGTTTAGGAACATGGTCTCAACGATGTCGTCTAGGTGGTGACCCAGAGCGATCTTAGTTGCACCAATCTTCTCTGCGAATGAGTACAAAGTACCACGACGAAGACGAGAACATAGGCCACACGTTGTTTTACCTTCTGGCACTTTCTCTTTAACCACTGAATACGTGTCTTTATCTACGATGTAGTAAGGAATGTTCAGCGTTTCAAAGTACTCAGGAAGAATGTGTTCAGGGAACCCAGGTTGTTTTTGATCTAGGTTTACTGCCACAACATCAAATTTGATCGGTGCTGCTTCACGTAAACGTAGCAAAATATCTAACATCGCAAATGAATCTTTACCGCCACTAATACATGCCATTACTACGTCATTCTCTTCGATCATGTTGTAGTCGATGATGGCATTTCCAACATTTCTTCTCAGACGTTTCTGAAGTTTGTTGAATTCAAGTGTTTCTTTTCTATTATCGTTTTGGTTCATTGCGACTCTCACACCGTCGTATTACCGACTGTAGATTGCTAGTGGGACTGTTTTAGGGCGTGGATTATACGGATTTTTATTTGATGTTGAAATAGTAACGGCCGGATAAACAAGCTGAGTAATAGAAAGATTCTGCTTTTATTGTTCGATAAGCGCCTAAACGGCAGAGAAACGCGGCTTCACAAGCTCTCGGTTGGTATCATAGATAAAGAAAAGCAGCCTGATCTTATTCGATGAGGCTGCTTTAAGATATGTCGCAAAAACTTAGGGGGATGATTTCGCTAAGCTTTTACTTCACTAACAATGATTCTGTTAAAAATTATTGCGCGGGAATGTACGGCAATACGCGAACTGTTGGTTCTGGCAACGTGATGCTGTCACTTCCATTCAGTTCTTCTAAGGTGAATTTCGCACGTCCTTCTTTGATTGGTAGTTGCTTGCCATTTGAAAGCTCGATGTTGCCTTCCAGCTTATTAGCGAACTCTAGCGTTAACCCTTGGATATCTGGCGTGAACCAACCAGAGAAAATACCGCTGACGTCTTCAAGCATCGCCTGCATCTGTGGCAATAGATTTTCTATCTGTGTAACTTCAACAGTTCCAACTAAAGGCTCTTGAGTCATCACGACCAAAGAATACGCACATTCTTGTTCTTGAGTTTGTACAAAGATAAGAGGGTTTGCTGAACGAAGGTTTTGATCTACCGGTAGAAGCAGTTCATTGGCCGGAGAGACTTTTAGCTCTTCGTAGTGCTCTTCTTTTTCCATCCAAGCTTTGCTGATGTGACAGGTTTGCTGAGCTTGTTGATCAACAAAGAAGACCGCAACTTTGACATCATCATGCCCTTCTTTGGTGTTGTTTTTCAGCTGAGTATAAAGCTTAGAATACGTGAACATGTATTCTTGCGCTGAAGCAGGAAGAGAAACCCCAAGGCTTAATGAGGCTAATAAAGCGAGTGCTGTCTTTTTCATTATTATAATCTTGTCGAAGTTGAGCGTTTATAAATAGAAAGAGCAGCCAATGAGCTGCTCTTTTTGTGATATTACTGGTATAAGCCGACTATCGAAGGCAACCAAGTTGGTATCAAAATGAGTTACTTTTTCCAGTATACCTCGTTGTGACGGATCATAGCTTGTAAATCAGTCACATAGTCGGAACCTCGCTCAGAATATTTTAACAAGCCATTGGTTAGCTCTGTCGCCGTTGCGGTTGTTAAAAGATCATCACCTTGCGCATCAAGTTTTGCACGAATCACTCTTAGATCGGCGTAAGCACGATTACGATTAAGGTTCATGAAGTAACGATGTACGGATTCTTGGCTTGAAGAGAATGTTGCGACTTCATGCGAGCTACCTTCGTTACGTTGTAGCGGAACAAGGCCACAACCTTTGGTGTAACACCAGTGTCCAAAATAGTTATTTGCTTTAGTGGCGAAACGAGATGTACCCCAAGCTGATTCATTGGCCGCCTGAGTTAACACAAGCGCTTCAGGTAGCACGTTTACACGATTCAACATTTCTTTCAGCCAAGCGTCATCTAAGCCCGATGAAGGTACAGGCAGGCTATACAGCTTCCCTAGTCTCTTTGCGTATGACGCGTCTTCAGAGTCAACATTGTTCAACCCCGTCTCTGAAAGCTTGGTTAGAAACGCACGTTCTTTGGTGATTCGCTTGTTTTCGATGTTGATACTTGGGCGAAGATAAGAAAAGAAGGTGTCTTTCTTTTTATTTACATCTTCAATCGCTGCGAAATCTGGCTTATCAGAAGAGACGGTCAAGTCACCAAAGTTTTGCTCTGAGTCTGAAGCCTTTTGCCCCGCTCGCCTGCGCTCTTCTTCTTGTTGGTAAAGCATTGGGCCAACTAACGAGATCGAGCCAACTAAGGCTAATGCTGTCACTTTTAGCGCAAGTGATTTACTTGCGCTTAATTTAGAGTTGTTATGCATCGAATACCTGTGGGTCTTTATTGTTGCTACCGTTGTGGTCGTCATCGCTCTTTGGACGATCTGAAGCAATCAGTTTCAACTTGATGCCAAACATTTCACGGTAAAGGATTCCTTTCACGTGGAAGAAGAACGGAAGAACGAAGATTAAGCCAATGCCGTACATCATTGCCGCGACGATGAACATCAGCATTACTAATAGGTAGATAGAAGCAACGGTGAAGATTTTTTTGTTGACAGCACGCAGAGAAAGCAGAAGCGATTGCATTGGTGGTACTTTCTTATCGCAAATCAACAGGATTGAGTGGCTGAATGCAAGTGAGAAGTAAATCGACAGAAACGGCAGAATCATACCTGCAATACCTTGAAGCATCAGGCTGAACAGAGTCACAAGAATTACTGGAATCGTAAACTGTAAGCCTTTACCAATGTGGCGTACTTTGGTCTGTAGGCCAGCGGCGTGGCTCATTGCCATTAAACAGATACCGGCATAGATAGGCGCGCTGATCACTTCATAGCTAAAGTTCGCAATAAAAATCGATTCAACGATTTGTGGCGTGAACGACTCTGGGTCGATAACCGCATCCAAGATAACCGCAGGATCACCAAGCTGTAGTTTTAGTGCGATATAAAAGATAGCGAGCTGCACAAACATCAAAGCAATAATCGCTGGGGAAAACGAAAGAAAGTGACTTATCGTATGTTTCCAAGCTTCTTGGAATACAGCCGTTGCTTTGAGCTCATAATCGCCAGAAAGTGCACGGTTGATACTACCGCCCAAATTAAAATCTTTTTCGATGTCGTTGTTCATATTGATACCTAGGTGTGCCGATTAAGCGAAGCCACCTAACTTATTGATAAAAAATTACCTTCATTATACTCATATGTCGGATACAAACTAAAATATGAATCTGTAACAAGGCTTGCTTTTGCGTCTTGATGGTTAATAATTAGACACTTGTTAGGGTGTAAACCCAGTAAATAACAGTATGGTAAAGGATGTTTACTTTTACCTGCGAAATTTTTTATCTTCGAAAGGTAAAAAATGCTTTGAATTCACGTTTTTGGTGATTATGATGCGCGCCTTAAAGGTGTATAGCAACAGGTCTCAAATAGAACCAAGGTGGAGAAAAACAGACGTTGAACGCTAAAAAATCAGTAGGAAAGCCAGTAGTACAGCTAACTGGCATCAGTAAAAGTTTCGATGGTAAGGAAGTCATCGGCAATCTGGATTTAAACGTAAATCATGGTGAGTTTCTCACGATTTTAGGCCCATCAGGTTGTGGTAAAACAACCGTGCTAAGAATGATTGCGGGTTTTGAAACGGCAGATAGTGGTCAAATACTATTAGCTGAACAAAACGTAACCCAAGTTCCTGCTGAACAAAGGCATGTAAACACTGTATTCCAAAGCTATGCCCTATTCCCGCATATGACCGTTTTCGACAATGTGGCATTTGGCTTACGCATGCAGAAAGTTCCAAACAGCGAGATTGAACCTCGTGTAATGGATGCTTTGAAAATGGTGCGCCTAGAACAAATGGCACAACGAAAGCCACACCAGCTATCTGGTGGCCAACAGCAACGTATCGCAATCGCTCGTGCTGTCGTTAATAAGCCTAAAGTTCTTTTGTTGGATGAATCTCTATCTGCTCTGGATTACAAACTACGTAAACAGATGCAAATCGAGCTGAAACAATTACAACGCCAACTTGGTATCACGTTCATTTTTGTAACGCATGACCAAGAAGAGGCGCTGTCTATGTCTGACCGTATTATTGTTATGCGTGATGGCGTGATTGAACAAGACGGAACACCAAGAGAGATCTACGAAGAGCCTAAGAACCTATTTGTAGCGCGTTTCATTGGTGAAATTAACGTATTCGAAGCGACAGCGAAATCTCGTCAAGATGAAAAACGCATTGTTGCGACAATCGAAGGTGAAGAGTCCATTATCTATCACGATAAAGACGTAACACCGGGTCAAAAACTGCAAGTATTGCTTCGACCTGAAGATCTTCGAATCGAAGAAATTAAAGAGTCAGAGCAACGCGGTATTGTTGGCCACATTGTCGAGCGAACCTATAAAGGCATGACATTAGATTCAGTCGTAGAACTTGAATCTGGTATGCGTGTCATGGTTAGCGAATTCTTCAACGAAGATGACCCTGATGTTGATCACTCACTGGGCCAAAAAGTTGCAGTAACTTGGGTTGAGAGCTGGGAAGTGGTATTAGAAGATGAGCAAGAAGTTTAATTTACAAAACGCAATTGTTGCTTTAATCACAGGTTGGTTAGTGTTGTTCGTGATGATTCCAAACATCATGATCATTGGTACTAGCTTCTTAACTCGTGATGAAGCGAACTTGATCGAGATGACCTTCACTCTCGATAACTACGTGCGTTTGGCTGACCCGCTGTATTTTAAAGTGTTGATGCACTCTTTCTATATGGCAATTGTCGCAACCCTACTTTGTTTGATTATTGGTTACCCATTCGCTTACATCGTGGCAAAAATGCCGGCGAAGTGGCGTCCAATCATGTTGTTCCTAGTGATAGTACCATTCTGGACGAACTCTTTGATTCGTACATACGGATTAAAAATTGTACTGGGTACGCAAGGTGTCTTGAACAAAAGCTTGTTAGCGTTAGATATCATTGATAAACCGCTACGTATCATGTACTCAGAAACCGCAGTAATGATCGGTTTAGTGTACATCCTACTTCCGTTTATGATTCTGCCGCTGTATTCAGCGATTGAAAAACTGGACGATACGTATTTAGAAGCGGCTAAAGATTTAGGTGCGAACAAACTGCAAACGCTATTGAAAGTGGTACTACCACTAACAATGCCGGGCATTATTGGCGGCTGTTTGTTAGTGCTACTGCCAGCGTTAGGTATGTTCTACATCTCTGACCTATTAGGCGGAGCTAAGAACCTATTGATTGGTAACGTGATTAAGAGCCAAGTGCTCAACGCTCGAGACTGGCCGTTTGGCGCAGCGACGAGTATCGCACTGACCATGGCAATGGCTGTGATGCTGTATGCCTACTACCGAGCAGGTAAGCTATTGAACAAGAAAGTGGAGCTAGACTAATGGGGCGCACAGTTAAGTTCAGCTTTATGGCGCTGGTATACGCCTTTCTATACCTACCTATTATCGTATTGATCGCTAACTCGTTTAATGCCAATAAGTTTGGTATGAAATGGGGTGGCTTCACCACTAAATGGTATGACGCGCTTATTAACAACGACAGCCTAATGCAGGCTGCGTGGCACTCGATCAACGTAGCGGTGTTCTCAGCAACAGCCGCAACGATTGTCGGGAGCCTTACAGCAGTAGCCCTATTCCGTTACCAATTTAAAGGTAAAGGCATCGTAAATGGCATGCTGTTCATCGTAATGATGTCTCCAGATATCGTAATGGCGATTTCGCTTCTTGCGCTATTCTTGGTAATGGGTGTTCAACTTGGGTTCTTTACCCTACTTGCTGCTCACATTACCTTCTGTCTACCGTTTGTTGTAGTAACGGTATACAGTCGCTTGAATGGCTTTGATGTGAAGATGCTAGAAGCAGCAAAAGACTTAGGTGCAAGTGAATGGACGATTCTAAAACAGATCATTCTGCCTCTTGCTAAGCCAGCGGTTGCTGCGGGTTGGTTATTGAGCTTCACTCTGTCTTTGGACGATGTAATCATTAGCTCTTTCGTAACCGGCCCAACGTATGAAATCTTACCACTGAAGATTTACTCAATGGTTAAAGTGGGTATCTCTCCTGAGGTAAACGCCCTAGCAACAGTGATGTTAGTGGTGTCGTTAATACTGGTGATCATTTCTCAGTCATTAGCGAGAGAAAAAATCAAGTAAGTCTCCTACTCTATATAGAGACTGGCTTGATTAAGAAGTTAAGAGACTTCAAGTTCAAAAAAAGTGTTAATCATAAACAGAATGGTAAATTGCTATTCTGTTTTTCTATCTACTGCCTTCGGGCAACGTTTAGTTTGGAGCTAACGTCAATGAAAAAATGGGCTACTCTATTAGCTGGTAGTGCATGTGCGCTTTCAATGTTATCTGCACCATCATTTGCAAAAGATAACAAAGAATTGGTATTCATGAATTGGGGACCTTACATCAACAGTGAGATTCTAGAACAGTTCACTGATGAAACTGGTATCAAGGTGATCTACTCGACTTACGAGTCGAACGAAACCCTGTACGCAAAGCTAAAAACACACAACAAAGGCTATGACCTAGTTGTGCCGTCGACTTACTTCGTATCTAAGATGCGTGACGAAGGTATGCTACAAAAGATCGACAAAACTAAGCTGAACAACTTCAAGAATCTAGATACTAACTATCTAGATAAGCCGTACGACCCAAGCAACGACTACTCTATTCCACACGTAGTTGCGATCACAGGTCTTGCTGTTAACACTGACATGTACGATCCAGAAGATTTCCAAAGCTGGGCTGATCTATGGAAGCCAGAGCTTGAAGGTCAACTGATGATGATGGACGACACTCGTGAAGTGTTCCACATCGCACTGCGTAAGTTAGGTTACTCTGGTAACACAACCAACGAAAAAGAGATCGACGAAGCGTACGCTGAGCTACAAAAGCTTATGCCAAACGTTCTAGTATTTAACTCAGATAACCCAGGCGCGCCTTACATGTCTGGTGAAGTGGGTCTTGGTATGCTGTGGAACGGTTCTGCTGCTGCAGCGCAAAACGAAGGTCTACCAATCAAACTGGTTTTCCCTAAAGAAGGCGGTATCGGTTGGGTTGATAACTTTGCGATTAGCTCTGGTGCGGTAAACGTAGAAGCAGCTCATAAGATGATTGATTTCCTACTTCGCCCTGAAATTGCTGAGCAAATTTCTCGTGACACAGGCTACCTAACGGCCGTTAAAGCGTCTAACGAGAAGTTCAAAGATAGCCCTGCGCTATTCCCATCGCAAGAAGACCTTGATCGTGTTGAATGGCAAGCTGCGGTTGGCGATAAGACAGTGAAGTACGAAGATTACTTCATGAAACTTAAAGCAGGTCAGTAATTTAGCTTATTATCTAACTGTGGCTAAGTAACCAGTTTACTTAACAGGTCAACGTAGATAATCAATAAGTTAAAAATAAGAATATCAATGAATAGGCAGCTTAGGCTGCCTATTTTATTATATCGCTGCTATAATATAGCGCGATTTTTCGAAATCCTTTACCTTGGGTTCACTACCCAGCTCCAAATCAAACAAATGAACGGAACAGTAATGAAAAAAACACTGTATACCGGCGCATTGTGTGCTGCTACTTTACTTTCTACACCCTCTTTCGCAGCTGACCAAGAACTGTATTTTTACAACTGGTCTGAATATATTCCAAATGAAGTACTAGAAGACTTCACAGAAGAGACGGGCATTAAAGTCTACTACTCAACTTATGAGTCTAACGAAAGCATGTACGCTAAGTTAAAAACTCAAGGTACGGGTTACGACTTAGTGGTTCCTTCTACTTACTTCGTTTCTAAGATGCGTAAAGAAGGCATGCTTCAAGAGCTTGATAAAACCAAGCTAAGCCACTTTGCAGATTTGGATCCAAATTACTTAGATAAGCCATTTGACCCAAATAACAACTACTCAATCCCATACATCTGGGGTGCGACGGGTATTGGTATCAACTCAGACATGCTAGACAAGTCTTCAGTTAAAAACTGGGGCGATCTGTGGGATACGCAGTGGGAAGGTCAACTGATGATGATGGATGACTCTCGTGAGGTTTTCCATATCGCTCTATCTAAACTGGGCTACTCTCCAAACACGACTAACCCTGAAGAAATCAAAGAAGCCTACGAAGAACTTCGTAAGCTAATGCCAAACGTATTGGTATTTAACTCAGATTTCCCAGCGAACCCTTACCTAGCAGGTGAAGTGTCTCTTGGTATGCTTTGGAATGGTTCTGCTTACATGGCACGCCAAGAAGGCGCAACGATTGACATTATCTGGCCAGAAAAAGGCGCTATCTTCTGGATGGACAGCCTAGCAATTCCAGCAGGCGCTAAGAACACTGAAGCGGCTCATAAGATGATCGACTTCCTTCTTCGCCCAGAGAACGCTGCGAAAATTGCTCTAGAGATCGGTTACCCGACACCAGTTAAAACCGCTTACCCTCTTCTTCCTAAAGAATTTGCTGAAGACAAGAACGTTTTCCCACCACAATCAGTGATGGATAACGGTGTGTGGCAAGATGAAGTTGGTGAAGCGAGCGTTATTTATGACGAGTACTTCCAAAAACTTAAAGTAAACAACTAAGTTATTGTTAGTTAAGAAGTTAAGTAAATAAAGCGGCGTAAGCCGCTTTATTTTTTCAGATTCAGAAACTGATGTGTGTTATTAAAGACAAGGCTTAGGCCGTTAAAGAACCTTTCTCTGTACATAATAACTCGCCAACCAGTTTAGGCACCTCGATACTCGCCTTGCCGTAGCGCTTCTCTTCAAATTCACTTTCAACCGCACTTGGTTCGAGGTTTATCTCGATAGTATGTGCACCATGCATTTTCGCATCGTGAACAAAGCCTGCCGCTGGATAAACAACACCTGAAGTTCCGATAGAGATAAACAGATCCGCTTCTTCCAGTGCGGAATAAATGTCGCCCATTCTTAGTGGCATTTCGCCAAACCAAACAATATGTGGACGCATTTGTGCAGGGATTTGGCAGCAATGACAAAGTTCACCCGTTTCAATATCGCCTTTGTGCTCTACAACTTGATTGGATTCACTGCAACGCGCTTTTAAAAGTTCACCATGCATGTGAATAATGTTGTTGCTACCGCCTCTCTCGTGCAAATTGTCGATGTTTTGAGTAATGATGGTAACTTTGCCATCAAGCTTGTCTTCGAGCTCTCCTAGCGCCTTGTGGGCTGAATTGGGCTGAATGCTCTCACTTTGCAGGCCGTGACGACGCTTGTTATAGAAGGCTTGTACCAAGTCAGGATCTTTTGCGAACCCTTCAGGCGTCGCTACATCTTCGATTTTGTGGTTTTCCCATAGCCCGTCTTGTGCTCGGAATGTTTGTATCCCCGACTCTGCAGAGATGCCAGCGCCAGTAAGAATTACGATATTTCGATATGGGAAATGCATATAACGTCCTTTTAGATATGTCACTTTGTAACAGCTTAGCACTGTTCAAATTCCAACAATAGTTTTGGGGATTAGACCATAGTCTTAGGCAACTGAATTCATTGGCTATTTGTGACATAACTCGCTTGATAGTTGTGGTTGTTGTTACTCAAATTCTCTGTTTTGCTATCCATAGAAACAAAAAAGCGACCGAAGCCGCTTAGTTCTGTTCAACAGTTGTCTACTTGATGTGCTTTACCCCACCAAGTGAACAACGTTAGTCTTCGTTGATAGAAGAGATCTTATGGATAGAAAGATCCGCACCGTTGAATTCATCTTCTTCACTTAAGCGTAGGCCTGTTAGTTTGCTCAACACACCATAAACAATCATTGCGCCAATCAAAGCCACAGCAATGCCCGCTAGTGTACCGACAACTTGAGAAGCAAAGCTCACGCCCCCTAGCCCCCAGAATGTTTGCGAGCCGAAGATACCCGCTGCAATGCCACCCCAAGCGCCACATATGCCGTGTAGAGGCCATACACCTAATACATCATCAATCTGTGTTTTGTTTTGCATATAAGTAAATAGGTAAACAAACAGCGCACCTGCCACACCGCCCGTCACCAAAGCGCCAAGTGGGTGCATCAAATCTGAGCCCGCACAGATAGCGACGAGACCAGCCAAAGGACCATTGTGGATGAAGCCCGGGTCATTTTTACCTGCAATTAGAGCCGCAAGAATACCGCCAACCATGGCCATGAGAGAGTTCATTGCCACGAGACCGCTGATGCCATTGATCGCTTGAGCTGACATCACGTTAAAGCCAAACCAACCCACACATAAGATCCAAGAGCCTAGTGCTAAGAATGGGATATTCGATGGTGCGAAGTTGGTGTGTTTGCCTGCACGGATTCGACCTTTACGCATCCCTAAGAAGTAAACTGCGACCAAAGCAATCCAACCACCTACGCCGTGAACCACTACCGAGCCTGCGAAGTCATGGAACACGTAACCAAACTGACCTTCTAGCCAATCTTGGAATCCAAAGTTGCCGTTCCAAATGATGCCTTCAAAAAATGGATAGATGAAACCAACCGTAAACAGTGTCGCAATCAAAATTGGATAGAAACGAGCACGCTCTGCGATACCACCAGAAACAATCGCAGGAATTGCCGCTGCGAATGTCATTAGGAAGAAGAACTTAACCAGTTCATATCCGTTGCCTTGCGAAAGTGTTTCTGCGTCTGCAAAAAAGTGTGCACCGTAAGCAACCCAGTAACCGATAAAGAAGTAAGCAATGGCGGAGACACCAAAGTCGGAAAGGATCTTAACCAGCGCGTTGACTTGGTTCTTCTTTCGCACGGTACCGACTTCGAGAAACGCAAAGCCAGCGTGCATCAGGAAGACCATGATTGCGCCGAGTAATAGGAATAAAGTATCTGAACTTTGGGTAAGGGTTTGTACTGCACTATGAACTTGAGTCACCGTTTCACTCATTAAAGCATTCTCCTTCGCTTTATCTGATTTGCACTGATATCGTGCGATTCAATGTTGTAATTAATTAAAGACTCAACAGTGAACGCAAGATGCGTTCCAAGTGTGTGGTGTAATTTTCGTGCAACAGTTTTTGCTTTTAACTTACTGATTAATTGATAATAAATTTATCGGTGCACTTTCTTGGTTCTTAATGAGCGTGAAAATGGAAACAAGAATTGCACCAATTAAGGGAGTTGCACCATATTGAAGCGGTCAATACTATGCTTCATTAAGTTTCGTTGCTGATTAGAAACAAAAAGCCCAATGACCGAAATCATTGGGCTTTCAAAAGGACTATTGTGCTAGATAATTCGCTATCTAGTGAGCCGATACTCGACTACAGGTTTGGCCCTGTTGTCGGGCTTTGCGGTAGGTTTTGACTTAAGCGCTGCATGCCTTGATACATACGAATAAACCACACCACAATCGCTACACCACCAAACAACATGCCTACGTATGGGATGTAGTAAGCGATGTCATCGATAATATGGTTTTGATACCAGTAATCGTTCACACCGATCAACACGCCATTAGAGGTCGCTACCGTGACGATAAGCACAACAAAGAACGTCAGGTTCAAGAAGAAAGAGCGAATCAAGCCGTAATAATGCGTATCCACTACTTCGCCGTCTTCCCCTTTATCTAAACGATAGCCTGCGTAGATAATCGCGACCACACCAGAGAGAAGACAAGTAAATGGTGTAAAGCAGCTTAGGATGTAAGCGACCCAAATACCTTTATGAGGTTTGTTCATTCTTATTCACCTCTTCGGTTTTCTCTATTGCTACGTTTGCGCTTTGTTCAGCGCCGCTTTTCTCTTGTTCCATCACTTCTTTGTACCAAAGGTCATGGTGCTCTTTAGCCCAAGTTTCATCAACTTCGCCTGTCACCATACCCTCAAGTGCACCTTCCATACCGAACAAGCCGATGTAGATGTGGAACACAAAGCCACAGATAAGGATCAGAGCAGCCAACATGTGGACTAGGTTTGAAAGCTCCATATCACGTCGTGTTTGGCCAAAGATTGGGAAATCTAACACCAAGCCACTGATTGCTGCGACACTGCCCATAACGATAAGCAGCCAAAATAGCGCTTTTTCACCCGCGTTCGAAAACTCTGCAGATGGATGAGAACCTTTATGTTTCCCGACCATACCACCCAGTTTCATGAACCACTGTACATCGACCATCTTGAAAATAGACTTGCGCCACCACTTGATGAGAACAGCCATCAACAGCACATAGAAAATCGGGCCGATGTAGTTGTGGTATTGCTTCGCCAATAGAACGATGAAGCCCCAAAGGTCTGTTGGAATGTACGGCTTCAAGAAGTGCTTACCGTAAACCAACATCAAACCACTGAACGCCAGTGTTAAGAAGGTAAACGCCATACTCCAGTGCAAGGCACGGTCTAGTCGAGACCAACGTTTGATCTTACGGCCTGTTCTTGGCGCACTCAGCATTAATGGGCCAATCACAACGTACATTAGAGTAACGAAAGCAATACTGCCAAAGATAGCGACAGCACCGGCTGGTGACATCCACTTCTCTTTCAATATGTACCACGTTTGACCTGGGGTACTGATCAACACACCGTGCTCAGCCGATTGAGATGTGGTGTAACCTTCTTCACCGTTTCTTACTTGTCGCCAAAAATCAGCGCCAGCAAGTTGTGTGATTTCTCGTTGAGCAGAGCTCGATTGAGTTTGTGATGAGTTCGTCTCAGATGCATGACTCATAGGAGAAAGCATTGTTAGTGCTGCCAACATTGGCAGCACTACAAGGAAGAGACGCTTAAACATTGTAAGCATATGTCTCTCCTACTTAGCTCTTAGTCGCATCGTAAGAAAGGTCGTTGCCGTCTGTCCAACCTGCACCTTTCGCACCACGTTCAACAACACGCTGACGGAAAACATCAGAAACTTTCTCTGCGTCACCCGCTAGCAGTGCCTTAGTTGAACAAAGCGAAGCACACATTGGCAGTTTGCCTTCAGCAATACGGTTCGCACCGTATTTTTGACGCTCTTCAACAGAACCTGGCTCTGTTTCTGGGCCGCCAGCACAGAAGGTACACTTGTCCATCTTACCGCGCTCACCAAAGGCTTCCTGTTTAGGAAATTGAGGTGCGCCAAACGGACAAGCAAACAAGCAGTAACCACAACCGATACACAGATCTTTATTGTGAAGTACGATGCCGTCTTCCGTATGTTCAAAACAGTCTGCCGGGCAAACTGCCATACAAGGGGCATCAGTACAGTGCATACACGCTACTGAGATAGAGTTTTCACCTGGTTCGCCATCGTTCAGTGTCACAACGCGACGACGTTGAATACCCCATTCCAGAGCATCATCATTTTCATTCTTACATGCAGTGACACAACCGTTACATTCGATACAACGCTTGGTGTCACAAAGAAATTTCATTCTAGCCATTTTAAGACTCCTTACGCTTTACGAATATTACAAAGGGTTACTTTCGTTTCCTGCATCAACGTGACAGGGTCGTAACCGTATGTGGTTGCTGTGTTAGCAGCTTCACCAATAACGTAAGGATCAGTGCCTTCTGGGTATTTAGAACGCAAATCTTCGCCTTGGAACTTACCACCGAAGTGGAATGGGATGAATGCCAGACCCGGTTTCACACGACGTGTAACCATCGCTTTCACCTTAATACGGCCCTTCTCTGCACCCTCAACCCAAACATCGTCACCGTCTTTAAAGCCGATGTCGTTTGCATCTTTCGGGTTCACTTCAACAAACATCTCTTGCTGTAGTTCTGCTAGCCAAGGGTTAGAACGGGTTTCTTCACCACCACCTTCGTACTCAACCAAACGACCAGAGGTCAGGATAATCGGGTATTCGCCAGATTTGTCTTGCTCTTGAATCGACTTGTAAAGCGTAGGAACACGGAAGATAGCTTCTTTGTCGTCCCACGTTGGGTAATCAGCAACTAGGTCGCGACGTGGCGTGTAAAGTGGCTCACGGTGCAGTGGTACACGGTCTGGGAATGTCCAAACAATCGCACGTGCTTTCGCATTACCAAATGGGATACAGCCGTGTTTAATTGCCACACGTTGGATACCACCTGAAACGTCAGTCTTCCAGTTTTTGCCTTCAGCAGCCGCTTTCTCTTCTGCAGTTAGATCATCCCACCAACCCAGTTGTTTCAGTAGTTTGTCACTGAACTCTGGGTAGCCGTCTTTGATCTCACAGCCTTTCGAGTAGCTGTCTTCTGCCAGTAGGCTTTGACCTTCAAACTCAACACCAAAACGAGTACGGAAGTTACCACCACCTTCAGCAACCGTCTTAGACGTATCGTAAAGGATGTGTGTACCCGGATGTTTCATCTCTGGTGTGCCCCAACATGGCCAAGGTAGACCGTAAGTCTCGCCATTTGCTGGACCGCCTTCTGCTTCTAGAGACGTTTTGTGGAATGTGTGCCAATTTTGTTGGTGTTCTTTCAAACGCTCTGGGCTTTGACCTGTGTAACCGATCGTCCACATACCTTTGTTGAATTCACGAGTGATGTCTTCAATCAATGGTTGGTTGTTCTCAACACGGATGTTTTTGAACAGCTGATCAGAGAAACCAAGCTTCTTAGAAAGAAGGTACATGATTTCGTGGTCAGGCTTAGATTCGAACAGAGGATCAACCACTTTGTCACGCCATTGTAGAGAACGGTTTGACGCCGTTACACTGCCGTAGGTTTCAAATTGAGTGGTTGCTGGAAGCAAGTAAACGCCGTCGGTACGATCGTTCATTACTGCCGCGACCGTTGGGTATGGGTCAACGATAACCATCATATCCAGCTTCTGCATCGCCTTCTTCATCTCTGGACCACGAGTCTGAGAGTTCACCGCGTGACCCCAGTAGAACATGGCACGGATGTTTTCGCGTTGACGAATCTTGTCTTTGTCTTCAAGTACGCCATCAACCCAACGAGATACAGGAATACCTGCACTATTCATTGGTTTTTGACCGCCGTATGCGTTGTCGTCGAAACGCCCTTTAACCCAGTCAAAGTCGATGTCCCAAACTTTAGACCAGTGGCGCCAAGAACCTTCAGACAGACCGTAGTAACCTGGAAGCGTGTCTGATAGCACGCCAAGGTCAGTTGCGCCTTGTACGTTATCGTGACCACGGAAAATGTTTGCACCACCGCCTGATTTACCAATGTTACCTAGAGCAAGCTCAAGTACACAGTAAGCACGCGTGTTGTTGTTACCAGTAGTGTGTTGAGTACCACCCATACACCAAACGATACAACCCGGACGGTTTTCAGAAAGCAGTTTTGCTGTGTGGTAAACGTCTTCTTCGCTAACGCCGGTTACACGCTCAACTTCTGCTGGGCTCCACTTTGCAACTTCTTCACGGATCTCGTCCATGCCGAATACACGTTGGCGGATGAATTCTTGGTCTTCCCATTTGTTAGCAAAGACATGCCATAACACACCCCAGATAAACGCAACATCTGAGCCTGGGCGAAGAGATACATAGTGATCAGATTTCGCAGCAGTACGCGTACGACGAGGATCCGCAACAACGATCTTACAGTTGTTCTTCTCTTTCGCGATCAGGATGTGTTGCATCGCAACCGGGTGAGCTTCTGCAGGGTTTGAACCAATGAACAGCATCGATTTACAGTTGTGCATGTCATTGAACGAGTTTGTCATTGCACCGTAACCCCAAGTGTTCGCAACACCGGCTACTGTGGTTGAGTGACAAATACGTGCTTGGTGGTCAACGTTGTTGGTACCCCAAAGCGACGCCATCTTACGGAATGCATAAGCTTGTTCATTACTGTGTTTTGCACTACCCAAGAAGTAAACTGAATCAGGCCCAGACTCTTTACGAAGTTCTAGCGCTTTGTTACCGATTTCTTCAATCGCTTGTTCCCAAGAAAGCTTCTTCCACTTACCGCCTTCCAATTTCATTGGGTACTTAAGACGACGTTCACCGTGGCCGTGCTCACGAAGTGCTGCACCTTTCGCACAGTGTCCACCAGCGTTGAATGGGTGATCGAATGCAGGCTCTTGACCCGTCCAAACACCGTTTTGAACTTCAGCGTAAATACCACAACCCACAGAACAGTGAGAACAGATAGTGCGTTTCACTTCTGTTTTCGCTTCAGGGTCGACTGACTTAGCTTGCGCCTTTTTCATCATACCCGGAGCGAATAGACCAGCGCCTACTACCGCACCACCAGCCGCTAGAGAGGTGTTTTTCATGAAGGCGCGACGAGACACACCTAGCTGATTAGTTTCTTTGCTCACACTATCGGAGCGTTTGACAAGTTTCATCCGTTATCTCCTAAAGTGTGTCGTAGTAATCGCGAATATGTTGCGTTTCGCGATAGCCCGTTTTCTTCGCGTCTTTTTCAGGCATTTCAACAGTTTCTGAAGCGGTTGCCACTTTGGTTGTACCAGCGACAACGGCACCAGCAACGGCTGCAGTTGTTAAGCCTTTGAGTAAGTCCCTACGGCTTGTATTTATTTCTTTATTATCTTTCATCATTGCTTCCTTACCTTACGGTAGATCTTTTTGGAGGCTTAATGCCCCTCTATCGATATAATCGCGTACTGCTCGATTACTCGTAATCAGTGACGTTTTTCACATCAATCTTTAATTTGTGCTTACTGCTTTTTGTATTCACGCTAAAACGTACTTGTTCTAACGTTAAGAATGCTTCACACAGCTGGGCTGCTGATTTGTAGAAGTTGGCGCTTTCTGCTGCTTCAAGTTGACGCGTGAAAGAGTTAAACCAAGGGCCAAGGTGCTTATTGAAAACCGCTTGTTGTAGCGCTTCTTCTTCATTGCTTAACATTGCCATTACTTCACAAAGCGCAGCGATATGATCTTCTGGCTCTTTCACTTGATCATCACGCTCAATGCCTAAAAGCTCTAGGTCATGACGAATTTCTGCTAATGGCTTTTCCATCATGGCGCCAGTTCTATGCCAAGAACCAAATGGAACTATCTCTCCACGGCCAATGCCAATGAACAGATCTTGATATTCGTCTTCTAACGCTTCGCGATTTGATTCCGTTGCCGCTTGTTGAATGGCAATCCAAGCTTTTTGCATTGCACTCTCAGACGCTTCAATGTCTAACGTCTTTAGGAAATCAATGACCTCTTCAGAAGGTGCGCTACGGAACAATGCAGAAAGAACCAAATAGATCTCAGTTCTTAGTGTCTGTTCTTGTGCCTGATCCAAATTCGTTTCCAAGGCTAACTCCTAGTATTTCAATTGTTTCAATGGGTCTTGAGCCATTGAATCGAACATATCCACCACACGGCAGTCTTCACACATAGCAATACGATTAATCGCTGCTTCATCTGAAAAGTGAGAGTGACCGCGTAACTTGTTCTGTAACATGTCAATCATAGACTGAGGTGCGAATGGTTTATGGCAACGTACACATTCCGCAGCTTTCTCTTCATGAATCACAACTGCTTTTTGACGTTCTTCTTTTACCCAGTTCATACGAGGCGTAAGAGTCAGAACATTTTCAGGACATGCCTTTTCACACAAGCCACATTGAATACAGTCTTGTTCTACAAATTTAAGTGATGGAGAAGCCCCGTCGGTATGAAGTGCACGTGTCGGACACACAGCCACACAGCTCATACATAACGTACAATCTTTGCTATCACACGAAACGTTGCCGTAAGGTGCGTTTGACGGAAGCTCAACAATGTTCTCAACAGGAATACGAGCTGAAGACATCGCATCAAGTGCTGTAAATAGACGTTGGCGCTTGTTGCCTTGAAGATCGCCAAGTGCAAGGTCGAATGAATCCACACAAAGTGTTGGAGGACATTCACGTAGAGATTCTAAGTACAGAATATCGATGGTTTCTTTTGGAATACCGATTTGATCTAGTAGTTCTTGAGCAATCCCTACTTCGTTATTTAGAACACGAATGATCGTTTCTGGCATAAAGCGAGATGCGGCAAACAGAACCTGAGTTGCGCCATTAACTAAAGCTGCAAACCAAGTATCGATACCAATAGATGGCAGTTCTTCTACGACAATTGGAATCACGTTATCTGGTAGCGCTTTAAGAGCCATCACGTTGTAAGTCTCATGACGTGAGCTACAGATAAGTACGATTGGATCCAGACCACCCGCTTGCTCGTAGTTAGCTAGCGTACGTTCAATGAATTTTTGAGTATCGTCAGGGTTAGGTAATGCGTAAGAGATAGCTTCTGTCGGACAGCTCGTTGCACAGGTACCCACGCCTTGACATAGGTACGGGTTAATCTCGATCTTATGACCCGTCTTATCTGAGCCTTCACTTGAAAGTGCACCAGCAGGACAAGCATCAACACAACGCTCACAACCTTTAACACCACGAGAACTGTGTGCACATAGGTCTGTGTCCAAACGGAAGAACTTAGGCTTATCAAACGTGCCCATTAACGTAGGAATTTCTTCTAACGCTTCAGCCAGTTTTGGATAACCACGACCTACTGGGTAATAACCAGGAACAGGCACTTCTTCAGTCATGCAGCTATTCAGACATAAGTCCAAAACCACATCAAAACAGTCATGATTGATTGCTACTTTTGCAAGGTTATTGGTTCGGCCTTTGTTTTCGATTAGAACTTCGAACGTACCAAGGAACCCTGAAACCTGAACAGCATTTGCGTAGTAAAGCTCTGACTCAGTATTCGTTGCCTTCACACCATCTGTCGAAAGCAGTGTTAGGCTTGTTAACTGAGGTAATTGCGCCGCAGCACTTTCAATGATCGCAGTTGGACCAATAACAAGTGTATTACCGCCGCTTTCGTAGCTAACAGTAGGTGGAATCAGATTTGTTAACTCAACTGTATTTTCAAATGCATACAGTCTTGCTTTAGCGTTATTTGAATTTGCTTGTTCTAATAATTGTTTAAGCATTGCTCAGTTCCATCTTTGGACATGGATAATCTGTTCAACCTTTATTGTAGTAAGCGAGAGAGAACTTGCTGAGTAATCCGTTAACAACTAACCCTTTAGCCAGTGTGTCGTTCGTCAGACCGTGAACTCATCTATCTACAAAAAAGTTGATAATGAACGTTATTTTGCAAATGCCATGCCAATTTAATATGCCTTATATTTCAGTGATTTAATCCTATATAACGTTTATTGTGCGTATAAAAAAACCGCTTGGGACATTTTGTCGCAAGCGGTTCATTGAGTGTTTAGTCAAAATGTACCTATTCTTTGTGTGGTATATTTTGTCCCACCTCTTTCAGGTCTGCTTCGTCTGACATTGTAGCGTTATTATCCGATACTGTGTTTTTATACAGTTCTTTTTCTTGTTCGGTTATTTCGGCACTTTCTGACGTTTCAAGTTTATTATCAGATACCTCAAGATCGCTTTCAGAATTTTCTAAAACTTCACCTTCGTCTTTATTATCAATGATTTGCTCTTCTTCTGGCGCAGTTTCTTCTTCCGTTTTGTCTTTAACCCAATCACGCAAGGTTTCCGCAACCCCTTCAGAAAGAGACTTCAAATTACTGTAATCGTCGTCGTAATCATCTAAACCATCACGAACGTTGAATTCTTCTGAGAGGAATAATTTACGCAATGCCGCTTTTTTTACGCTTTCTGAAGCTTCTGACACCAATAATTGAGCAACAGACAAGTCTTCAGTCGTTTCTGATGCTATCTCCTGAGAGTCAATAGTTTGAGAATCGACAGCGTGTTCTGGAGACTCTTTTTCCAAAGTTCCACGTTCTAGTGACTCCGATGTTTCTGCGTCTATAGATGAAGCAGCAGACGAAGCCTCAGTGGAAGTAAGCTCAGTTTCCTCAAGCGTTTGTTGCGCTTCTAAAGGTTGGTCGGTTGATTCATCAAGCTTTCGTTGAGACCAACGGCTAAAAAAGTTAGTTGCCATTTGATCGACCCGCGCCTTTACGTTTCTTACGTCTTGCTTCTAATAACTCGCCATGACGACCGATGAATGCTTCCATCCAAGCTTGTACAGGCAATGGCATGTCGTAAGACAATACTTGGTTATCTCCGTCCATGTATTGGCCTGCGACTGTTTGTGATGCTGTCAGTAATTGAATAATAGGTTTACCGGAGTCAACATTATCCATAACTAAGAATAGCTTAGGTTGCTGAGAGCTTAGATTGAAGCGGTAGTCGGTACGTTCGTCTTTGTGCAACTGAAGCAAACATACGTCTGGGGTTTCATTTTCAGGTGATAATTCAAAACCGATGAGTTCCCATTGAGTTGTTACCCAAATGCCAGTTTTGATCTCTTTCTCTATTCTTTGGACACCGATTGGCCAAGCTGCTTCTGTTTTTTCATATTGTTCTTTGAATTCTTTTATCTCAGACATACTTCACCCAATTGATTTTCTTTGGTCTGAATGCACTTAGGACATTTTGTACTGTGTGCATTCATATACACCCCATAAAGCAATAAACACGCCAATACGGATTAACTGCGAGAGCGTATCTATAGCGTTCGTTATCAAGTTGTCACTATAACGTTAGTCGATACTGGTTATTTCAGACAACTCCACCCGGTGAACTCTCATATTTTGCGCTATTTTAATCTAATGCTTCATGTTTCCATCAATCCCCGTTATTTTGGAATAAGATTTGCTTTAGCTAATTCGCTAATGTTCTTCACAGAGCTATGTATTCACAGATCTATGGCATGTTCGAGAACGATAATCGAAATCTAGGCCATAGCGAATCAACAAACTAGCGCATTAATGAATGAGAGCCTTATTGCTCTTGTTGACTTCTTATCTCATAAAATCGCTATCTCATTAAGTAGGAAATGACTGTGGTAAAACCAAACATAATAAAAACCAGTGAGAACCCTCTTCAGACAATCGAAGTTGAAGTGTTTGATGAATATGGCGAAAAGCTAACGAAACAGATCGCGTGTGAGCGCCCTCTTACCGTGATGTTGAACTGGAAAGAGATCGTAACTCTAATGACATTGGGCTCTCGTCCTGAGTCATTAGTATTAGGCTATTTGAAAAACCAAAGCTTCCTTTCCGATCCGGAAGCGGTTGAATCTATTATCATCGATTGGGAAACCAGCTCTGCTGCGGTTATCACCAAAGAAGATACAAGCCAACTTGAGCAAGCGCTTAAGAAGAAGACAGTAACCTCTGGCTGCGGTCAAGGCACTATGTATGGCAACGTGATGAAGCAGTTGGAATATTACCAAGTGCCTCAAAACAAGATTAAGCAATCTGAAATCTACACAGCGCTTGAAGCGTTGACTCATTACAACGATACCTACAAGAAAGCAGGTGCTGTGCACGGTTGTGCGGTTTGCAAAGACGACAAGGTTCTATCGTTTGTTGAAGATGTTGGCCGACACAATGCCGTTGATACATTGGCTGGTGAGATGTGGCTTAACAAAGAGACAGGTGAAGATAAGATCTTCTACACCACAGGCCGTTTAACGTCTGAGATGGTGATTAAGGTTGCGCAGATGGGAATCCCTGTTCTACTGTCACGCTCTGGCGTTACACAAATGGGCTTAGATTTAGCGCAGAAGTTCGGCATCACTACGATTGCTCGCGCTAAAGGTTTACGCTTCCAAGTGTTCACGGGTGCAGACAAGATTGACTTTGATGTGAAAGGTGAATAATCAGCAGTCGGAAAAAAGCGTAGGTTTGATTGGTGATTCACTAACCGCTTCTAATTGTAAAGTTCTGATGTAAATAGTTAGTGACCCATCAAGGATAAATACATAGAAACTTAGCTAGATACAAAAACGCCGTCATGCTTTTTAGTATGACGGCGTTTTTAATTTTCAATTTATAGCTTAATTTCCAACGCATAGAGTTGAAAACTAAGGCTAACTAAAAGCTTAGCCGCGTGCTTTCAAGAACTCAGCGTAAGTACCGCGGAAATCGTTGATCTTGCCATCTTTGATTTCAAGGATACGAGTTGCAAGCGAGTCTACGAATACACGGTCGTGAGATACGAAGAACAATGTGCCCTTGTAGTTCTCAAGAGCCAAGTTAAGCGCTTCGATAGATTCCATATCCATGTGGTTTGTTGGCTCATCCATTAGCAGGATGTTTGGTTTATGCATCATGATCTTACCAAGAAGCATACGACCTTGCTCACCACCAGAGATAACCTTTACAGATTTCTTAATGTCGTCTTGACCAAATAGCATACGACCTAGGAAGCCACGAACAACTTGCTCGTCTTCGCCTTCTTGGCGCCATTGGCTCATCCAATCAAACAAGTTCATGTCTGTCTCGAAATCGTGTGCGTGATCTTGAGCGTAGTAACCGATGTTTGAGTTTTCAGACCACTTGTACTCACCTGTGCGAGGCTCAAGAGCGCCAGCTAGTGTGTTAAGTAGTGTTGTTTTACCCACACCGTTCTCACCGATGATAGCAACACGCTCACCTACTTCGAAAATACCGTCGAACTTGTTGTATAGGTCTTCTTCAAAACCTTGAGATAGGTTTTCAACCACAAGTGCGTTACGGAATAGCTCTTTAGACTGTTCGAAACGGATGAATGGGTTTTGACGGCTAGACGCTTTAACTTCGTCTAGTTGGATCTTATCGATCTGCTTAGCACGTGACGTTGCTTGCTTCGCTTTAGATGCGTTAGCAGAGAAACGAGATACGAACGTTTGAAGTTCAGCAATTTGTGCTTTCTTCTTAGCGTTGTCAGACAGTAGACGCTCACGAGCTTGAGTCGCAGCCGTCATGTACTCATCGTAGTTACCTGGGAATAGACGAAGTTCGCCGTAATCAAGGTCAGCCATGTGTGTACAAACAGAGTTTAGGAAGTGACGGTCGTGCGAAATGATGATCATTGTGCAGTTACGTTGGTTTAGCGTGTCTTCCAACCACTTGATGGTGTCCATGTCCAGGTTGTTCGTTGGTTCGTCAAGAAGCATGATATGCGGGTCTGCAAACAGTACTTGAGACAATAGAACACGAAGTTTCCAACCCGGTGCTACTTCGCTCATCAGACCGAAGTGCATTGATTCTTCAATACCTACCGCTAGAAGAAGCTCACCAGCTTTAGCTTCTGCCATGTAACCGTCCATTTCAGCGAACTGAACTTCAAGGTCAGCCACTTTCATGCCGTCTTCTTCGCTCATTTCTGGCAAAGAGTAAATGCGGTCACGCTCTTGCTTAATAGCCCAAAGCTCTTTGTGACCCATGATAACCGTGTCGATTACCGTGAATTCTTCGTAAGCAAACTGGTCTTGGTTTAGCTTAGCAACGCGCTCGTTTGGATCGTAGCTTACGTTACCAGCACTTGGCTCAAGTTCACCAGATAGGATCTTCATGAACGTCGATTTACCACAGCCATTCGCGCCGATTAAACCGTAGCGGTTGCCTTCGCCGAACTTAACTGAAATATTTTCGAAAAGTGGCTTAGCGCCGAATTGTTGGGTGATATTTGCTGTGGAGATCAATGCCATTACCTTTTTAATGTGAAAAACGCCGCAACGTTACTTGTTCAGGGCTTTAACTGCAAGTATTGATTGCAATTACTGGCCATTAAGTGAGTGATAACCTAGCCAAATCATAGTTTGAACTGACTCACATTTTTGGCTTTCTATTTATCGCCGTAAAACCGTCGATTTTAAGGAAAAACAAAATATCGAACAGCGCACCATAATGGGCGGTATATAACGTCCCAAATCATGCCAACCATTGAATATATCGTATGCTGATTGGTCACAGTAAAAGCCAACCCGATCAACGCAACAGAAGACATAATAAAGATGCTCAAATACTAGCCTAATCCCTGACAATTTCATGACAAAATCTCTCGAAACAGGAATAAATTACTCGCCCCCGACACGGGGTTGGATTTCACAAAGTCAGATTATCTAACTATAGTAATCCTAACCTCATAATTCTAAGAGACTTTTATGCGTTCACTATCGCGCTTCTTAATCCTCACTTTGGCCATTCTCTCTTGGCCTAGTCATGCCAACTTGGAATATGACTTACAATCTCAGCCGCAGGTATCCGATTCTGCTGTTGATCTCGATGATCGAATTGATTCGTTACCCGACCCCCTCTTTATGGAACCGTCGGACAGACGCCAAGTCAATATATTGCTCGCTGAAGTGCTACAAGTTCAAAAGCAGGAAATCAAAACCTTCGAGCAACAGATAAAAGCCTACAGAGCGAACAACGACGCCGATCAATGGTTTGCCGTTCAAACCAGTTACGTCACTTTGAATAGCTTGAATGTGAGCAAGCAACACCTGTTAGAGCAGACGAATTCCGCTAATAAAGAGCGCCTAACGGGTTTTGGCCCCTACGGCGTAACTCAATTTAAGCAAGAGTGGGAATTAACCAAGCTCAACATTGAGTATCTTGTTTACTTCCAAATTCGTAGCTTTAAAGCGCTCGTTAAAGACATCTTTATTTCGCCAGTGCCAGTGATTGGTGCCTCACTAAAAGTGTTATTCATCTACTTCGGTTTAGTGTGGTGGCTTGCCAACAGCACCCGCTTGATTGAACTGTTTCGAATTAACTTTCTTGAAGCGAAAACGAACCCTCCTTTTCTGGTTCGCGTGATTTGGTATATCAGCCGCGCTGATCGTGCGATTGCTTGGCTAATTGCCATCACATTGTCATTGAGAGTGCTTTCTAGTATCCCTAGTCTTCAACATTTGATTTTCCTGGAGATCTTCACTTGGTGGATTCTAGGTGGTTCGATTGCCATCAGCTTTATTTTGGAATTTGCCTACCGTTTAGGTCGTACATCAAATCAAGAAGTGATAGTACTACGCCTATCGACTATTCGTCGTTACGTGTGGAGCTTCATCGTTGCGGGTGTGATTCTCCAGATATCAAGTATTACGCTAGGCAAAGGTACGATTTACAGCTGGATTTACAGCGCTCTGTTTTTCTGGTTTGTGCTGGTCACGATCTCAGTTCTCAGACTATGGAGAGCGAAGGTCTTCAATACGTTGCAACACATCTCTGATCGCCCGGTTTGGGTGAATTGGGCAGTAAACCGCAAGGATACCTTCTTACTTAATATATTGGCGACGGCCATTGGCATCGTGTGGTTGAGTGTTTACAACTTTCAACATCGAATTATGGCCCTGCTATCCAATTACACTTTGTTTAGCCAGGCCTTAGCTTATCTATTTAGAATTGAAGTTGCTAAACAGTCTGACCTTGATAAGAATCAGCAAAACTTGGTTCGAATCAAAGGCGATCAAACCTATGAATACATTCTTCCGGGTAATATCGACAGTACGTTGATAGATTACGCGGGAGATGAAATTAAGCAGTTATCACGCTACTTAATGTCAGACAGCCCGGCTATCTGTATTGTGTCTGGCGAACGTGGTGTCGGCGCGACAACGCTGCTATATACCTTACTGCACAAAGTCTCTAACGCTGAGCCTGTATACGTGAGTTGCCCTTATGCGGGTTACCAAGAGCTTTTAGCGCATTTAGCCGTGAGCATTGGCTTGGACGAAGAAGCGACTGAAATTCAAATATTAGCGCATCTTCGTAAGAGCAATACCACTTACCTTATCGCGATTGATAACGCACAACGACTGGTGCAACCAATGGTCGGTGGCCTGTCTGATTTGATTCGTTTGACCAACCTTCTGCGTCGTTCTAAAAAGAACCACCGTGTCGTGATATCGATCGCCAAATCAAGCTGGCGATTTGTGGATAGAGCGCGTGGCGAACGTTTGCTGTTTGACTTGGTGTGTTTCCTTCCGCGTTGGACAGAGAAACAAGTGGGTGAACTTCTAAATAGCCGTATCAATACGGAGCTTGAGAAGCCGTTGTCTTTTGATGGTTTAGTAGTCCCTAAGCAATGGGACCAAGATGATATGAGTGAAGAAGAACGTGCACGCCAAGGTTTCTATCGAATTTTGTGGCACTATTCTGATGGCAACCCTACCGTTGCGCTGCGTTTCTTCCGACTCTCTTTGAACCGAAACAAAGAGACAGATCAAGCCGTGGTGCGTCTGTTCCATGTTCCTGAAGCCCAGGAGCTGGAAAATATGCCGAAACCTATGCTGGCTGTACTTCGTTCTATCGTACAACTGGAAATCGCTTCTCCGGAAGTATTGTCTGAATGTACACAGCTGAGCACGGCAGAGATAACGGGGATTCTGCGTTACTTTGAAAGCCGTGGTTATATTGGTTGGCATGAAGAAAAGGCTCGGATTTCTGAGCACTGGTTCCGCCATATTACGAACGTTCTCGACCGTCAACATCTACTGGTGAAGTAAAATGAAGAAGTTATTTATCCTACTATTTGTTGGCTTGGCAAGTGCTGTCAGTTTCCCGACCTTTGCGACGGAAGAGTTAGCTAACGTAGAAAACATATCTAAAATAGCGAGCCTTGTGCGATGGAGCGGCGTGTTCTTCTCCATGATCGTTATTGCTGCGATGTGGTTATTGCTTAAGTTCATCAACTCGTTAGTGACCAGCTTTGGTAGTCAGTTCGTGCAATATCGAATGCTACTACAAAAACTGCAGTCGTTTACTCAGTTCTTCATCTATGTGAGCACCGGTCTTATCGTGTTCATGATGAGCTTTAGAATCAACGACCAAATACTGGCTTTGATTGGTGGTACACTCGCCGTGTCAGTCGGCTTTGCGCTTAAAGATTTGGCAGCTTCATTCATCGCGGGCATCACGGTAATGATTGATAGACCCTTTCAAGTTGGTGACCGCGTCACGTTCGAAGGCAACTACGGAGATATCATTACCATCGGTTTGCGTTCAGTGCGAATGAGAACGCTGAACGATGACATCATTACCATTCCTAACAACAAGTTCTTAAATGAAGTGACCACCAGTGGTAACTACGGTGCGTTGGACATGCAGGTGGTGATTCCGTTTTACGTCGGTATGGATGAAGACATCACCCTAGCCCGTGACTTAATTCAAGAAGCTGCGTCTTCGAGTCGTTACATCCACTTACCGAAGCCTGTCACGGTTTTGGTTAAACAGACGATTACCGATAACTACCTAGCGATACAGCTAACCTGTAAGGCTTATGTTGTGGATACTGCGTATGAGAAGCTGTTTGAAACCGACATTACCCTGCGTGTGATGAAAGAGTTTAAGAAGCACAACATCAACCCACCGAAGATTTCAGTGGCAGCGCATTAGGCTTGATGCTTTTGACGTTAGTTTCTTATAGCAAATGACTAACCATAAATAAAAACACCTCCGAACTTATCTCAAGTGCGGAGGTGTTTTTTATGGGCTTTTTATCTTCAGCTCAGTTGTATTTAGGCTAAACCTTAAAGTATTTCAATTGCTCAGTAAGGTGCTCTGTGGTGTTCGCCATTTTCTGACTGTCTTCTGCGAGCGATTGTGAGGCTTGGAGTACCTCATTTGCAGCGAGTTGAGATTTGGTTTGCGATAGATTAGTAGTGCGGAATTTTCGTGCTTGGGCTAAAACGTTCGTGTAATAGCCCAAGCGCGTTAGAAATATTATCAGATGATAATA
This sequence comes from Vibrio sp. 10N.261.55.F4, assembly GCF_041470465.1. Taxonomy (NCBI): domain Bacteria; kingdom Pseudomonadati; phylum Pseudomonadota; class Gammaproteobacteria; order Vibrionales; family Vibrionaceae; genus Vibrio; species Vibrio sp. 10N.261.55.F4. The sequence goes on along the minus strand of NZ_JBFRMM010000014.1, from coordinate 45,062 downwards.
TCAGTGAATGAGTTCTTAGAACTTATAGGTTTGATACAAGCAATTGAGGTGTCGCTTTCTGTTGAAGATAGATACTAAAGCAACTTCCCTTACCTACCTCAGATTCAACTCGGATCTCGCCGCCAGTTTGGCTCAAGATACTCTGAGATACTGACAACCCTAAGCCCGTGCCATCTCGTTTGGTGGTATAGAAAGGTGAGAAGATACGTTTCAGTTGTTCTTCCTTAATACCGCAGCCTTCATCTTGAACATGAACGATAGCGCCATGAGACACACCATTTTCAACCCAGTCTTCACTCGAAATGGTTAACGTGCCCTGACCGTCCATTGCATGAATCGCGTTCATTTGTAGGTTAACCAGAATCTGTAGCAATTGGTTTCGATTGACCTCGACTGAGGTTTTAGCGTTCAGCTGCGATACGTACACAATGCCTTTCTTCTTCGCACCTGTTTTTACGAGCGTAATACTTTCATCCACTATTGGGTTGATATGTTGCCACGTAATTTCGTCTTGTACGCCGCCGTGACGGCTGTATTGAAGCAGGCTTCGTGTGATATTTCGAATTCGGTCAATCTGCTCCATGATCGCGTGGACTTCCTCATCTACACGGCTCACTTCATCGCCCAGTTCAAACTTCATCAGTTCAACGTTGCCAAGAATCACGGCGGTTGGGTTATTGATCTCATGAGCAATACCTGCCGTTAATTCACCTAACGCGGCCAGTTTTTCATTGACCACCAGCTTATCTCTGGCTTGATTGAGAAGCTTGATGTGCAGTTCAAGTTCTTCAGTTTTCTCTTTCAAACTCGCGGTACGAGAATGCACTTTGCACTCTAGTTCAGACGCCGCTTGTTGAATCTCTTGATTGCGCTCGTGCAGTAGATCCAACATCTTGTCGAACTGTTTAGCGAGCAGTGTCAGTTCGTGTTGATCATCCAAACCTAGCGTACCAATTCGCTTGTCTTGCCCCATCTGGACTAGCTTGACGACCTTATGAATGCGTTCGATTGGGTTGAAAAGATCACGTGCGCCACGGTGAACGATCAAACCGGATGCCAACAGAAGCAACACAATGGTAATGCTAATTTCGCCAAGGTTGGTTAAGTACGTTTCTATCAGCGGCCAAATCAAATAACCGGTGTAAAGCATACCAATCACATTATTAAACTGGTCATGGATTGGTTGGTAAGCTGTGATGTACCAAGCATCGTAAACATACGCTCGATCTAGCCACTCTTTACCTTCATTTAAGACTTTCGAGTGAACCTCGTGAGAAACACGTGTACCAATGGCGCGCCCTACACTGTCTTCACTGCTCAAAGGCACGTTGGTGCTAACACGAAGATCATCAAGGAAAACCGTGACCGTTCCTATATGACGATTAAAACCTTCTCGTTGTGGATAGATAAGGTTACTGATTTGGTCAACAAGTTGAGTACTGTTATTCAGTAAGATCCCACCATCCAGAAAACCAATCACATGATCATGTTCATCTTTGATGGATACAACGGTTCGGCTTACCAATCCGCGAGTCTCGACCTCTTGCCCGTTGAGCATCGGAACTTCCGCTTTTTTAGCGAGGTCACGATCGAGATAATTGAGTTCATTACGGCTTAAGACACTGAAAAATGAAGGCTTGTGAGTTAAGTTTAGATATTCGAGTTTCTTTTCCATGCTCTCGACACTGCGCCAGCGCAGAAAATCGAGCTCATAGCGAGATTTGTTCTCAGACACCCAGCGAGTTAGCTCTTCGTGTGAAAGATCACTCGCGAGTTTGGTTCGAAAGTTATAAGACTCGGCGAACGCACGAACGTTGTATGCTTGCTGATTTTGGATCAGGTGAATACTGTTATCGGCAACATCCAAGCGTTCATCAACATCAATCAGAGCGCCCTGCCACGTGTAACGTATTGACCAATACAGTGTGATAGCCACAAGCGCGCACAAGGTCAGAATGATCGGAGCTGATGTTAGGAATAATAATCGGTAGCGAACCATGGTTTTGAATCGGAACGCCCACTTTGACCACCAACGACGTCTAATCGGCATATTCAGAGCCTTCTGTGTTCCAATCTTTGTACTTACGCTCTAGCGTTTTACGTGCGACGCCAAGATCTCTTGCAGCTGCCGATTTATTGCCATCATGAAAACTAACCAGCTGTTCTATATGAGATTTTTCTACTTCTTTGAGTGTCCAAGTGTTTGGATAACCCTCGGCAGCGTCTGCATTATTCAAGTTTGGCATTTCCGCACCATGTGACACCGTCACTGAAATGCTAGCGGGAACAGGATCACCATTAATCTCGCGCCAATAGTGTGCTGGTGGCTTGTCTAAAAGAATGCATCGTTCGACTAAGTTTTTAAGTTCACGAATATTTCCCGGCCATTCGTATTCGTTCAACGCCAAGATATCTTCATGTGCCCAATTTGGAACTGGCATGCCAAGCTCGCTCGATAAAAGACGAGTAAAGTATGGAACAAGTTCAATCAGGTCTGACGGGCGCTCTCTCAATGGCACCACATCAATCTTAAGTACATTGAGTCGGTAGAACAGATCGCGGCGGAAGTGCCCTTTATCGACCTCTTCTTGAAGATTTCGGTTGGTCGCCGCCACCACTCGTACGTCAACGGAAATTTCCTTTTCGTTACCGACTGGACGAATGGTTCTTTGCTCTAACACGCGTAGCAATGCAGCTTGCATTGGCAGTGGCATTTCACCAATTTCATCAAGGAACAAGGTGCCACCACTTGCGACTCGGAAAAGACCTTCACGGTTTTTCTTCGCACCAGTAAATGCGCCTGATGTATGTCCAAACAGTTCACTTTCTAGAAGCTCTGGAGCAATCGCACCACAGTTGATTGGCACAAATGGACCTGTGCGTTTACTGGCTTCATGTACACCACGAGCAACCAGCTCTTTGCCGGTACCCGACTCACCTTCTATCAAGACGGACGCTCGAGACGGTGCAAATTGACTGATCAGCAATTTAAGTTGTTTGGTCTTGTCTGAATTGCCAATCAGTTCAGTCTTGATATGACGACTCACATCACGCTTCAACGCGTACTGCATTCTTTGGTCGAGTCGCTTATCCATACAACGCAGAACCGCTTGTATCATCTGTTCGAGGTTGAACGGCTTAAGAATAAAATCTGAAGCACCAAGCTTAAGCGCGGATATGGTCATCTCTAGATCGGCATAACCCGTCATGAAAATCACATCGGCGCGTTTGTCGTTGTCGTTAAACGCCTCTTCCCACTCAATGCCAGAGCGGCCTGGTAGGTTGATATCAAGGACAATCAGATCAAAATGTTCGCTCGAACGCAGCGTTTCAGCCTCTTCAACCGATCCTGCGCTCGACACCTTGCCAAAGAACTTACCTAGTGCTTTCTTTAAGATAGCCTGCATACCCCATTCATCATCGACGACCAAAACGGAAAAGGCCTGATACTGAGTCAATGTGTTCGGGTTGAGATTGGATGCAGATGAACTAGGTAAAGACATAATGATTAGCCGGTGAGAAAAGTTGGGACAGAGTGTACCAATTAACCTTTTCTCCAACAGGGACAATGTGCGACATTTTGTCCTCGCTCATGTTTTGATTCATTTTAACGGGGTAAATGACGCAATTTTGTCCGAAATAACAGCAATTTAATGAAATCTGATGCATTATTTATTGGCATTAAGATTGCTTATAAGGTGTAGATTTCTAATTACAACAATTAGCGTCTTATGCACATGCCCTCTTTGAGCCCTTTAAAACTGAAGGCATGTCATTCATTTATAACAGAATGGACATAATAATAATGAAAGCAATTCCCCTAACTATTGCAGCTCTATCTATCGTCAGTTACACGGCTAGCAGCGCGGAAGACACCACTCATATTAAGTTGGCGACAACCACAAGTACTTATCACTCTGGTCTATTGGACTACTTATTGCCTGAGTTCGAAAAAGATTCTGGTATCAAGGTTGATGTTCTAGCTGCGGGTACCGGTAAATCACTTCGCATGGGCGAAAATGGTGATGTTGATTTGGTAATGACTCACGCACCAAAAGCTGAAGCGAATTTCGTAGAAAAAGGCTACGGCGTTTTACCTCGTAAGCTGATGTACAACGACTTTGTGATTGTGGGCCCTCAAAGTGACCCTGCAAAAATTGAATCTCAAAAAGCAGTGGCAGATGTGTTCAAAGCGATCGCGACTAATAACGTGACGTTTGTGTCTCGTGGCGACGACTCTGGTACTCATAAGAAAGAGATGGGCATTTGGGCGCAAACTAAAATTGAACCAAACTTTGGTGGTTACCGCAGTGTTGGTCAAGGTATGGGCCCTACTCTGAACATGGCGTCAGAGATGCAAGGCTACACCATGACAGACCGTGGTACTTGGTTGGCTTACCAAAATAAACTGGATCTAAAAATCCTTTTCCAAGGTGACAAGAACCTCTTCAACCCTTACCAAGTGATTCTGGTTAACCCTGAGCGCTACCCAAGCATTAACTACCAAGCAGCGAAAGTATTCAGTGATTGGTTGGTTAACCCTAAAGGTCAGAAACTGATTAACGACTTTAAACTGCATGGCAAACAACTGTTTGTTGCAAGCGCAGAATAGTTTGTTGTAAGTGAACCGTCGTTTTCTGTAAGTAAAAGTAGCGCTAAGGGTTCAACCCGAATCAATTAGCGCTACGCTTAACTAAACAGTTAACGAAGCACCTAAGCAATATCGCTTTAATAACTATCTTGTTTAACAGCAGGTCGCTATAAAGCTGTCTCGCTTTAATAGCGTTCATGCTTAGAAACACAATCATGCTTAAGAGCAATCGCTGACCAATACACACTCAAATAGTTTGGGTCAGCTATGATTAACATCAGTCATTACCGATAAAACCTATTATCGATTTACACGAGATACTTCATGACCCTATGGCAAACAACGATTGATGCAATGAATCTACTTGTGAGCTTTGACCACGAATTGTGGAAAATCGTCGCGGTATCCTTCAGCGTATCTTTGTCCGCCATCTCATTGGTGATTGTTCCTGCAATCCTTATGGCTTTCTTATTGGCTTATACCGAGTTCCCCGGGAAATGGGCTCTGCTTTCAGTGATCAACACCCTGCAAGCGATCCCTACTGTGGTTATCGGTTTGTTGATGTACATGATGCTTTCTCGCTCTGGCCCGTTAGGTGATTGGCAATTGCTGTTCACCCAAAAGGCGATGATTCTAGGTCAAATGGTGATCTGTTTCCCTATCCTAGTTGCGATGATGCATGGCGCTCTGCAGGCCAGTGACCGCCGTGCGGTAGAAACAGCGCGCACACTTGGCGTATCAACAACACGCGTGGCGTGTACCTTGATTTGGGAAACGCGTTTTCCTCTGTTGGCTGCAACCATTGCTGCCTTCTCTCGTATCGTGACAGAGGTAGGTTGTTCAATGATGGTAGGTGGCAACATTATGGGGATGACAAGAAACATCCCAACAGCTATTGCCATGGAAAGCCACAAAGGCGCATTTGCTCAAGGCGTCGCCCTCGGTATGGTGTTATTAGCATTGGCATTAGCCCTTAACTTTTTCCTTTCCAGTGTGAGAGGAAAAGGCTATTTAAGAACTTAGGAACGCTGTCATGAGTATAAAAATAACAACGCAGCAAATTTCAATGCGCTACAAAGAGCGTGTTTTGTTCCATATTCCCGAATTGTCGATCGGCCCCAACGATGCCATTTATCTCAAAGGAGATAATGGTATGGGTAAAACGACCCTACTTAAAATATTGTCTGGATTGATTCAGCCCAGCTCTGGCCGCATTCAGTCTCCGACACAAAGCTGGCAGCAGATCTTATTCCCTAGGCTCAAGTTCAAAGACATTATCTACCTGCATCAAACCCCCTATCTTTTTGATGGTTCGGTGTACCAAAATGTCGCTTATGGCATTCGCTTTAACAAAGAGAGCCAAAAAGATAAGCGAGCTCAAATAATTAATGCATTGAGAATGGTAGGTTTAGAAACCTTGGCAGATGAACACATTTCTGTGTTGTCTGGCGGTGAGCGTCAACGCGTAGCAATGGCTCGAGCTTGGATTCTTAAGCCTTCAATCTTGCTTATGGATGAACCAAGTGCTTCTTTAGACAAAGAATCTATTGAAAGATTGGTGATTATGGCCGAAGATCTTCTTCAGAGAGGCGCGAGTTTAGTCATCACCAGTCACCAAACTAACGCGTTAACCGATTTATGTAAGAAGCAGTGGTGGATCAAAGACAATACTTTGACCGAATCCCCGCTTCTGCAAGTTATTCAGAAAGATAAAGCACAAGAGAATATTTATGCTGCTTCCAACGCAAACTAGTTGGGTTATTTTGGCTGGCGGACAGGCCAGCCGCATGGGCGGAAAAGATAAAGGACTTGTTGAGCTCAACGGTTCTCCGCTTATTCAATACGTTATAAACAAGCTGTCACAGCAAGATGTCAGCATCACTATCAATGCCAACCGTAACTTAGACAGTTACCAAGCATTTGCTCCGGTTGTTTCCGATTCCTTCCCTGACTATCCAGGTCCATTGGGCGGCATTCATGCTGGCCTTAAAAACGCGAGTACAGACTGGGTCGGCTTTGTCCCTTGCGACAGCCCACAAATCAGTGACGACCTTGTTGAGCGTTTTTGTTCTGCAGTTAAAGAAGACAGCGACATTCTTGTCGCGCATGATGGCGAATTTAAGCAACCTGTATTCACCCTATTCCACAAACGTGTTCTACCAAAATTAGAAGCGTTTTTGGAACGTGGTGACCGTAAAATCATCTTACTATACAAAGAGTGTGTTACCGAATACGTTGATTTCAGCGATTCTCCTAACTGCTTTGTTAATCTCAACACGCCAGAAGAACTCACCCAATTCGGAACGCTTCAATAATGAAAGATTCTAAACAACGCCCTAACCTTCCTTTATTGGGCTTTGCTGCTTATAGCGGTACAGGCAAAACGACCGTACTTGAAGCCCTGCTTCCTCTGTTGACTGATGCGGGTTTAAAAGTTGGCGTGTTAAAACATGCTCACCACGATTTTGATGTCGATAAGCCGGGTAAAGACAGTTACCGCTTACGTAAAGCGGGCGCGAACCAAATGTTGATTGCTTCTCGTAATCGTCACGTGATGATGACAGAAACACCAGAAGCCGAAGCAGATTTTTATTACCTGCTGACTCGATTTGATACCAACACGCTTGATCTGATTTTGGTTGAAGGCTGTAAGAACATCGCCTTCCCTAAAATTGAACTGCACCGAGATGAAGTGGGCAAACCTTGGTTATATCCAAACGATAACAACATTATTGCTATCGCGGCAGACAGCCAAGTTGAATCAGAGCTGCCACAAATGGCGATCAGCGACTTAGAAGCGATTCGTGATTTCATCATCGATTACGCGCAGTCCTTTGACCTTGTCTCTACAACAGGCAGAGCCGTGTCATGCTCACCTTCAAAAGACGCAGCGCCAGCTGTTTGTTGTGATTCGTTCTCTCCTGCAGGTTTAACCGTTACTCAAGGCCAACAAAAGATTGTTGATAGCATTGACGCACTCGATCTCACAGAGAGTGTTGAATTACTGCAAGGCTACGGCCGCGTGCTGGCTGAAGATGTGATTTCGCCAATCAACGTTCCTCAGAATACCAACTCTGCAATGGACGGTTATGCAATTCGTAGTGAAGATCTAGAATTGGACAGTTACAACATCGTTGCTGAAGTCATGGCGGGTCACAGCTACGAGCAAATCGTGCAACAAGGTGAAGCCGTTAAAATCATGACCGGCGCACCAATGCCAGAAGGCGTTGATGTTGTCGTGATGCGTGAACAAGCCGTCCAAGATGGCGATAAAGTTAGCTTCCCTGATGCTAAAATCTCGGTTGGACAAAATGTCCGTATCGCAGGTGAAGATTTAGAAATCGGCCAACCTGTCTTTACACGTGGCACACGCATTGAAGCGCCAGAAATGGGCATGATGGCGTCGTTAGGTTTTGGTACCTGCCCTGTTCTGCGTAAAGTGAAAGTGGGTGTGTTCTCTACGGGTGATGAAGTTCAAGCGCCGGGTCACGAGCAAAAACCAAACTCTATCTATGACTCAAATCGTTTTACTATTATCGGCATGCTTCAAAAGCTCGGCTGTGACATCGTCGATTACGGCATCATTGAAGATGATGAGCAGAAGATGATGGATGTGCTGCATTCTGCGTCGCTTGAAACCGATATGGTTTTGACTTCTGGTGGTGTGTCTGTTGGTGATGCGGATTACATCAAGCTTGCGTTAGATAAACTGGGTGAAATCAACTTCTGGCGTATCAACATGCGTCCAGGTCGCCCATTGGCTTACGGTAAGATTGAGAACAAGCCGTTCTTTGGTTTACCGGGTAACCCTGTTGCTGTGATGGTGTCGTTCATTAACTTTGTTGAGCCTGCGATCCGCAAGCTTCAAGGTCAAACGAACTGGACACCAGTAAAAGCGAACGCGGTAGCGACCGAACGGTTGCGTTCACGCCAAGGTCGTACCGAGTTCAGCCGTGGTGTGTTCTCGATGAATGAATCGGGTGTGCTTGAAGTGAAAACGACGGGTAAGCAAGGTTCAGGTATCCTGCGTTCAATGAGCGAAGCAAACTGTTTAATCGAAATCTCACCAGCGGTTGATACCGTGAAAGTTGGTGAAACGGTAACGATCATTCCATTGCAAGGGCGTGTTTGATTCAAAGCTCAAACACCTAAATTGACTTAGCTGCTTTTTAAATGATTTGGAAGATCTTCGCCAAAACATAAACGAAGCCCCTATATAGATTTTTCAATGTTAAGGGGCTTTTTGTTCTTTTCGTTTCGTGAAAGACAACCTGTTCGTTGCCTAAAAGACAAATAGCTTAAATTACGCTAAACGTTAGAACGATAATCTTAAGATTTCTTATCATAACCTTGAGCCACGTACGCTTTTTATGTAGAGTGCGCGCAAAGTAATAATTCTATTGGAGAGCACCATGGCTCGTACCATTCTGTACACTTACAAAGACGAAGACAAAGAGTTACTGTTTTCAAAACAAGAACACCGCACGATCCAAGAAGCTGTTGCTGCAGCTGAAGGCATCGATATCTCTGAGTATCTAAAAACTGAGCAACAGCTTGAGTTGATTTCTGATACTAAAGCGGTTCGCAACTACCAAGACAACTACTTCCGCAAGCTTGGCTTTACTAAGCTTACGTTGAAGCAAAAAGACAATCTTGGTGTTGGTAAAAAGAAGAAGTAAGCCCTCTTGGATCTTTTCTTGATATGTCGTTTCTAGCTTTTCGTTTGTAGTTAACAGCTAACAGCTAAAGAAACGAAAGCACCGAACAATAAAAAATGCCGCAACCTCTTTCGAGATTGCGGCATTTTTATTTGTACTTTTTAACTATCTAACCTTAACTAGCTTAACTTAAGTCACGATTACTTAATGTTAAGGAATGCAGCACCACGAACGCCGCCTGAATCACCATGCTTCGCTTTGATGATCTTTGGACATTTCGCTACAGACAGTAGGTATTTAGGGATACGCTTTGGCATCTCTTCGTAGATAAGTTCGAAGTTTGAAAGACCGCCACCCAATGCAACTACGTGTGGATCAAGACCGGTAAACAGGTTCGCGAAACAGATAGCCAATAGCTCCATGAAACGATCAACGTGCTCAGCCGCTTTTGCTTCACCTTCGTTGTACGCTTGAATGATCTCGATTGCTTTCTTCATCTCGCCGAAGTAGTGCTCGTAAATCAATTCAAAGCCACGACCTGATAGGTAGCTGTCTAGACAACCTTTCTTGCCACAACCACAACCGAGTAACGGTGCGTTGTCGCCAAGGTGGAACCAAGCATCAATAGGAAGACGCATATGGCCCAGTTCACCAGCAACGTGGTTACGACCAGAGAACACTTTGCCTTCGTAAACTAACCCGCCACCAAAACCAGTACCTAGAATTAGGCCTGCTACTGATGGTTCGTCTTTAAGCTCGTCATCCCACGCTTCTGAAAGCGCAAAGCAATTCGCATCATTTTCAATTTTCACACTACGACCAATAAGTGATTCTAGGTCTTTACGTAGTGGTTTCCCCGTTGAAGCTGGCACGTTAACAACCAGCATTGTGCCGTCGTCAGCATCTTCCATACCAGGAAGACCAAGACCAATTTTACCTTCGCAAGAAAATTCACTGTCGTACTTCTTCACCAAACCGGCAATCGTATCAAGTAGCAGTTGATAATCTTCAGTAGGCGTTGGTACGCGTTCTGTTGCTACTCGCTCAAGTTTTTCATTGAACGCACCAAATTCAATTTTTGTGCCGCCAACATCGAAGCCGTAATACATGAAATCTCTCCAATTTTTCCCTAAATTCGGGCAAATAAATTTTTCAAATTAAACATCTAGGACGCATTATCCATAACACTCCCCCTACAAACCGTGATAGATAACAAACTTATCTCGTGTTCGAATCTGTTTGAACAACAAGTCAGCACAAAGCGGTTAAAGGTTAGAGTGACGTCTCACTTTTAGTATGCTCTATGAAAGCATTCAGGCTTGGTTTGGTTGGATCCGATTTATAACGTGTCTTACTCAACATGTAGCTTTCACGAAATGCTTCAAACCATAGCTGTAAAGTCTTAGCGCCCTGTTCTTCACCGGCTTGTTTCAAAACTAAGCTCGCTACTTCGGCCGTTGATAGATGTTGTTCGTTGTCTGACTTACGCATCATGTATTGAGAAACCGATTCCGGCTCAATCGACAACACCGGTAAATCTTGCAGATACTCTGAGCGACGGAAGATACGTCGTGCTTCGCGCCAACTGCCATCAATGAAAATCAGCAATAGTGTTTTGTTTGGGTCACGCATTTGTGGCAGATCTTGAACTACGCGCGTTTTGTCGTCGGTATAGTCTTCAGGGAATACGATCACAGGTTGGTATTTGTCATCTTTGAGGACATCCAACATCTCTTGATTTGGCTCAGTACGATGCCAAAGGTAGGCGTAACTGTCTTTAACCGTATCAACAATCAAACGACCAGTGTTACTTGGCTTTAAGATTTCGTTGTCTGACAAGATCAACATAGTCGCGACGTTCGTATCAACGTTAGGTTGATGTTCACAGATACAGCTGTCTTGTTTGATTTTACAGAATTCACATCGCACGACTTTACACCCGCGCGCATTAAACGGTTTGGTAGCAATGGACAAACGATGTTGATATAAACGGTGAAAAGCGTGGATTCTCATGGACAATAACGATAACTCTAGAAAAGTGGCACGATTGTACTTACAGTGTCCTTAGAATGATAGAAGGAATTCCCATGCAAGACCCATCACTGCTTCGCCTTGTTTGTTTTATTGTCGTTTTTGGATTGTGTGCGCTTTGGGAATACCGTTTTCCACGTAAAGCACTGACTCAAAGCAAATGGTTTCGCTGGGGAAACAACTTTGCGTTAGTCGCTTTGAACAGCTTTCTATTGGCCACTATAATTCCTATCGCAGCATTTCAAGCGGCGGTTATCGCACAAGAAAACCAATGGGGTCTGTTCAATACCCTTTCACTTCCGAAAGAATTGACCATTCTGATCTGTGTATTACTGTTAGATTGCGCCATTTACCTACAGCACTTGGTGTTTCACCGTGTTCCTTGGTTGTGGAAGCTACATCGAGTTCACCATGCGGATCTAGATATCGATGTCACAACCGGAACGCGCTTTCACCCTATTGAGATGATTCTTTCAATGCTCATCAAGGTGAGTTTGGTGATCGCACTTGGTGTGCCTGTCATTGCTGTCGTGATCTTTGAAATTGTTCTTAATGCGAGCGCGATGTTTAACCATAGCAATGCACGTTTTCCGCTATGGTTCGATAAACGATTGAGAAAAGTGATTGTGACACCAGACATGCACCGCGTTCATCACTCGGTCATTGTTAAGGAAACGCACTCAAACTTTGGCTTCTTTTTATCTGTGTGGGACATCTGGTTTAAGACTTACCGCGCCCAACCCAAGCTTGGTCATGACAAGGTGCATATTGGTGTTCCCGAGATTCAAGATGGTAAAGAGCAACGGCTAGATTTAATGTTACGTCAGCCATTTGCACGATTCCCGACAACGAAAGATTAAGTTCGAATTCAGTTGAGTCTCAAGCTTATATTGAGACCAACCTTAGCTTAATACCAAAGTTATCTTAATCCGAAAACAAAACGCCCTTAGATTCTTGTGAGAACTTAAGGGCGCTTCTGTATCGATAGTCGTTATAAGCGTAGTTAATGATTAAGTACTGCTAGTGCTTAAACTCTTTCGCACACTAGCTTAACTATCACGCTCGTCTATTTCAGCACGTACTTATGAAGCATGGCTTGTTGGTGCCCTGCTATCTCTCCGACTTGCTCTGAACTCTCGATCATAGATTCAAGTTGCAGCTTAGTATTCTCGCCCTGCTCAGATACTCGAGTGATTGAATGGGTAACATCGACAGTTGCACGAGCTTGTTCTTCGGTAGCCACCATGATTTGCTCAACACGCCCTTTGATCTGGCTAACCGCAAATTCGATTTTCTCGAAGGCTTGTCTTACATCGCCACTGGTTTCCAGTGCATTGGCCATCTCACTTCTCGATTCCGTTACAGAAGCACGTGAGCGATCTGCTGCCGCTACTAGTTCGTTCATCATGCTACGAATATTGGTGGTTTGCTGGGATGTGCCGCTCGCCAATTTACGCACTTCGTCTGCAACTACCGCAAAACCTCGACCTTGTTCACCTGCTCGCGCCGCTTCTATCGCAGCGTTCAGTGCCAATAAGTTGGTGTTTTCAGCGATACCACTGATCATGTCGACCATTTCACGAATCTGTTTCACTCGACCATCCAAGTCAGCCATCGACTCTTCACTCATGCTAAGAGAGTGCTCAAGCGCTTGTAATCGTTGTTGGTTAAGGCCAACCACTTGGCTGCCATTCACTGACTCATCTTCTGCTATTTGAGCATCGTCGTTCGATGCGTTAGAGATACGAGCAATCTCACCAATCGATGCTTCCAGCTCCGTAATGGTGGTGATCATATTCTGAAGTGATTCGTTCTGCTCGTTCAAGCTCGAATTGGTTTGCTCTGCAGCGTCGTGGCTTACTTCTGCCGTTTGATAAAGCGTCTCACAGTTGCGCGTTACTAAACGAACCGAATCTGCGGTTGAATCAACGACCGTATTGAGTTTTGAAGTAATAACTTGCAGCTCTAGCGGCCCCAGTAATTCACTCTGTTTAGAGAAGTCATGATCTGCCAGTGAACTCAACTGTTGAGTTATGTTTTTAAGCCCTTTATTCATCCAACGGCGTAACACGAACCATGAAATCACAATGATTACGGCAATCACTAGCCCGCTGATAAACAACACACGATCAATATTGGTAATGGTTTGATTTACAACCAGTTCACTTTCATCAATCAGGTGGGAAGCGGTGGAAGACAGCTGATTCAATGTGCTAATGACGGTGTTCGCTAAGTTAATGACTTGCGTTAAGTTTTGCTCTTGCTGCTGAACCAGTTCGAGTTTCAAGAGGATCTGTTTGATCACGCCTTCTTCGGTAAAGCCTTCTTTCACCATCTCGTAAGGCGCCGTCAAGCTCGCGAACTCAACGATGTCTGGATGCCAATCGGCAAAATCGCTGTAAGCCAAGTTAAGGCCTGCGATTCGGTTTCTCAATTGACGGTATTCGTCTTGTGCTTTATCAATGTCAGGTTGCATCATCAACATCAAGAAGGTGTTCGCCATAGCAGACGCACTGGATGTGAATCGGTTCGCTGCATCGCTCGCTTCTGGGTTGTCTTCAACCAAGAATGAGCTGATTCGATTCATTTCTGGTCCGATAGATCCAACGCCATAACGGAACTCGCCCATTTTACTGTCGATCAGATTTTGCTTACTTTGAATTTCGATCTGTGCCAGCAGTACCGTGTTGGTCATGGTTTGCAGTTGCGCCATGTCATCGACAAGGTTTTGTTGTTGCTCTAAAGAGATTGCATCAGGAAAAGATTGGGAGATAAAAAGGAGTTCCTCTAGCGTGGTATTGCTCTCTGTAGCGAGTTGGTCAATTGAGCCCCTTGTGGCATTCAGTGTATCTAAGTCGGTTGATTGGGTGCTGTAAGTGAGAAGTTTTACTTGTTCTAATACGCTTTGCGTTAATTCGGCGTTATGTAGAGCAAGGGGTAATGCTTGTTCCGAGAGTGCATCAAAATGTCCCCCGACCCGTTCAACGCCCCGAATGCTAACCATTGATAAAAAAGTAACAAGTAAAAGAATGGAAATAAATACAGCAGTGACGGTTTGAATGAGCGAGAATGTATAACGTGAGGGTTTTATTGATAAATTTGTGTCGGGCATGTGAAATCCAGTTTGACTACGAAAAGAGATATCCTTAAGTTAGGTCGTATACTAGAAGTCCTTGATGACGTTTTTATTTCAGTTTTTTGTCAGAAGAGTTACATATGAAAATCAGAAAAATGGCTGTAGTTACAATAACTTTAGCAACATTGGCTGCTTGTAGCTCGTCACCTTCGCCTTCTCAGCTTAGTCAAACCGCACAGAAACCCCTATCAAAGTCAGAACAATTGACTACAAACGCTTATATGAGCGTGTATGAACAGTGGAAAGGCGTGCCATACCATTTCGGTGGGACCTCATTTCGAGGTATAGATTGCTCTGCTTTTGTTCAAATCGCCGTGCAAAATGCGACTCAACAAGCTCTACCAAGAACCACAAAAGACCAGAGTAAAAAGGGAAAAGAAATTGCGTATGGGCAGGCAACAAGCGGTGACTTGGTGTTTTTCAAGACTTCGATGACGGTGCGACATGTAGGCGTTTATTTAGGAAACAACCAATTTCTACATGCCTCGACATCGAAAGGTGTCATTATTTCTAGGTTAGATAACCCTTACTGGGCATCCAAGTTTTGGCACTTTAGGCGTTTATAGCGGTTCGAAAGATAAACCGCTGAGCGAGGTAACTCTAGAAAGATACGACTTAAACGCCCGTTGTTATTATGCTGATTAATTACGACGATAAATGAGCAAACAAACCGTTAATCGTATTTAGCAACAGCAGTATCAAACAGGTTCTTCACTAACGCGATGTACTCATCGAGGAATACAATTTGTTCGTTAGTCGCTTTCTTAGCCCACACACCCGCTAATACTTCACCAAGATCCGCTACTACGGCATCTGCTTCTTTCAAAAGTTGAAAACGAACGCTCGAATGCAACTCTGGGTTTTGCTCGAAAATAGCCATGATGTTTGTTGAAATCATGTCGGTAACAATGTCTTCGACACTTTCGTTTCCAGTATCACCATTACTATTGGTAAACACATCAAGGTTGAATGATAGGTGCTCGATTAAAGCCAAATAGCCATCGGTTTCTACAACCACAATAATTCTCCGTTTTAAGCTCTAGAGCAGATTAATACGTACTTGCCTAATACTATGTAAATGAAGCTATTTGTCATCACTTTATTGCCCAAAACCACATTTAAATGATCCTAGTTAGTATTTCAGCTTAAAATTAAATCGATATAGCTTTATGTGGTATACCTGCCTACTTACGACATAAGTAAATTCACGCTAAAGAAGTGTAAGACAAACTTTGAAGCAAAGTATTGCGCCAGTTAACAATAGCCCTTTCAACTTACTCTAAAAGCTCATTTGATTTAGTCGCTAGACAATAACAAGCTCAAACCTCTTTTCCAGTTTGTGGCGTTCAAAACCGTTTCAATTGTGAGACCAGTTCCAAACTATTTCATCACGTCAGGTTTTCAATTTATGTTTGTATTTCAAAGAGCTTGAATCAGTTCGAGTTCACAATTCGGCCAATTGATTCTACGTAAGATGAAGAAGAGCTAAGAACATTGACGAGTGCGTCTATAAATTGTTCAGATTTATCCTAAACTATTGCTATTAAACAAACAGTATTTCTAACCTTCAATCTTTTTAACTTTCAGTCTTTGAGGATTTCCTATGTGGCAGGCCATTTCTCAACAACTTTCAGATACTCTTCTATTTAACTTTCAGATTACTGAACGTACCAAGGTTTCTGGTGGCGACATTAACGATTGCTATATGATCAGCGATGGTAATGAGCGTTACTTTGTGAAAGTGAATCAGCGAGAATTTTTACCTAAGTTTGAAATTGAAGCTGAGAACTTACGCTTGTTAAGAGAAACCTCCACTGTTTACGTTCCTGAGTTGGTGCTTATTGGCAAAACCAAAGAGTGCTCGTTCATTATTCTGAATTACTTGCCGACCAAACCGCTCGAGACGGGCAACAATAGCTTCGATTTCGGCGTTCAGCTTGCGCGGCTTCATCAATGGGGCGAGCAAAAAGAGTTTGGTTGCGACCAAGACAACTATATCGGCAGCACACTTCAACCCAACCCTTGGCATAAGAAATGGGGTCGCTTTTTCTCTGAGCAACGCATTGGTTTCCAACTGCAACTGCTCAAAGAGAAAGGCATCGAGTTTGGTGATATCGATGACATCGTTGATGTGGTGAATATGCGTCTTGCTGGCCACAACCCTCGCCCTTCTTTGCTTCATGGGGATCTTTGGAATGGCAATGTAGCAAATTCAGCCTTTGGGCCAATCTGTTACGACCCGGCTTGTTACTGGGGGGACCATGAATGCGATTTGGCATTAACGGAATTGTTTGAAGGTTTCCCTAAAGAGTTTTATGAAGGTTACCAGAGCGTCAATCCACTCGACGTTGGCTATACTGATCGGAAAGACATTTACAACTTGTACCATCTTCTTAACCACTGCAATCAATTTGGCGGCGAATATTTAGCACACACTGAAGCATGCATTCAGAAGATACAGGCCGTTTAATACCAATTACAGCTGTTTATAACCGAATACGATTGGTATCAGTTACAGTGAGGAGAATTTGCCATGCATAAATACACAGAGAAACATGTCTCCTGTCCGCATTGTGGGCACGGTATTAACATCACGCTTGATGCATCTAATGGTAGCCAAGACTTCTATGATGATTGTCCAGCGTGTTGCAATGCCATTCATTTGGATATGCAGGTTGACGAAGTAAGAGACAGAATCAACCTTTCGATTGATGCCGATGATGAACAAGTATTCTGACAATCAGTTTCTCGTTTAAACCATGATCAAAAAAGAGCACCTCACGTGCTCTTTTTTAATTTGGTCATCGGTGTGATTTTATTGCCACCGATTAAATGCGCTTAGTGGCTATTTCTGGTTCGCTAATACACGCTCGACAGTATCAACAATCGCTTGTGTTTGAGGATCAAACTCAATGTTTACTTGGTCGCCTACTTCACGGCCGCCAAACAGAGTACGATTCAGAGTTTCTGGGATCAGGTGAACAGAGAAACGGTTCTCTTCCACTTCACCAATCGTCAATGAACAACCATCAACACCAATGTAACCCTTACTCAATACGTACTTCATCGATTCTTCTGGTAGTTCGAACCAAAGTGTACGGTTGTTTTCTGTTTTAATCACATCGACTAGGTTAGCCATCAGAGTAATGTGGCCAGACATGCTATGCCCGCCAATTTCGTCACCAAACTTTGCTGCACGCTCAACATTCACTTTGTCACCAACATTCAGTTGGCCTAAGTTCGTCAATCGCAATGTCGCTTGCATTAAATCAAAAGCAATCTGGTTACCTGAAATTTCCGTTACCGTTAAGCAACAACCGTTATGAGCTACTGAAGCACCAATGGCTAATCCTTCAACCATTTCATCGCTTAGCTCAATGGCATGAGTTTGAAACGACTCTTTTTTGTTGATAGCAACCAGTGTTGCCATGCCTTGAACGATACCTGTAAACATAAGATTCCTATTTAGTATTCTAGGGCGTGTTGACCTTTCGCGGTTAAATTTTGTTCGGATGGGGACGCCTAGTCAAAAACGTTTTAATCGCGGCGAGGGGGAAGTAGCCTAGCATCCTAAGCAAATCTCCCTCAACAAAGAGTAAAACGCTTTTTGCGGGGGCGCCCAGCTCGAACCCTTCGGGCAGCGTTTGCTGGTCATTTTTACTACGTTATCGGCTTCTCATGTAGGCTAGCTACACATCAAAGCCTCTGCCTTGTAAAAAGGCCCAGCAACTCGCTGCAAAAATCAGCTCGAAAGATCAACACGCCCTAATAACAGTTTTTCATAGCAGTTATTGTGACATTTCTTTATGATTCGTCCAGTGGAAGCTTAAGATCATTGTCTCTGATTCCTTCAGAATGTCCTTTCCTACACTATTATTCTAATTTTCCCTCTTATTTGGAGTTGTTTGTGCATCGTTACAAAGAAGAATCCTCGAATCTAATCAAACTTGCGACCCCAGTATTGATCGCATCCGTTGCACAAACTGGAATGGGTTTTGTTGATACCGTAATGGCCGGTGGCGTAAGTGCTATCGATATGGCGGCGGTTTCGATTGCAGCAAGTATCTGGCTACCATCAATCCTATTTGGTGTTGGTTTATTGATGGCGTTGGTTCCTGTCGTTGCACAGCTGAATGGTTCTGGTCGACAAGTCAAAATTCCATTTGAGATTCAACAAGGCGCATTTTTAGCGCTCGTCATCTCCCTTCCAATCATTGGTGTGCTTTTTCAAACACAATTGATATTGGAGTGGATGGACATTGAACAACTCATGGCGGAAAAGACCATCGGCTATATGAATGCGGTGATGTTTGCTGTACCTGCATTTTTGTTGTTCCAAACATTGCGAAGCTTTACCGATGGTATGTCTTTAACCAAGCCTGCGATGGTGATTGGTTTTATTGGCTTGCTATTAAACATCCCGCTGAACTGGATGTTCGTATACGGAAAACTTGGTGCTCCTGCTCTGGGTGGTGTTGGCTGTGGCGTTGCAACGGCTATCGTATATTGGGTGATGTTTGCACTGCTATTCGCTTACGTTTTAACTTCAAAACGGTTATCGAAAATCAACATCTTCGGTACGTTCCATAAGCCGCAACTTAAAGCTCAAATTCGCCTGTTTAGACTTGGTTTCCCTGTCGCAGCCGCTATCTTCTTCGAGGTAACTTTGTTTGCGGTTGTTTCCTTGTTGGTTGCCCCACTTGGCTCGTTGATTGTTGCCGCGCACCAAGTCGCGATCAACTTCTCTTCGCTGGTCTTCATGATTCCAATGAGTATCGGTGCAGCCGTGAGTATTCGTGTTGGGCATAAGTTGGGCGAAAACAACACCGAAGGCGCTAAGATCGCGACACACGTAGGTATCATTGTTGGTTTAGTGACAGCCTTAATGACAGCGGCGTTAACTGTCCTGTTCAGAGAACAGGTTGCATTACTTTACACAGAGAACACTGCGGTAATTACCGTTGCAATGCAGTTGCTGTTGTTCGCGGCGGTTTATCAATGTACTGATGCCATCCAAGTTATCGCTGCAGGTGCTCTGCGTGGCTACAAAGACATGCGTTCAATCTTCAACATTACCTTCGTTGCTTACTGGTTGCTTGGCCTTCCTATCGGCTACATCTTAGGAATGAAAGATTGGATTGTTGAACCTATGGGCGCGCACGGCTTCTGGATTGGTTTCATTGTCGGTCTAACATCAGCAGCGATTATGCTAGGTATGCGCTTACACTGGATGCACAAGCAGGATGATGACGTACAGTTAGAATTTAGTTCTCGTTAGATTCGCACTCGCTTAGTCGGTCTATCTGATTTCGAACACAAAAAAGAGCTCTGATTTTCAGGGCTCTTTTTCGTTTAATGGTTAGGTAGATCGTATCTGCCTTAATATTCACTCTTCTCTCGTACAAAGCGGGCAAACTTGGGTTTTCCGTTTTGAGTAAAACCATTGTAGCGAAAGGTAATACGGCTGCCGATCTCTGGCGGTACAAGTCTCATTTGGTCACTGAACCCGCTACCTATATAAAATTCCACACCCTCTTCTGTGTGAACCAGAATTGACCCCATCATCCCTTTGTACTTCCCTGTCCCACCCCTATAGCCAATAACCGTGGCTTCGGCATCGTGATGCCTTTTAAGCTTTACCAAATCATTACTTCGGCCTGCTTGATAACGACTGGTGATTTTTCTAAGCATCAAACCTTCGCCATTACGCTCATCGACATTATCAAGTTGATGAAACAAAGCCTCTTCACTGTGAATTGGTACATGTTCTATGTAGCTGACATGAGATTCTCCAATCACGCTTACCCAATGCAAAATGTTGTAATAGCGCTTTTGATAATCTCCCGCAGCGCCGGGCATATCAAACAGCATGAAATCGATTTGGCGCCATGCTGTGTCACTCGGCGTATGATCGAGAACGGTAGATTGAACAAGGTGGAACTTGCCCCTTCCTGCCCACAACTCTCCTTCGAGATGGACCTTAGGCAAGTTTTCAGTAAACCACTTGGGTGAGTAAATGCGATTACCATTGCGTGTATAAAGATGTTGTCCGTCCCAAAGAGCCCGAATCCCATCAAGCTTTTCACTCTTCCAGTATTCAGAAACATCAATGCCTTGTTGGTATGTATTGGCCAGTACCAAATGGTCGGGAGGTAAATAGGATGAATGAGAAGAAAGCGAACACGCCCATAGAGTTGCTATCGCCAATTTAGTTAATCTCATCATCTGCTCCGTATTGATATCTGTAGTAGTCAACAAACGCCTTTAATCCTAAGCGTTCTGACACGTAGGTAGACAACCTTTGCTAGAAGATGCGATCCACTCATCAACCTTATCTAACCTTTTCATTTATTCATTAAATTAATGATCTATAACTCTCATATATTCCGCCTTTTTTAGTTCTCATATTGAGAAACGTCTTTTCTCAATTTGAGATAGGAATTCGTACTAAACATAACTTATTGAAAAATAACAACATAAAAGTTGGCACATTCAGTGCAGTTGTCCATACATACTTAAAAGGAGATATCGCTATGGAACTACGTAAGATTGATTTAAACACAACGACACTGATACTTTCTATTTTCGGTGATCTGGATGCAGCAGGCAGTCGTGATGCACAAACCGACATCGATGATGTGATTTCTAACGATGGCCACCCTGAAATCGAAGTTGATTTTAGCCAAGTTGAGTTTTTAGATTCATCTGGGGTTGGCGCAATTGTTTATATGTTCAAACGTCTGACTGAACGCGAGCGCAATATGCGACTTGAAAATGTGACGGGGCAACCGCTTGAAATTATGAGCTTGCTGCGTATTGGCCACGCTATCCCAGTAAATTCAAAAAATCCTGCAAATTCATGAAGACCCACTAAGCTAGAAGTAACAAAAAATAATAAGAAAAATTAGAAACATAGGACGTTGGCATGAAAATACTGAAAAACTACATAGCCCTTTCTCTGTCCGCTCTCGTTCTGGGTGGCTGTACTAGCTATCCTGAACAAGGCACAGGGGGTTTGGCTGAAAGTTACGATTCTATTAACTATCAAAACTCAGACTTCTCTCCTGTCATGCCAGACGAGCCTCTTGGTCCAGAACATGGATTACGCTTTGATTGGCAGCTCGCTAAATTGCACCTTGATGCTTTGATCCAAGAAGGTGCTCGTTGGTGTTTCCCCGCTGCTGTTGTTCAAGCAATCGAAAAGCAAAACCGTATTGCTCGTGAACTTCAAGGCGGTCTACTACTGGATGCAGCCAACGACTTAGTGATCCAAAGAAAACGCCTAAATGAACTTGAGGTCCAACTGGATTACGTAACTTCACAAGCCCGCTGTGAGCCACCAAAAAATGAAAATCAATTTAGAATGCAACTGTCGGTTATTGAACAGTTGTATGACCTGCTTAATGTTGACAACCAATTTGCGGAAAACTCGACTGAAGTAAATCCTAAATATATGGGAAGACTGGCCGAGGCGACCACTTTACTTAAAGAACACAAATCCCTAGACCTTGTTGTTACCGGCCATGCTGATGCAACGGGTGCCGAAGAATACAACGACAAGTTAGCACTTGGACGAGCGAAACAAGTCGAACGCTACCTGACTATTTTTGGACTAGGCGCTCAACGAATCAAAGCCGTCTCTGTTGGCGAAACCGTCCCTCTTTTTGAAGGTGAATCCGACGGCACGCGTTTAACGAACCGCCGAGTAAGTATTGAAATTGTCTCGCCTAAGAATGCCGAGAAAATGGGAGGTGGATTATGAAATTATTGATCGCTTTTATCATCACCCTATCGTTATGCTTTGCGAATGTCGTCAATGCTAACGATGAGTTTTCAGACGCGGTTCAAGTCGGTGACCTTATCCAAGTTAACGTACCCGGTGAAAGTACCTTAAACACGGGGTTCCAAGTGGATAAGCGTGGCCGTATTACCCTTCCTGAAGTAGGCGCTGTGTTTGTTGCAGGTTACGACAGTGAGCAGCTTAACAAAGTGGTTCTAGAGTCGCTGGCAAACGCCTATAAAGATCTTTCGAACGCTTCAGTCTATGTAAAAGAGCAGCAAATCATCATCTACGTACAAGGTTATGTAGAACAGCCTGGTGAATACACTCTCGCATTAGGTTCTAGCATCCAAATGGCACTTTACGCTGCGGGTGGTTTACGCCCGGGCGCGCAACTGGATAAGCTGATTCTTAAGCGAGGCGCAGACAAGAAAGAGTTTAACTACAAACGATTCCTTGATTCAGGAGACGAGTCAGCATTACCTACTCTTCAATCACTGGATTCACTATTCGTTCCAGCTTCTCCATTAGTCGGTAACATCGAGCAAGAGTTTGACGCAGCAAAGCTTGCTAACTCAGGTGACAGTGCTGATTCTCGTAACTCCATCAAAGTATTTGGTGAGGTGAACGCGCCGGGTTCGTTCACTTACAAAGAGAACACCGACCTTGTCGACGTACTTATGCGTTCGGGCGGCGTAACTCGTTATGCCAGTGTTGAGCAAATCCGAGTGATTTCGAACAACACCCCAACGCTATTCAACCTAAAACGTTACTTAGATTCTGGTGACGAAAGTCTGCTTCCAATTTTACGCCCGGGTGCGACCATTTTCGTTCCCAAGCAAGAAGAAGAGATCAAATCCGGCGCCAACATGGTTTACGTAATGGGCGAAGTCGCAGCCCCTGGTGCTTTTGAAGGCAAAAGAGACGCGACCTTTATGGATATCTTGGCGAATGCGGGCGGCCCAACTCGATTTGCAGAGTCACGACAAATCCGTGTTATCAAAGCAGATGGCAGAGTGCTTAAATTCGATTTAGCGGCTTACACTGAAGGCTTACCTAACTCTAACCCTCCTAGCATCAAAGCTGGTGACGCGATTTTCGTTCCCGAGAAAACCGACATGAACGAGAAGTCTTGGTTGAAAATTACGCCAGACCGAGCGGTTAACGTGATTGGTGAGGTGAATCGACCTGGTCGTATTGAATGGTCAGATGAAATGAACTTCATGGGGCTATTGGCACACGTCGGCGGCCCTACGCTACGCGCAGACACATCAAAAATTGAAGTCGTGACTGGTAGAAAGTTGGTTGTGTTTAACCTTGATGATTTCATTCGAAATGGTGCGCCACGTGACCAAATGCCGCAAATTCGCGCGGGTTCTATCGTGCGCGTTCACGACTTGCCACAAGATCCTTCAGACAATAAATCACAATGGGTTCGTCAAAGCTCTGATGCTTCGATCTACATCTTTGGACAAGTGAATGCACCCGGTCGTTACCGCTTCACCAAAGACATGCACTTCCTTGATATCTTGTCTGCGGCTGACGGTCCAACAAAGGATGCCGACATCCACAACGTTCGAGTAACGCATCGTGACAAAACCTATTCGCAAGTAAGCAAACTTAACTTATCACTGTACTTCGAAACCGGTGACGAATCGTTACTGCCAAACGTAACCACTGGCGACACGATTTACATCCCAGAGAAAGGCAAAAACTGGTTAGATACACCGAAAGAAGAAACCGTTCGTGTGCTTGGTGCGATTAACAATCCGGGGCGTTATGTGTTCAACGACAACATGACCATTCTAGATATTCTGGCAGAAGCAGCAGGACCTACCGACAATGCTTATGTAGAAAAAATTACCATCGTCAATATGTCTTGCTGCCAAGGTCAGGCTCGTACTTTTGACCTTGTTGAATTCAGCAAAACGGCGAACATTTACAACTTGCCGGTGCTACGCGCTGGTGACACGATTTACATCCCAGACCGTCGCGAAAGCTTTATTGAAAAAGCACGCGTCGGACTTGATGACATACTGCGTATCACCACCACCATCGTATTAATAGGAGCTTTATAATGACAATTTCAGCGACCCATGCCGAAGTCGAGCAACTGTATTTAGCTTCTGAACTTAACGGCCAAAAATCAATATGCGTCACCGCCTGCCATTCAGGTGACGGAGTAACATCTATTGCAACCGCACTAGCTGAGCGTTTTCTTCTTGCGGGTCATTCAACGCTTTATGTTGATCTCAACTTATTCAACCCTGCTTTCAAAGATTTGAATATGCTAGAAGATAATCAGCAAGGTCAACTGATAGAACATGTTGAATCTCAGCGTACGTTTATCGGTGTCCCTGCTCCACAAGTTGCTTCAACGCAATTGGCTTATAAAGATCCGACAACGTTACAAAAAGTGGTCAACAAATGGTTAGAGAAATACGACAGAGTCATCATTGATACCTCACCGCTTCTCAACAGAAACAAAGGCAATATTCCGGCGCAGTCTGTCGCGAGCGCTTGTGGCAGTACACTAATTGTTGTCGCCTATGGAGAAACGTCGAGTCACCACCTAGAACAAGCGAAAAAGCTGCTTGATGCACAAAGTATCAATCTAATGGGCTGCGTGATGAACATGAAACAAAAGCCTAGCTTTGCACAAGAGTTGGTCAGACAAATCAATCGAATGAAATTTATCCCCGTTAAGCTTCGCGATAGCTTGGCAAACAAGCTGTATCGAAATGAGTTTTTGAACCTTCCGATGTAACTTTCTTTTGCTACTTTCTGGCTGTCATTAAACCATGACAGCCACCTATCCTATTAGACTTCAAGCTCCAAAAGCTCTGAATAACTCAAAATCAAATTGGGTATTTTTGGCGAAGTTATTATTAAAAATAAGATTTTAAAAACAATTCAACGCATTTCACACACGCCAACCATGGTCTTACCACCTGTAAATCCCTTCAGAAATCAACAGCCCCATACCTAACTTTAGCGGTAATGTGACACAGACGATTAAAGTGCCATGTAAATCGCATCAAAGATGGAATTCGTACGATTATTCCCTAAGATTATCAATAGAGGTGGTTTTTGACGAATTTGTAATAGTTTGACAAAGTTATCCGATGGCTGTTGAAACACAGTGGATGAATTGGCAAATCACACTTCACTGACTTTGCACGTTTATCTATTCAAACTTCACCCATCCCTCCTTCTGCTCAAATGGTTCAAATACACGGAAAGGATCACCATCGAGCAATTTAGATAATCAATTTACCTTGGTTACCTTAGTTGTATTATTAAAGAGAAAGGAAACTCAATATGAAATACAAGTTAAGCTCCGTATTTTTGTTAGTAGCAGCAGCCAGCGGTAATGCTAACGCTGGAGAATGTGGCAGCGTAACAATCGCAGATATGAACTGGAACTCTGCAACACTGATCGCCAATATCGACCAATTCATCCTTGAACATGGTTATGGGTGTGATGCTGAACTTATCCCTGGCGACACTATGCCAACAGGCACGTCTATGATCGAAAAAGGCCAGCCTGATGTTGCACCTGAACTTTGGAGCAACAGCTTAAAAGACGCATTAGATAAAGGTGTTGAAGAAAAACGTCTTCGCTACGCAGGTAAAGCACTTGTGAACGGCGGCGAAGAAGGCTTTTGGGTTCCAGCTTACCTAGTAAAACAGTACCCTGAAATGGCAACCATCGAAGGCGTACGCAAAAACGCAAGCTTATTTAAACACCCTGAAGACCCAGATACATCTGCATTCTACAGCTGCCCTGCAGGCTGGAACTGTCAGATCAGCGCCGGAAACTTGTTTAATGCTCTTGAGCTAGAAAACAGCGGTTTCACGATTGTTGATCCAGGCTCGAGTGCCGGCTTATCTGGCTCTATCGCAAAAGCTTATGAACGTGAAGAAGCTTGGTTTGGTTACTACTGGGCACCGACCGCTGTTCTAGGTAAATACGACATGGTTAAAGTCGACTTTGGCAGTGGCGTTAATGAGGAAGAGTTCCTTAACTGTACCACCAAAGAAGATTGTGAATCGCCAAAAGCAACCATGTACCCGCCTTCACCTGTCCACACGATTACCACTGAAAGTTTTGCGTCACGTGCTCCTGAAGCGTACGACTACTTTACTAAACGTGGTTTCACAAACGACAAAATGAACTCGCTACTTGCTTGGATGGAAGACAACCAAGCTGATGGCGAAGAAGCGAGTCTGCATTTCTTAAGTGAATTCCCAGAAGTATGGCACCCATGGGTTTCTGAAGAAGTGGCTAAGAAAGTTGAAGCTCAGCTGTAAGAGCTTGATTTAATAACAAGTAATTACGCTTCAACAATAAAACAGAAATAACGTCGCTATACTTGATGTTATTCATGATTCGGAGCCCTTTTCATTAGCGATTTTCTTATCGCATGGACAAGTGGCTCCGAACTATAAGGATATAAAATGGCTGACAGCAATTGGTTATCAAGCTTTCCAGAGATGGAACGCGGTGATTTACGAACCATAAAAAAGACGCTAGATGGCGCATACCGTGAATTTTCCCGTGAATACGGCGAAATGATTGAATCTCTCTTTGACCCTCTTCTTTCATTCCTCGTTTGGTTTGAAAAACTCCTTATCTCAACACCTTGGATTATAGTCCTGGCTGTGTGTACCAGCCTTGTCTACGCAGCAAGCCGTTCTTGGAAACTGGCTCTAGGCTGTGTTGCTTCTCTACTTCTCATTGGTTACTTTGGAATGTGGGAAGACACCATGCGGACGCTCAGTATCATCACTGTATGTACCTTGGTTTCAATATTCTTGGGCATTCCGATTGGTATTGCGATGGCTCGTTCAAATCGAGCTCAGTCAATTGTTACGCCGATGCTCGATATCATGCAAACCATGCCTGCGTTCGTTTATTTGATTCCAGTGGTAATGCTACTGGGCATCGGTAAGATTCCAGGGCTAATCGCCGTGGTTATCTACGCGATCCCACCTGTAATTCGTCTAACTAACCTAGGCATACGCTTAGTTGATAAAGAAGTCCTTGAAGCCGCTACCGCTTTCGGTGCGAGCAAAAAGCAACGCTTATGGGGTGTTCAACTTCCTCTAGCAATGCCAACGATCATGGCGGGTATTAACCAAACCATCATGATGGCACTGTCTATGGTTGTTATCGCATCCATGATTGGTGTGAAAGGCCTAGGACAACCGGTTCTCAAATCGATTACTAACCAGTACTTCACATTAGGCTTGATGAATGGTTTCGCCATCGTTGCCCTCGCAATCCTTTTTGACCGCGCTTCTCAGGCGTACGCAAGAAGAACTAATGCGCATTTAGGAGGATTCAAGCATGACTAAACCATTGATTGAAATTAGTGGTCTGTACAAGGTGTTTGGACCGAAACCAATGTCTGTTATGAACCGAGTTCAAAACGGCGAACACAAAGATCAGATTCTTGCGGATACGGGTCATACCGTTGGTTTAAAAGAGATCAACCTTGAGATTAACCGTGGTGAAATCTTCGTTATCATGGGGCTTTCTGGCTCGGGTAAATCGACGCTGATCCGCCACTTCAACCGTTTGATTGACCCGACTCAAGGTAAAATCATGGTTGAAGGCATTGATGTGATGAGCCTCAACACTAAACAGCTAGAAGAGTTCCGTCGTCATAAAATGTCGATGGTATTCCAACGCTTTGGCTTAATGCCTCATCGCACTGTGGTTGAAAACGTTGCGTACGGGTTGGAAGTACAAGGCATCAAAAAAGAAGACCGTTTAGCAAAAGCCAACGAATGGTTAGAAACCGTGGGCTTGAAAGGTTACGGCAAGCAATACCCTGCGCAACTTTCAGGTGGTCAGCAACAACGTGTTGGCCTTTCGCGCGCTCTGTGTACTAACGCTGAAATCTTGTTAATGGATGAAGCCTTTTCGGCACTCGACCCTTTGATTCGAAGTGAAATGCAAGACCAGCTTATTGAACTTCAAGAGAAGCTTCATAAGACGATTGTTTTCATCACACATGATCTGGACGAAGCACTCCGCCTAGGCGATAGAATCGCAATTTTGAAAGACGGCGAGTTAGTACAACAAGGCACACCACATGAGATTCTGCTAAATCCAGCCGATGATTACGTGGAAGCGTTCGTGAAAGACGTAAACCGTGCTCGTGCACTGACCGTTGAAACCGTTATGCAGCCTCCTCTGTATCGAATCACATCAGAAACAATTGAAGGTGCTTTGGCACAAATGAAGATGCTTAAAAACGATTACGCTTATCACGTAACAGATGACGGCTATCAAGGCCTAGTCACACAAGAAAGTCTACAAGACGCCGTTGAAGATTCATCGGTACATGATTTTAGTGATGAGATATACGAAGAAGTCCCTGCCATCTTACCAGATGCGGTGATTGAAGAAGTGCTACCGGACACTATGTCTTGTGACTACTCTCTTCCAGTTGTTGATGAAGACGGTAATCTAAAAGGTGAACTCGAGAGAAGCGCTGTTGCTGATATCTTCTCAGAAAGTAGCGAGGAAGAAGTAGAAGCCGACCCAAAGCCAAAAATTGATAAAGCTTCGTAGTCCTACTTTTCGTGATTTAAAGCACGGCTGTTTAAATTATCATTGTTTGGGTTATCGTTATTTGAGTTATTGCTATTTAGATTAGCCTAAACTACATAAACCGCTCTAAGACCACTGTTGTTATTTCACTGCAGTGGTCTTTTTTATTTGTATCGGGCTCGTTTTCTTCTGAGATCTACCCGCACCTTAGGCTTTATAGGCACCTAAGTTTATATTTCATAAGAGAAAACAAAATAAAATCAGTCCGTTAGGTTTGTCACAAACCCAATAGCAAGATGAGTGAGATGCCAATTAAATGCTCTATTTGTACGGCAACCAGTTGAAATTATTCTAGAAAATGACTAAAACTTAATAGTATTAACAGATATTAAGCTCAATAAAAGGACTTAGTTTGATGAATTCTACTTTAGCGTCAGACGCAGCTACAAATCTAAACTCACAACAAGTGAGCAAGCTTGTCGATGAAAGCGTTCTGGAGCAAATGATTCGCGATACAAGTGCGGACATTATCCCTATCTTGATCGACCATTATGTCGAAGAATCACAAACACGCTTGGTCGCTATAAAAGAGGCAGTCACGCAGAAAGACGCTCAAACACTTGAGTTCGAGGTCCACACTCTCGGCAGCACAGCGCTTTCGTTAGGTAATCGCCCTTTGGGTGAATTAGCTCGAGCTTTAGAAAAGCTATGTTTAGAACAGAGTCATGATGCGGCATTTCGACAAGTTGATGAATTACTAGAGCTCGCAGAGCGTTCAATAAAAGCCTTGCTTGAAAGGAAAGAGGCAGGCTTCAGCTAGCTTTGCATGTTCATTATCGGTATCAGATTAAAAACTCAAAACAGTCGTTATTAATATAGTCGCCATAAGATGGGCTCCATCATGAACAGCAATGCGAGAAGTTATACAGGCCGCTTCTTAAAAGATTGCATGTGGTAGATAACAAATACACAAGACTCGTATTGATGGTTGCATATCACTATGTTATTGATTGGTTAGGATAAAGTTTCAAAAGGAATACACAATGCGCCCTAAGGTATTGTTAGTTGAAGACTCCACCTCACTCGCCGTACTCTACAAGCAGTACGTAAAAGACGAGCCCTATGATATTTTCCACGTCGAAACCGGCGCGGAAGCTAAGACCTTCATTGAAAGGCACTCTCCACAGCTTGTGATTCTCGACCTTAAGCTTCCTGACATGCCAGGCGAAGAAGTCTTAGATTGGATTACTGCTAACGAAATACCGGCCGCTGTCATCATCGTGACAGCGCATGGTTCAGTAAACATCGCGGTAGACCTTATCCAACGCGGTGCAGAAGACTTCTTAGAGAAACCCATTCAAGCCGATCGACTCAAGACCTCTGTTAGCTTGCATCTAAAAAGAGCGAAACTCGAAAACCTCGTCGATAACATGCAAAGCAAATTCGATCGTGATCGTTTTCATAATTTCATTGGCTCTTGCCTACCCATGCAGGCGGTTTACAAGATCATTGATTCGGTAGCACCAACCACTGCCAGCGTGTTTATTAACGGCGAAAGTGGTACAGGTAAAGAAGTGTGTGCGGAAGCGATTCACCAAGAGAGTCAGCGTAATGGTAAACCCTTCGTGGCCATTAACTGCGGCGCTATCCCTCGAGACCTAATGGAGAGTGAAATCTTCGGTCACGTTAAAGGTGCGTTTACCGGTGCGACAACCGACCGGAAAGGTGCAGCAATGCAAGCGCATGGCGGTACCCTATTTCTCGATGAGCTTTGTGAAATGGAACTGGAGATGCAGAAGAAGCTCCTCAGATTTTTGCAAACTGGTACGTTTACTCCACTCGGTGGCAACCGCGAGATTAAAGTGGATGTCAGAATTATCTGTGCGACCAACCGCGATCCACTGGTTGAAGTAGAAGAAGGACGTTTTAGAGAAGACCTTTACTATCGTGTTCACGTTGTGCCTATCGAGATGCCACCGCTTCGCGAGCGAGGGAGTGACATTGTCACTCTTTGCAATCATTTCTTGAAGCTGTACGCGAAGCAAGACAAGAAGAAGTTCAAATCAATAGACAAAGAAACGCAGAATCTACTTAAACGTTATGCGTGGCCAGGCAATGTGCGTCAGTTGCAAAACATCATCCGTAACATCGTGGTGTTGAACAATGAAACGAGCGTGACTAAAGACATGTTACCGCCTCCGATTAATAAAGTAGATGCCGCTCCATCATCTAAATCAGTGACACCAGTTCGAGTAACTGCGCCTCAACCTGCAGTTGTTGAAGCACCAGAAGCTAAGTTGCCACCGATTACTCCGGAAGAGTTGGAACAATCGTCAGTTGCTCAAGCTCACAATGAGCCGATGACGCCTGCATTTACCACAAGCGAAGGTGCTATTCGTCCAATGTGGCAAATAGAACGTGAAGCCATTCAACATGCCATCAATCATTGCGATGGGAATGTGTTAAACGCTGCTGTGCTGCTAGAACTTAGCCCTTCTACTGTTTATCGTAAGAAACAGGCTTGGGAATCGGAAGATGAGTACAATCAAGCCTAACCAAGGTGTACTCGACATAAACCTTCATGAGATTTGGCTGTTGATCGACAGCCAAACTTTTGGAGGCATAGAAACGCATGTTTTAGAATTAGCACAAGGCCTGATATCGGAAAGCGCTCAGTATTCAGAGGCTGTTCGTATCGTTCTTTTGACTAAGTTTAATCCTGAAGCGATCATCGTTGAAAAGTTGAATGCGCTGAACATCCCTTTTAGTTACCTCTCCGATTTAGCCTCATGTTCTGTAGATTCAAATGGCAATAGCGCGACACAGCTGAAACGTGCAATTCAACATTATCAACCAAGGCTTATCCATGCTCATGGTTACAAAGCCAGTTTGGTCAGCAAGTTAATCAAGCTTCCGCCTCGTTTCAACAACACAAAGCAAATCACCACTTATCACGCAGGTGAAACCCCAAAAGGCAAAGTATGGCTTTATGATTGGCTCGACCGTTACAGCAGTTTTCTTTCTGATCAGTCGCTCGTGGTCAGTGAAAAGATTAAAGCGAAAGTGCCGAGTCAAACCCATCAATTGAATAACTTTGTTAAAATGCCAACCGGGTTAACAAGCTCCCCTTCATCAAGCCCATTCCATGTTGGTTTTGTGGGGCGATTGAGCCATGAAAAAGCGCCTGATCGATTTGTTGCATTAGCCAAACAGTTTCCTGATGTTCGGTTTGAGCTTTTTGGTGACGGGCCAGAAATGGACATCTTAGTTAAATCGCAGCCTGATAATGTGACCTTTCATGGGCATCAGACCAATATGGACGACGTCTGGAGCCAAATCGATCTGTTAATCATCCCTTCTCGCTTTGAAGGCTTACCTATGGCGGCATTAGAAGCCATGATTCGTGGCATTCCCGTTCTCGCCACCTCAGTTGGTAACTTGCCTCAACTCATCGAGCATCAAGTTAACGGCTACCTTGCAAATTCAGAAGCTGAGCTAGAACAGTTTTTATCTTTGTGGATGTCATTGACGAACGAGCAACGTAACTCTCTCAAGAGTCACGCGATAGAAACCGTGAAAAACCAATACTCTCCACAAGCCGTTGTCCCGCAGTTGTTGGAAATCTATCAACTCGACCGTTAATTCTAGCCTTAGTCGATAACTGGTTATTTGGGCTTGATGATTTAAGTACTTTAGTCAGTTTTATACTGATTCTCAAAATGACAAAACTCACCTCAAGGCTACGCCCTCACTTAATAATCCAACATTAAATCAGTAAGTTAAACAAAATGCATAACTGGCACTCACTTTGCAATCTTTAACATCAGGCGTAACTACGTCTTAAAAAGATTACGAGCCGAGTCCTAAAGAGTTTATTTGCCAATAGAGGTCACAATGGTCAACCCTGAAGCCAATAGATTGCCAGTCATCATCACGATCAGCACCTTGTGTGTTGGGCTTGGTGTTGTTTGGTACTTTGTGCCTCACCCTGCTGTCATTGTGGCGCTCGCTCTTGTGCCATTGGCCGGGTTATTCGTGTTAAACAAAACATTCTGGTTAGTTTTACTGTTCGTTGTCTTTTCATTTTTCCGAATTCACGAAGCTATACCTCAGCTCTATTCGCTAAAAATACCGCTGATGCTTTCATTAGGCGCTCTGTCGGCTCTTCTATGGCATGCATTAATCAGTAAAGAACTTAAAATCTTCTGGCACCCTTGTTTAAATTGGCTCGCCATATTTTGGGTATTGGTTTTCATTGGTATTATCTTCGCGTCCAACAGGCCAATAGCACTAGCAGAATTCAAGGGCGTTTATTGGAAAATTATAGTGATGACGCTTGCGATTACTTGGCTAGTAAACACCACGGAAAATCTCGCAAAAACCGCGATGACGATTATCTACGCTGGCGCTTTAGTCAGCTCTATTGCCGTGTACAACTCAGTAAATGGTATTGGGCTTGTCGAGGGCTCACGCGTGACTATTGGCCGCGATTTTGGCTCTATGTTAGGTGACCCGAACGACCTAGCACTGGTACTGATGTTCCCACTCGCCTTTACAATAAGCCAAGCCACCACGACTGGCATCTCACGATCCAAACGTTTAATCAGTGCCTTAGTTTGTCTGTTACTGCTCGCCGCCATTATTGCCACTCAAAGCCGTGGCGGATTACTGGGTTGTATTGCGGTGATTGGTATTTTTGCGTGGAAGCTAGTGCGCTCTAAAGTTCTCTTAATCTCAGTGGGAACTGTCGCGGCCGTGATGCTCTATTTAGTTGCTGGTATCTCAGACAGGTCTTCTGGTGGTGCAGCTGAACAAGGTATCGATGAATCTGCAATGGGGCGAATCTATGCTTGGGAAGCGGCAGTAAAAATGGCAGTTGAAAATCCACTGACTGGCGTAGGGTTGAACAACTTCTTCTCGAACTACTTCTTTTATAGTTCGCACTGGGACGGACTGAATCACGCCGTTCACAGTACTTGGTTTGGTGTGTTAGCAGAGACTGGCTTTATTGGTCTGATCATTTTTGTCTGCCTTATCGTTTCTTTGATCAAAACCTCTCGCTCTACGCTAACGAGATTAAAAAACTCGACCACAGAAATCTCCCCCGAGCTTAATGCGGTCGCCTATGCGATCTATGCAGGTCTGATTGGCACAATAGTGTCGGGGACATTTTTGACTCAAGGCTTCAACTGGCCGATTTATATCCTCGCAGCACTCACAGTTTGCGCCTCAAACGTATCTCAAACTGCCTGTCAAAATGAGAAAACCTAAAAGCTATGTTTTAACTCATTGAAAATATTATATTTATTAAATGGCACAGTATATGAAAGTACTTCTATATAACAAAACAGAGGATTTTCATTATGACGTCAGTATCTATACATCAATTCAAACATTGGCTTAAGTTTCATCCTAATTCTCGAATTAGAAATGTGTTTTTCATTTTGAAAGACATCAGAAGCGCAGAGCTACCTACCCCTCAAGTACTTAATCGCTGCCTATATCAAGCGCACAAGCTAGTGGTGAATCTGGTTTCTGGCTTTACGCGATTCTTTTACTGGACTCCGGCTTTCAAAGGTCGTGTGGCTCAATGTGGCAAACGCCTGTATTTGTATGGTGGACTGCCTTTCGTCAGCGGTCCGGTGCAAATTACGATTGGCGACAACTGCCGTATCTCTGGCCACACGACATTCTCTGGTTGTACTCAACAACTTGAAGGCTTGGAACACCCACTATTGTCGATTGGCAATAACGTCGACATTGGTTGGCAGTCGACTATCGCTGTTGGAGGTAAAGTGGTTATCTCTGACAACGTACGAATCGCAGGCGGCGCTTTTCTATTTGGATACTCTGGACACCCGCTTGATGCAAAACGCCGAGCGCTAGGTGAAGGTGACGACCCTCAGCAAATCGGTGACATCATTCTTGAACCCGATGTTTGGTTAGGCACGAATGTGACGGTTAAAGGTGGCGTAACCATCGGCGAAGGTGCCGTAATAGCCGCAGGCAGCGTAGTAACAAAGAACATCCCGGCTTTTGCAATCGCAGGCGGTAACCCAGCTCGAGTTGTCGGTCACATTAAACCCGTTGAAGTGACAGAATCCGATATGTTCGATTCGTTAGAGACTCATGGAGGTGACCATGCGTGATTTAATCGTATTTGGTGAAGACTTTGGTGGCCTACCTTCATCGACTCAACATTTAGTTCGTCACCTTGCTAAGCAACACAAAGTCTTATGGGTCAACTCTATTGGCTTAAGACAACCGAAGCTGTCCGCTAAAGATGCCAGCCGAGCGTTCAACAAGTTGTTTGGTAAAACCAAAGCCGTTACTCAAAACATGCTCGACTCTGAGGGACACGACAACATTACTATCGTTAACTTAAAGACAATCCCTGCGCCTGCTTCTAAATTTTCTAGAAAGTTGGCTCAGCAAATGATGTTGCACCAACTAAAACCGATTATTGCGGAGCTTAATCTGAACGCGCCTATCCTATGGACTTCTCTTCCGACCGCTGTTGATTTGTGCGGACACTTAGGCGAGTCATCTGTGGTCTATTACTGCGGTGATGATTTTAGCGCGCTGGCTGGTGTTGATCATGACACCGTTGCACAGCACGAATCAGAGCTAATCGAAAAATCAACGCTTATATTCGCGGCTAGCAAAAAATTGATGGGTAAATTTCCAAAGCATAAAGCGCACTTGCTACCACATGGTGTCGACGTAGACCTATTTTCAACACCCGCACCAAGAGCAAAAGATTTACCAAGCAACCACCGCCCTATTGCTGGTTTTTATGGCAGCCTTTCTAAGTGGCTTGATTATGAAATGATTGATCATGTTGCGAATGCGATGCCGGAATGGGACTTTGTTTTCATAGGTCCAAACGAGCTTGATACGCTCATGCTGCCTAAGTTGAGTAACGTACATTACCTTGGCCCTCGTCCACACCACACGCTACCAAGCTATTCTCAACACTGGGATGTGAGCTTGTTGCCGTTTGTTGATAACGAGCAGATCCGAGCGTGTAGCCCACTCAAACTAATGGAATACCTTGCGGCGGGCACACCCATTATCACAACACCGTTCCCTGCTTTGGTTCCATATCAAGGGCACGTAACCACGGTTGGCAGTGCCAACCAAATGATTTGGGCGCTTGATCATGCACGCGAGCTAAGCAACTCACCTATCTCTGTCGTCGAACAAGAGAGCTGGCAGAACCGTGGTAACTTCGTACATTGGATGTTGGAGCTATTATGAATAATCTGAAATTGCGGTTATTA
This sequence comes from Vibrio sp. 10N.261.55.F4, assembly GCF_041470465.1. NCBI lineage: Bacteria > Pseudomonadati > Pseudomonadota > Gammaproteobacteria > Vibrionales > Vibrionaceae > Vibrio > Vibrio sp. 10N.261.55.F4. The sequence goes on along the minus strand of NZ_JBFRMM010000014.1, from coordinate 9,018 downwards.
GTCATCATCAATGCGATGTGGCGCCAACGCTACGTTATCGTTCTGCCAATGCTTATTTTGCCCTTTGTAGGCTTTGGTGTGAGCAAGTTGGCTCCAACTAAATATGACGCGCATACCAGTATGTTGATTCAAGAAACGGCCAAGATGAATCCATTCTTGGAAGACATTGCCGTTTCGACGATGCTCAAAGATCGACTTAACGCATTGAGAACACTGCTTCACAGTCGACATGTGCTTTACTCGGTCGCTGATGAACTGCAATTAACCACGCCAGATATGCCTGAAATTGAGAAACAAGAGATCATTACTGACCTGTCTCAACGTCTAACGGTGACTCAGCTTGGAAAAGATTTTCTAAAGATAAGTCTAACGTCGAACACACCAAATGGAATGGAAGCGACGCTGCGCTCGGTAAGTGAACATTTCATTGAACAGTTACTCGCACCGGAACGTTCATCGATTGAAGATTCAAGTAACTTCTTGAAAATCCATATCGACAAACGTAGCGCAGAGCTTGCAGAAGCAGAAGAAGCGCTAGCTGCATACATGAATGAGAATGTTCATTCGACGCCTGAGGTACAGAGCCAAAGTTTGAATCGCTTAGCTTCACTCAAACAAACATTGGCAGAAAAAGAGGCCGAGTTATCGGGTGTCGAAAAAAGTTTAGGGTCAATCGACCAACAACTTTCAAGAACCAACCCTGTGATCGGTAAATTAGAAGACCAGATCATCGACATTCGTAGCGACCTTACCTTGTTACAAGCTAAATACACGGACAAGCACAGTGCTGTGCAAGCTAAAGTGCGTGAGCTAGACAGACTAGAGAATGAACGTAAGAGTTTGCTCGAGGTAACCCAGCCAACGATGAACAGCGACCAGCTTTGGGACATCGCAAGTAGTACGACACTGAACAAACTTTCTGATACCCAACCTCTTCTGGTCACTCAATTACACAGCCTACAGCTGGTTCGTGCTCGCTTTGAGTCTTTAACTGAAGAGACCAAAAGCCTTCGAACTATGATTTTCGAATTAGAACACAAGGCCAATAACTTCGGCGAAAATGCAAAAGAGATGTACCGCCTTAAACGTCAAGTTGAAATCAAACGTCAACTATATGATGAACTGACAGAGCGTTATGAAATGGCTCAACTAACGGGTTCGCTTGGTGTATTCGAGCAAAACAAACGTGTGAAGATTATCGATTTGCCTTTCACACCGAGTGTCAAATCTAACATGCCGACTTTTGTTTTTATTCTGGCTGGATTCGTTGCAGGTATCGGACTGGGTATTGGTTTAGCGGTATTGTTTGAACTGTTTGATTCTTCAATCAAACGCAAAGACGAAATCGAAGATATCTTGGGTGTCCCTGTGATAACGGTGATCCCTAAAATGAGCTAGTCAGCCTCAAAGCCATTTTTGACTTGCTAGATTCACAGCTTTCTAATTTCCTAGCTTCGTGCTTTCTAGCTTTCTAGCTTTCTAGCTTTCTAGCTTCGTGCATCCTAGAGCAAAACGCCAACACTCGCTTGGCGTTTTGTTTGTTTAAAGCCCCAAGTTCTAATGCTACTTTCGATTTACCCAAGCCCTATGATTCAAACTGCCATTCAATTGTATTTTGTTTTGATTCCCATTTTGAGAAATGAAAACTGCCCTAGAATTAAATAATCTAAACAACTGAAAAATAACGGTTATTTAATTGGCACAACTCCTGCAATCTCCTTGTGTAGTTAAACGTTTTAAAGAAGTTACTTCAAGAGAAACGTCAGAAAGGCGAAACAACAATTATAAAGGCAGGGTCCAAACTATGAATACGCATTTAACGAAGCATGGCAAAAAGATCATACACGTTGTTCAGCACCTTGCACCGGGTGGATTAGAAACCCTAACTCTGGATTTGCTCCGCCTTGCTAAACCAACAGACCAAGTGTTGATTGTCAGTTTAGAGGGTACTAAACAAGAGTCTATAAACAACTGGCCGAAGCTAGAGCCATACAAAAAGCAAATCGTCTTTTTGGATAAAGCACCAGGCGTACAATTCAATATCATTATTAAGCTAATTAAAGCCTTCAACGCGATTCGCCCTGATGTGGTTCATACCCATCATATTGGCCCACTGTTATACGCTGGTTATGCCGCTCGCGTAACCGGGGTTCCAACTCGAATCCATACCGAACATGACGCTTGGCATCTGAACAACAACAAACGTCGTCGATTACAAGCGCTTGCTTTAAAAGCTGCTCAACCAACGTTAGTTGCCGACGCGACACGTGTTTATAACCAACTACGCACTGCTTTTTCTTATGAGAACATCATTACCATCAAAAATGGCGTTGATTGTGAGAAGTTTAAGCCAATGTCGAAAGAACACGCGAGAGCAAAACTAAACCTGCCGACAGACAAACACATCATCGGTTGTGCAGGTCGACTAGAACATGTCAAAGGCCAAGACCAACTTATTAAAGCACTGACTCTTTTACCTGCAAACATGGTTGTCGCATTGGCTGGCGGCGGTACTAAACGCAATCAACTAGAGCAACTGACTAGCCGCTTGAATCTGAGTGACCGAGTCATCTTTCTTGGCTTAGTTGAAGACATGACCACGTTTTACGGAGCGTTGGATACGTTCTGCCTACCTTCACGCCACGAAGGGCTGCCGCTTTCTACACTAGAAGCTCAGGCGTGCAACATCCCTACCGTCGCAATGAATGTAGGAGCTGTCGATGAAACCTTATGTCCAGTCAGCAGCGCCCTCGTCAAAAGCGGCAGCATTGTGGGGTTAGCTAGTGCGCTATTAGAAAAGCAAAATGAACGCTTTTTGTCACCTCGTCGTTACGTACTCGAAAACTTCGACATCATCAAAATGGTTTCGTCTTACAACGATATATCAGAAGGAGCTTACGCATGATTGATTGGTTGCTTGCGGGACTTTGTTTGTTTTCAGGTGCGTTGATTGTCTATCATCACGCAGCCTACCCTTTGTTACTGCGTTGGTATGCGAAAAGCCACCCCGCACGCAAAGTTGAAGAGAGTCATCGTTGCTACAAAGAGGAACAGCAAGATTGCACGTTGCCGACCATCACCGTTCTTGTTCCTGCATTTAACGAAGAACAGTGGATCGCAGACAAGATTCGTAACCTTGCTTCACTCGATTACCCAAAAAAGAAATTGGAAGTCATTATCGCTTGCGATGGTTGCACTGATAACACAGTCGCCATTGCACAAATGACCATCCAAGAAGCGATGTGCAGTGATGTTTATTTTGAGATACATGACCATCAAGTAAACCGAGGTAAAGTCGCGGTTGTTAATGAAGAAGTGACACGTATAACCAGTGATATCACGGCGATGAGTGATGTTTCTGCCCTTATTTCATTGGATGCTTTGCTTATAGCTGCCGCTCATTTTGAAAGTGACAAGGTTGGAGTGGTAAACGCAACGTATCAACTTTGTCCAACAGGCAATGAAGGCGAAAACACGTATTGGCAGTACCAAACCGCGGTTAAAGAGTCTGAGGCTTCGTTAGGTTCTAGCTTGGGTTCTCATGGCGCTTTCTACTTGTTTAGAACACACCTGTTTGAACTGCTTCCACTCAACACTATTAATGATGATTTCATCTTACCGATGCAAATCGTTAAACAAGGTTACATCGCCGAATACGAAACCCAAATGGTTGCATTAGAGCTAGAAGAATCGAACCTAGAAACAGACTTCAAAAGAAGACTTCGTATTTCAGCGGGCAACATGCAACAAGCGATTCGATTATTTGCCTTGTTCAGCCCGAAGTTTAAAGGCATCGCGTTTGCGTTCTTTTCAGGAAAAGGACTTCGCCTACTCACTCCATATTTAATGATTGTGTGCTTAGTGTGCTCAATCTTACTTAGCAACTACTTGGTATTTGAAGCGCTGTTATGGGCTCAAGTTGCCGTTTATACCATTGGCGTCCTTGGCTGCATCTTACCAAAGCGTCTAGTAAACAAACCTATTTCATTAATCTCTTATTTGATAGTTGGACACTACGCCAACTTCATTGGTGGCATTCGTTACCTAATCGGACTAGAAAACTCACCTTGGACACGAGCAAATCATTAAGGACTTATTATGATGAACATCGAACAGCTATCTACCCAAAACCTATACCAATACAAAATCTCACGTGCTAAACGTACTTTCGATTTTGTAAGCTCACTGATTGCTTTGATTTTGCTAGCGCCCGTATTTCCGTTGATTGCGATGGCGATTGCACTCACTTCTCGTGGCCCTATTTTCTACCGTCAATTGCGCGTTGGTAAATCGACACCGGAGAAAATGGAAATCTTTGAGATCATGAAATTCCGTAGCATGTACGAGGATGCAGAAACTCGCTCTGGTGCAGTTTGGGCTACCGCAAATGACCCACGAATCACGCCTGTTGGCCGCTTTTTGAGAAAGACACGTCTTGATGAACTGCCACAACTGATCAATGTACTGAAAGGTGAAATGTCTCTAATTGGCCCGCGCCCTGAACGCCCTACTTTTTACACCAAACTAGAGAACGAAATTCCTTACTTTGCCGACCGTACATACGGTGTAATGCCTGGTATTACAGGGCTTGCACAAGTAAATCAAGGTTACGACACCTGTATTGATGATGTACGTCGTAAAGTAGGTTTTGACCACAGTTATGCACTAAGCCTATGTTCGGTTAAGTCTTGGATTGCCGCTGATCTCAGCATCATCTCTAAAACAATCATCGTAATGGTAGATGGTCGAGGTCGCTAAACCAGTATGGTCTAATGTGGATACAAAGCCTGTTTTTTATAAAGCCTTAGAGGGCGATTGGAAAGTCGCTAATGAAACACAGAGTGCCGAATTAGCCCACGTTAACTAGACTCGCTGCTCTCGGTTCTCAGTTGAATGGTGTAATAAGGTTTCTTCCCTATCAATTGACGTAAACATTGGCAATGAATGTATAACGCAGATATGGCTTGAGATAGGGATTAGAAATTGAGAACTGAGAGTTAAGAGCTCAGAGTTAATAATTAAGAGTTAAGACGAGAAAGCTTATATTCATAGAAAACCACAGCACTTTCGTCAGAGGCTTGCTCAACAAAACCTAGCTTTTTAAGTAAGTTGGCAGAGGCTATGTTTGAACGACCGACACCGCCAGTCAGTGTTGACCATGACTCCATTTTAGCGACTTCTGTGATGAAACCCTTCAGTAACTCACTCGCTAAACCCTTGCCCCAGAACTCTTCTGCAAGCAAGTAGCCAATATGAGCATCACTTTCGTCTTCTACATAAGCGAACAGAAAACCAATCAATTGATTATCGTTGGATTTCACTTGAAGTAAGCGGCTCCCCGACAACATTCGGTCGAGCCAAATTTCAGCCAGCTCACCTGACACAAGACCGTGAAAGTATGGTGGAAGGTTTTCAACGACTGACGGGATTAGAATGCCAGGTACTCGCTCAAGCAGAGCCGAACGTTCAGGAACAGTAAGTTCACCTGCGACTTCTTCTACTTTTAGTCTTTGAGTTTCAAACGAGATCGCCATGTGTCCTGCCTAATTCGATAAAAATGTGGATTATACACCTGAGTTCTCGTGTTGGCTTCGTTTCCAGGCTAAAGCAAACTAAAGAACAGCCACGCCTTCAACTTCAATCACTGAGTTAACATTTGCTCGCTCGATTATCTTGAGTAACGTCGTTTGAACTAATTCATTATCTCGGATTTCGGTTTCACAAGAAAAACGCTCTTCTTGAACACCATCGCCCTCACCCAGCATAAATTGAACCGCGACTTCCGTTGCGAGATCTTTGGTCGCTCCGTAGTACGCTAACGTGATTTTTGGGTATCCGTGGTCGCCTTTTTTTAACCTGCTTTGCGATACGTTTCTTGGCTTTATCTAAATTCATGCAACTTCCTTTTAAGTCTGAAATACAAGGTGACTAGAACACCTTTTTAAACGGTAAGCAATACAATCAGCGTTGGTTATAGAGATTCCCTAGCCTCTTGATACTAATCAAGATGGTACACTCTTAACGCTTTAAAGAGTGATAGCTAGAACACAGATAACCAGTTTAAGAAATATAATGACAGCGCGTAAGAATTACGCGCCAAGAAGCGGTAGATGTTTTCGTTGTTGATAAGTTAAGGCTAACTCTAAGCACTGCTTGATTGGTGCTTTGGGAAGTGGTTCAGTTAGGTTCAAGATGATTGCCCGATTACCTTGAAATGCCAATGTGTCATCGTGCAATTCTCTGAATGTGTCGATTAGCTTTGTTTGACAGTTAAAGAACAAGTAATAGTTATTTGGCGATTTTAATTTCCAATCGATTCGAATTGGACTGCCCGTCTTAACGCTGTAACTCGGCTCGCCCCATTTCAGAGACTCTTCGACGTCACCTAAATCCAAATCAGAACAAAGTTCAAAAATTAATGCATGCAACTCTTCAAGCCGAGCTCGAACATCATCGGGATACTCGTCGAAATGTGTTTTGATTGCTTTGTCCATTCAATCTCCGATTCACTTGTTGTGATATTAAAATGCAGCTCACTTAAAGCAAAGAGCCTTAAACATTAGTCCAACTTGAAATGAAAAATGCCAAGCCTCGTAAATCAATTTTGAGTTATCTGTTCGTTAGCGATTTTCAAGGCCAGCTTTAAACCGTCCGTATCCTTACAACCAATGTAAACATGCTTTCCATTGCTTAGGCTTAACTTCAGCGCTGAACCTATCGATGCATTATACAACCAACCATCGCTCAGCATTCGGATGCCAATACCTTGATACCACTTGCTTTGATAGAACGATGTCTCGGTAATGTCTGACACTTCTACATTCTTACGCAAAAAGCCAAACCCGAAATACCAGCTTAGTACATTGTCTTTAACCTCAATGGTCATGGAGAAAAAGAGCAAAGCAATTAAGCCGTTGATGGCGTGAGCGATTAATGTCCCGGGGTTATTATCAGAGGTAACGACAATGAAAGCACTTATCGCAACAAGGATGAGCAGCAATCCCTTGTTGAATTCCTTACTATAAAACACAGCGACAACTCCCATAGACAACGAACAATCCACTAACTAGCCAACAGTTATCTTACTGCAGCCTTTCTAAAAAATCGTAGCAAGTAATGCAGGCATACTCCCACAACCAAACCAAGTAGCATCGCCTTGATACTACCAACCCAAAGTATCAAGCCAGAATAACCTTGTCCCGGACCTAAGCCTTGTTTATTAATCACATCGACGAACATAAATCCGTTCCACAGCACATGCAGTGAGGCTGTAAATCCATGCACACAAATTGCGATGGTTCCAAGTAACTTGTACTTGCTAATGACTGGTGCGCCACAAAAAATGACAACAAGCGCAAAGGTAAAAATCAGAGGGCCAGACAATACTAAAGTGAGTGTGGTTACTTCAACGTGGCTCTCTATGCCATAACTGTATGTACAAAATACCATTGTCATTGAAAACAAAAGCGAAATGAGTGCGAACCATAGCGTTCTATTCATTGGGGTTCCCTGCCTTAATAGTGGGTTTAGGACAAATTCGATAATCGACAGGAAGAACTAATTACCAAAAATACGGCATGAGAAATGCCCTTGTTACTCTACTATTCGACGGACGACTCAGACTTTCATAAACCCAATGTAATGTGAGACTTAGAACACAAGCTAGATAACAAAAACACCACTCACCTTCGCGCCTGACTACATACCTTATTGAACTTCCTGTTGAACCCAAACAACATTTTCATTTGAAGTTGGAACCTCAAACCAAGACCAAAACAGATCTAACATTTCAGGCGTCATTTCATAAGACTTACCCTTGAGATCCGAGTTACGGCTGAATGCCCTCTCCTTACAAGTCTCAAATGGAACATCAAGATAGTGAACTTCGCTGTCCACGCCTAGGTTTGATGCCCAGCTTGTAAAAGAATCTCGGTTTGATTTACGCCAAAAACCAAAGTCAAAAATCACCGGAACACCCAAGGAAAAGAGCTGCATTGCAGAGTCTTTGAATAAACCTTGTAGCGTAGCCAGCCGGCGGTCAAAAACTTCACGCTCCATATGCTCGCCATACAAAGGAATCATCCACTCATCAATCGAGAAACGAAAGGCGCCATGCTTTTTTGCAAGCGCTTTCGAGTAAGTCGTCTTACCTGAGCCGATAAAGCCACATACGAAATAGATTTTAGTCATGATGTCCCTTTAGTCTGCTTGTTACGCATGATTCTTTCTTTTAGAAGTGTACCAATACTGCTCACTACAAACGTAAAAGCAAACGCCACCATTGGCCGATAGAAATCAAACACACCATCCGTCATAAAAAAGTACTGATGAATGGCAACACCAAAACCAACACCTAATGCCAGCTTCAGGTTCTTGAAAATTCCTTGTTTCATGTTCATTCCCTCGTAGAAAGCAGACTATGTATGGGTGTGAGTGACGTTATGACTAGAATTTAATCCATTGTGACATAGACGTTTAAACTGAAGTAAGCCGAAAATACCAAGCGTTGGACATCGCTTTTAAATTTCTTGCATGCTCGTTACAACACACATTGTCCTACTGATTTTTAGGTATTAATTTATTTTTTGATTATGCAGGCTTGGCAATTTATGATCTATGGATGCAATTCAGAGAAACCCAAAATGACATATAAGAACGTAATAAAAATCTCAGCTATAGGTACACGCGGTAAAGTTAAAGGCCTAGAGTTCGTCGCAAAACAGAACCTCGATGGTCAATATATACTAAATGGAAAAGTTCATACGCCCACCGATTCTAATAGGACCAACAAAGCTAAGAATAAGGTATATGCGTCTACACTGACTGAGGCCGCCAACCTGCTTTCAACCAACGAATACTTAATCAACTTAACCTGTATAGATCCGATCGGAGGGCGAGCTCTACGTGAGTACAACAAAGTAAAGGTTACTGAAGGCTAAAACAATATCGACAAGGATGTCTCCACTAGATCGGGTCAACTACAGAATCCGTCTTAAATGCTTGTATGGATAATAAGCA